>NZ_JAMCOU010000028.1:0-252980 GCF_023499985.1 Acinetobacter amyesii | reverse complement strand
GCATCCGCATCGGCATCCGCGTCGGCATCCGCATCTGCATCCGCATCGGCATCGGCATCCGCGTCGGCATCTGCATCCGCATCGGCATCCGCATCAGCGTCGGCATCGGCATCGGCATCAGCGTCGGCATCAGCATCAGCATCAGCATCTGCATCTGCATCTGCATCTGCATCTGCATCCGCATCAGCATCCGCATCGGCATCTGCATCCGCATCAGCATCCGCATCGGCGTCAGCATCGGCTTCTATTAAATCTGGAGCAACAACATTACTTGATGGCGATGTGTTATTTGAACTATCTGTAAGTGTTACAGAAACTGTTTCCCCATCAACCAATGGCTCTTCAAGTTCAACAACAAAATGACCCGTAGAATCTACAGTACCAGTACCAATCACATTACCATCTGCATCTTTTACTTCTACAATTGTTCCAGCTTCACCTTTACCCTTAATTTGACTACCTGTATCGTTGAATGCTAGATCGGTTGGTGCTTCTGGTGCTGTTGTATCTGGCGCAGTTGCTTCTGTTGGTTCAGATTCGTTGCCAGCTGGATCCGTTACTGTTGCTTCAATGGTTTCACCATTGGTTAACGGTTCTTCAAGTTCAACACTAAAATCACCATTGCTATCCACTGGGCCTGTACCAATCACGTTGCCGTCTTGGTCTTTGATTTCTACCGTGGAGCCGGGCTCACCTTTACCTGTAACTGTTGTACCGTCTTCTGATACCGCTACATCTGTTGGTGCTTCTGGCGCTGTTGTATCTGGCGCAGTTGCTTCTGTTGGTTCAGATTCGTTGCCAGCTGGATCCGTTACTGTCGCTTCAATGGTTTCACCATTGGTTAATGGTTCTTCAAGTTCAACACTAAAATCACCATTGCTATCCACAGTTCCTGTACCAATCACGTTGCCGTCTTGGTCTTTGATTTCTACCGTGGAGCCGGGCTCACCTTTACCTGTAACTGTTGTACCGTCTTCTGATACCGCCACATCGGTTGGTGCTTCTGGTGCTGTTGTATCTGGCGCAGTTGCTTCTGTTGGTTCAGATTCATTGCCAGCTTTATCTGTTAGTGTAACATCTACTTTTTCACCATTAGTTAATGGATCTTTCAATTCAACTTCAAAATTTCCTGCAGAATCAACAGTACCAGTACCAATTACGGTGCCATTTTTATCTTTTATTTTAACTGTTGATCCAGGTTCACCTTTACCTGTAACCGTTGTACCGTCTTCCGATATCACTACATCGGTTGGTGCTGATGGTGCAGTGGTATCAGTACCGGAATTTAAATCTTTATTATTTTTTTTATCTTCAGATAAACTTTCAATACCCGCCGCTATACCCCCAAGAAGTCCTGCACCGATAGCCCAAGGTGTAATTCCATCTGTTGTATTACTATAGAGCAAGGGACTTATGTCTTCTAAAGGATTATAAATTATATCTGATATAATATTGCCAGACTCATCTGTAAATTGAGCCCAATAAAGCCCGTCTTCCCCTTCAAAAACAATACTGTGTGCTCCTAAAGAATCATCAAAATAGCTATCTATTACAATTATTTCGCCATTTTTTAATTTTACGATAGCAGCGTTACCATCTCGAGTGATGCTTTCCACCATATTCATACTAATTTGAATTTTAACCACGGAGTTTTCAGTTAAAAGAATTTTATTCTCCGAACTTGTTTGCAAAACCGCATGAGTTTCCTTCGAAACTACTTGGACATTTGCCATGAAAATAATTCCTCTATGCATTGCACCTAATTTTTTAAGATTGAATAAATAACTGATTTAACACATTTTTTGAATTGCAAAAAAAACCCATATTTAAAATAATTTTAACGAAGTTTTTTTCAAAAAAAACACAATAAGTACTTGTTAAACATTATTTTTTTTAAAAACCAGTAGATAAATTTAAATTTTTATATTAAGACATCCACCTTATTGTTGAAATTAACACTTTTCACGCAAAATAAAATAAAAATGATGTAATTTTCAATATACACATAAGCTAACAAATAAAACTAATCAACTTAAGGAAAAAGGAAATAAATTAATTTTTAGTTAATTTAACTTAATAATTTATAATAGATATTTTTTTAATATAAGTTTTTTTGACCAAAATTCAACCAAAAAAAATGGTACTTTTTGCCAACCAGTAAATAATTGATATTTAATAACTTTTATATACATCTTAAAATATTTATTTTTTCATATAACATACAAAGAAATTAAATATATTAATTAATATATTGACATAAAAACCGACTAAACAATGTTAAAAGTTATAAATTTAGTCAAAAATCAACTCAAGCTAATTCAGCTATACTTTCAAGACTTTATCTTGGTGTAGCTTTATTACACAAAGCCTTAAAAGTTAATAAGAATGTTCAAACTACAAAATTTGAGGGTTTAATTAGAATTATCCCAAAATACATACTTTAATCCATCAATAATCGCTTTGACTTCCTCTTTAGATATTAATCTAAGTTTGTATTTTGAGGTTTGAAACACAAATAAATTGCTTTTTTTAATTAAGAAAATTCAATTTTTACATAAATAAAATAGAGCTATATAACCCGATTTGAAGATGTACTTTACCAGTATTAACAGTTTTTAATCGTTCATGATGCTACTTAGCAATTTCGGATAAATGATTTTATAGAAAGAATCATCCACTAACCCTCCCCAATATTTATCAAATAGTTCTATTATTTATTGTTTAAAATAAGGTATAACCACGCATTTTAGATCCAATATTTCATAATATTTTCAGATAATTACTTAAATGTCAGATCTTTCTAACATTTAGGAAAAGTTTTTGGAAACTTTAAATTGAAAAGAATAGAATTGGCCCAAGCAATACATTCATACTCTGTATCTCTAGTTACTATGAAGCTGATTCCGTTATATCGAACAGTGATAAGCCATGATTTATACATTTAATTGGTATTAATATGAAGACTCCCCAAATATCCGGTCGCCATTACACTAAAAACTCAAACTTGATATCAAAACAGAAATTTAAATTGGTTTTTTATACTCATTTCGCAGATTATGTTTCTTAAGCCAACTAATTTTACATTCAAAACTGAAATGTAATTTATTAAGATAAATTAGATCAATTGATTTACGAATAAAAATCTTGGTAGGTATATCCAGACTCGAACTGGAGACCTCTACGATGTCAACGTAGCGCTCTAACCAACTGAGCTATACACCTGAAGTTCAAGCATCATATTCATTTTTATTTTTTATGACAAGCCCTTTTCTGACTTTTTTAAATTTTGCGTACAAGTTTTGAGCAACAACTTAAAACATTGAATATCTTGAGAACTTAGCGCAGTACCTACATAAATTTCCTGCTCAAATAACCTAATAGCTTGTTCAAATGAACCCCTTTCCTGTTCAGAGACATTTTCAGCCAAACGTTGTAGCCAATGCCTAAAACTTTCAGAAATACCTTTTTGCTGGCTCAAGGGTAAATTCTTTGCAAACTTGGCTATTTCTATTTCGAGAGGACTTAGACTTTTTCTTTTTTTCCACAAAATCCATATAAAATATAATGCAACAACGCCACCAATACCCAATACAAGAAGTAACCCACCTGCATAAACAGAATTTACCCCGAGCTTTTTAAACCATTGTTGCTGTGATTCAGCATTATAACCCACCACTTTGCTTTGCCATTGATAACTCGCATAATCACTCCATACACGGACTTTTTTCAATATCGAAAATTGTTGATAGGCCCAAGTCGACTGCTGGCTCCCAAAAACTGTCCGATCTTGTTCCATATAATCCTGCATCCCCCCATCGATACGCTGCGGTGCGATCATGGCCGTCGGATCAATACGACGCCAATGTTGATTGACATAAACCTCTGTCCACGCATGTGCATCGAGCTGACGAACCTCCCAACTTTTCCCATCTGGTGCTAATTGCCCCCCTTGATATCCCACGACAATACGCGATGGAACACCCACATAGCGCATCAACATTGCAAAACTCGATGCAAAATGTTCGCAAAAGCCCTGTCTTGATCCAAATAAAAAATCATCTATCCGATTTTGCCCCAATACACCTGGGCTTAAAGTATATGCAAAGCGATTTTGTTTATACCATTGCAAAACTTCGGCAATATAACGCTCAGGATTTTGATGACTTCGCTGCCATAAAGTTTGGGCCAATTGTTGTGATTGAACATCCAAGTTTTCAACATAGCGAGTGTTTAATTTTTCAAGTAGAGCCACATTTTTTATTTGTGGCGGCTCTGCACTTCCTAACCATTTCAGTTGAATCGGCTCTGTACGTGCTGTTAATCGGTAGGGTGTAATTCGACCATCTTGACCTAAAGCAAAACGTGCTTCATTGGGAACGGATTGCTCCAACGACATAATCCACATCACAGTTGGGTCGGCAGCCAAATATTGATAATTCAATGTCCGCTTGGGTTTTAAATCGGCTGGATTCAGCTGTATAACGTTCTGGTTAAAAAAATGACTTGTCCATTTAGAACCATCATATTCATCTAAAGCCATCGCCCGCCAATACAGCTCTGTACGTGGTGGCAAGGCTTGAATATCTCCGATTATACGAAATGCCAAGCTACTCGACTGTGATAACTCAGCAATATCGCCAGGAGACATGCTGTCACTGATTCCTGTTGTGGCTTTATTTTCAGGAATAGGAATGTGCCATAGCGGTGGTAGGCGTGGAAAAAAGAGAAACAGTAAAATAAAAAATGGAACAGCTAAGGCAATAAATTTTCCCACATGCCCAATATCTTGTTTAATCGCTTGTACTTCACCGCCTGAGTTTTGGCTAAAACCAACGGTCTGTAAACGGTATAATCCAATAAAACAGCTCAACAGTGCCAATAAAATAACCAGTGCCATGGCGAAAGACTGGCTAAACAGAAAGCTACTGGCAATCACAAACATCGCAAAGTTAAATAGAATAATTACATCACGACGTGTTTTTGTTTCTAAAGATTTAGCAAATAAAAATGTACTAAGTACTGTAACCCCTGCATCAACACCAATAAAGGTTTTATGGCTTATGTAAATGCTGAATAAAGCTATCAATGTCAGCACATAGGTTAAAATTTTAGAAAATGGTTTTTTAGTTGCGCGGGTATTGTGTAATAAAATAAGCCAAATGACTAAAAATACTAATGATGTCACCACTGGTATATAAAGCATTTGCGCAATGAGCACCAAAGCTAAAGTGAGTAGTATGGAGCGGCGTATGGTATTTTCAATCATAAATCAAGCCTGCGCCAATAACCGTTTAGCTTCGGAAAAATGCAGTGCTCCAGTGCCTGATGCTAACTCAGCATTAGGTAAATACAGTGCATATTGATCGTGATTTTGCTCAGCCTGCTCGACCAAACCCATCATAAGGCTAAGTTTTTCTTCATGACTTTGAGCTGGCATATAGTGATAATGAATCTCCAATTTCTTTAGATCTTCATATTGTTCAAAGACTTTCACATATAAGCCTTGTCCTCGTGCTGCTTGTTTCCAAGACACCGCATGAAGTGAATCCCCCGTCTGAAAACTCCGTAATTCGCGAAATTCATCAAGATCAGGTTCAAAGTTTTGCTGTTGTTGCTTATTTTCAACGGAATGCCAACTGGCTTGAGGTGCAACCCACGCTGGTTGCTGTACGTACAAATAAGTCCAGGCCCGCACTAAACCAAAGGGATAGACACTATAAAGTTGTATGGGTGGAATCTGAAAAACACCGCGTTGGCTGGTTATAAAATTTAATTGAAAGCAATGCTGTTGCGTATTGAACAATAATTTATGTAGCTGATTTTCAGTTTTAATCCACAAATATCTAGCCTGTTCAGCATCTTGTTTAAAGTAAATATCGACCGAAAGTAATTCACCTGCTTGCGGTGTATCAACAACATTTATTTGAATCTGTAACGCATGAAGCTGCTTAAAAGTAATATAGAAACTAATACACAGTACAGCACTAATTAAAAAGCAAAAGCCTAGAATCAAATTATTGGCATAATTCACACCTGCAATAAAGGTGATGAAAATTAACACCAAATACAAGTAGCCTTGCTGATAGATAAAGATCAAGACGTCTTTTTGGGTCAGCTGTTTATGCTGATCAATTTTAAATCGACGTTCAATCCATTGCTGCCACATTGAAGCCAAGGTTCAACTCCTTTATTGAATCGAAACTTGTTCTAAAAGCTTAAAGGCTTCAAGATCTGACAGCCCAATTCGATGAGACACTACGGCTGTAAACACCGCTTGCACATCGTCAGGATTCACATAATTTCGCTGCTCAATCAGCGCATAGGCTTGCGCAGCTTTCTTTAAGGCTAAAACACCACGCGTAGAGAGACCATGTCTCCCTTTACGTGTTTCAGCAGCAAGATCCAAAATGTAATCCATTAAACGATCACTCAGATGTATCTGCTCGACAAAGCCTTGTAGTTGTAAAATTTCGGCTTCGTTAAAAATATTTGCTAATACTGCAATCAGATCATGGCGTGAAGTTTGTTGAAGCAATAATTTCTCTGCCTGACGCGATGGATAACCTAAAGACAACCGCATTAAAAACCGGTCTAGCTGGGACTCAGGCAAAGCATAAGTACCACTTTGAAATAAAGGGTTTTGTGTCGCAATCACCCAAAATGGTTGAGGCAAAGCATAACGCACACCATCAACCGTCACATACCCCTCTTCCATCGCTTCCAATAAAGCACTTTGGGTCTTTGGACTACAACGGTTGATTTCATCTGCCAATAAAATTTGGGTAAATATCGGCCCTGATTTAAACTCAAAATGATGTTCTTTTTGATTAAACATATTTACCCCAATCACATCGCTAGCCAGCATGTCATTGGTAAATTGAATCCGTTGAAACTTTAATCCCGCCAAATGTGACAAGGCGCTAGATAATGTCGTTTTTCCTAAACCAGGTAAGTCTTCAAATAGCACATGCCCGCCTGCCAATAGACAAGCTAAAGCCAATTTGGTTTGCAGATTTTTATCCAAAATAATTTGGTTAATTTGTTCGAGGAATGTATTTATTTTCGGGTAAAAAGGGGCAAGGCTCTGTTCACTTAAAAGCGTTGATGTATTATTTTGTTGGCTTTTCTCTGATCCCCAAAACACCTTTTATTCCCCAATAAAAAAGTTAAATGAATGACTAAAATACAGTGTTTTATTTAAAAATACAGTGTTTATCTCCAAGCTCTACCCAGTTCATTACTTTTAATACATACGCTTGATATTTATTGAGTATACAAAAGGGTTGTTTTCGCTTCGACTGCTCACAAATCAGCAATAAAAAAAGCGTCCCGAAGAACGCTTTTTTTATTGGATTTTTAGCACAAGTCAAGGCATTAGCAAGGACACTTCTTCATGTCACCACCAGCTGATGGATAACGTGCATCTACACAGTGACGATAAAATGTTTTTGCATCCATCGCTTCCAAATCAGGATGATGTTTTGCCATATGTTCCAAATAGTTTTGGTAATCTGGCACACCCACCATCAGGCGGAAACTTTGCTGTAAACGTTGCCACAACGTCGCAATACGTGACCAATTTTTCGGGTTCAGAATTAAATCCTTCTGCGACATAATGGTCATTTTAATGATTTTATAAATCACCGTTTTTCCACTTTTTGCAAACTTCAGGTTCATTCATATTCCCCTATTAATGTGCTGACTTTGACGGATTAATTTCAGCTGGGTTACGGTAAATCGCTTCTGCTTCATTCACCGATGGATTTGGATTTGCCAAGGCACGACGCACCACACCAATCGCTGCAAATAACATCACAAATGCCACAATCATAAAGAATGCACACAGACCGGCATTGATTTGATTCGACAATGCAACCGTATGCATTTCAGCCATGGTTTTTGCAGGTGCCAACAATTCATTCTTCGCAATTGCTGCATTAAAACGATCTGCCTGAGCCAAAAAACCAATCTTTGGATTTTCATGGAAAATCTTCTGCCAACCAGCGGTCATTGAAGTAATAAACAAGAATAATGTTGGGATAATTGTCACCCAAACATACTTTTGTTTTTTCATCTTGAATAAAATCACTGTACCCAAGATCAATGCCATCGCAGCAAGAATTTGGTTACCAATACCAAATAGCGGCCATAAGCTATTAATACCGCCGAGTGGATCAACCACGCCTTGGTAAACGAAGAAGCCCCAACCTGCAACAGCCACCGCTGTACCTAACAGATTTCCGAAGAAGTTATGTGAGTTTTTTACCGCAGGAATCACGATACCCACAGTATCTTGCACCATGAAACGACATGCACGTGTACCCGCATCAACTGCCGTTAAAATGAAAAGTGCTTCGAATAAAATCGCAAAGTGATACCAGAACGCCATCATTGAACGGTTATTAAAAATTTCCGTAATGATATGCGCCATACCAATCGCAAATGTTGGTGCACCACCTGTACGAGACAGAATCGAATTTTCACCCACTTCTTGTGCAAGTAAGGTCAATGCTTCAGGTGTTACCACGAAGCCTAATGTACGAACTGCTTCTGCAGCGGACTCAACCGTTGTACCAATCACAGCTGCTGGCGCATTAATCGCAAAATACACACCAGGCTCAAGAATCGTTGCACAGACCAAAGCCATAATCGCAACAAAAGACTCCATCAACATGCCGCCATAACCGATCATGCGAATATCTTTTTCATTATTCACAAGTTTCGGTGTCGTTCCTGAAGAAACGAGTGCATGGAAACCTGAAATTGCACCACAGGCAATGGTAATAAACAAGAATGGGAACATTGAGCCTGCAAATACAGGACCTGTACCATCAATAAAATGCGTCACCGCTGGCATTTTCATTTCAGGTAAAGCAAACATGATCCCGATTGCTAAACCTGCAATAACACCAATTTTCAAGAAGGTCGATAGGTAATCACGTGGTGCAAGCAGTAACCAAACTGGTAATACAGATGCCACGAAACCATAACCGATCAGCCACCAAGTCAGTTCAGTACCTGAAAGTGTAAAGAATGGACCCCAGTACGGATGCTGTGCAATGTCACCACCATAGATAATCCCAGCCATCATCAGTACAAAACCAATGATCGACACTTCTGCAATTTTACCCGGACGGATAAAGCGCATATAGATACCCATGAAAATCGCAATCGGTACAGTGGCCGCGATACTGAAAACACCCCACGGACTGTTGGTCAACGCTTTTACAACTACCAATGCCAGCACCGCTAGAATGATGATCATCACGCCAAGTGCGCCAAGCATCACGATGATTCCGGCAAATGAGCCAAGTTCTTGTTTTGCCATTTCACCGAGTGAACGACCATCACGACGCGTCGAGATGAATAAGACTAAAAAGTCTTGAACCGCACCCGCAAGAACGACACCCACTAAGAGCCAAATTGTTCCCGGCAAATAACCCATTTGCGCAGCAAGAATCGGACCGACTAAAGGACCTGCGCCTGCAATCGCGGCAAAGTGGTGACCAAATAGAACACTTTTATTGGTCGGCACATAATCCAAACCGTCAGCTAAGCGATGAGCAGGCGTTAAACGTCGCTCATTCAGTTCAAAGACTTTATTGGCAATAAATAAACTATAAAAACGATATGCAATGCTATACACACAGATTGCTGCAAGGATCAGCCAAACTGCATTGACATGCTCGCCTCGACTGAGTGCTAGTATGCCGAATGAAACGGCACCTAGAATGGCTACAAACAGCCAGATAATCTTCGAAGCCATTCCTGACTTCGGTTGAATGTTTTCCATCTCAATCCCTCATAAATGTTGAAATAAATCAGCTTGATTTTTCTTGTTCGAGGTACTGCTGTTTCTTCCCTTGAAACTCTACTCCTGTTATAGGTTTTTTCATCTAATACTTTGGAATAAAAATTTAAACCAATAGGTATAAAAAAAGGGATGAATCACTTCATCCCTTTCGATAATAGTCTATTTTTAAACCATTATGCACGTTCTAAATAGTCACCAGTACGAGTGTCTACACGAACGCTTTCTTCTTGCTGTACGAATAATGGAACACGTACAACTGCACCAGTTTCAAGCTTAGCCGGTTTACCGCCACCGCCTGAAGTATCACCACGTACACCTGGATCAGTTTCAACGATTTTTAATACAACGAAGTTTGGCGCGCTCACAGTTAAAGGAACACCGTTCCAAAGCATGATTGTGCAAAGTTCATTTGAGTCATCTTTCAACCATTTAGCCGCGTCGCCCATAGCAACTTTATCAGCAGCGATTTGTTCGAAAGATTCTGGGTCCATGAAATTCCACATTTCACCGTCGTTATACAAGTAGTTCATTTCAACTTCTTGGATGTCAGCAGCTTCTAGTGAATCACCAGATTTGAAAGTTTTTTCTAAAACTTTACCAGTTTTAAGGTTACGTAATTTTACGCGGTTAAAAGCTTGGCCTTTACCTGGTTTTACGTATTCGTTTTCCATGATTGAACATGGGTTACCGTCAAGCATGACCTTAAGGCCTGACTTGAAATCATTCGTAGAATAATAGGCCATGACTGGCTCACTCCAAACTTACTAACTTTAATCTATAGATGCTATGGGCTGTAACATGTCATTTAGCAAGTACTGACTGTAACATTGGCTGCCACATGCACATTAATGTGATATTGCGTATTCTAAATGACCAATGCACCATGTCGCAACGAAAAAATCCCCATTAAAGGGGTCAAGCTGCTTAACTTACACTCAGACATTAAAGAACTTTGTTTATACAATGCCCACAAACAGGTAAAATTGCTGTTTACTGAAACTTAATAAATGTTTCGTAGGCTTCATCCGTTGTGAGCTTTATCGGAATTATTTCAGCTTACACTTCAAAGTTCGACGCATTAATTTCAGCAATACTCCCCACTCACCTTTCTGCATTTTTTAAACATTCGGCATGATAAACTATTTATTTCAAGAGCAAAACTGGCAAACTCAATTGAGTGATTTGATTACAAATCCTCAAGAATTACTCGATGTATTAGAACTTTCGCATGATCAGTTATTATCGGGTGCTCAGTTCGCAGCAGATGAGTTTCGCCTACGCGTTCCGCGCGCTTTTGTCGAAAAAATGCAAAAAGGTAATCCGCTTGATCCGCTTTTACTCCAAGTCCTACCGCATCATTTGGAACTTGAAGAACACGCCGGTTTTGTTAACGACCCATTAGGTGAAGAACAAGCTAACCAACAGCCTGGTGTATTACATAAGTACAAGTCTCGTTTTTTACTAACTTTAACCGGCGCCTGCGCGGTCCATTGCCGTTATTGTTTCCGCCGTCATTTTCCATACCAAGAAAACCTGCCTAAAAATGACGATTGGCCAAACATTAAACAATATATTGAACAACAACCCGATATTAATGAAGTGATTTTAAGTGGTGGAGACCCGCTCACACTATCAAATCGTAAACTTCAAGTGTGGATTGAACGTTTATCGACTTTGCCACAAATTAAATTTTTGAGAATTCATTCACGAGTTCCTATCGTAATCCCCAACCGTGTCGACGAAGAGCTGGTTTCTATTTTAAAAAACAGTAGGCTACGCATTATTCTAGTGGTACACTCAAATCATCCATCAGAGCTAGATGACTTCACGTGCAGCCAGCTTCAACAGCTTGTCAAACAAGGAATCACCGTGCTGAACCAAGCAGTCTTATTAAAAGGGGTTAATGATTCTGCAGAAGTATTAGTCGATTTAAGTTACCGCTTATTCGACGCAGGTGTAATGCCATATTATTTGCATGTTCTGGATAAAGTAAAAGGTGCTCATCATTTTGATACACCAGCTCAGGATATTGATTTAATTTATAAAAAAGTTTTAGAGAACCTACCTGGTTATTTGGTTCCTAAACTTGTACGGGAAATAGCGGGCGAAAAAAACAAGACACCGCTTTTTGGGGCTTCAACTTTTTGAGTTAAATAATAAAGATGACCACGCATACTTCAGATACGTTTTACAATCCGACTGAATTAAAGCTGGATAAATTAAGCTTTTGTCCGACCAATGCTAAAGGTCTGCAAGAGTGGTTAAACGGTATTTCAATTTTACAATTGGGTACCTCATCTAAAGCTTTATTCAATGCCTTACTTGAAATCTCCGAGCTGAAATGCCAAGAGATGTTACGTTTTGATTTGGTTCAAATTTTACATCCAACTATGGAAAGTGTGCTCACAAGCTTAGAAAAACACTTTACCAATCAAAGCCTCATTACCACGGATCGTAATGATCAAATCATTGAATTGGCGATGCTTTTACGTAGTCACTTTGCCAAAATCTATATTGATATTGCCAAACGATGTAATCAGCAGCTCAATCAACAAAAGTTTTCGATTTTTTCATTCGGCCATAAAAAAAGCTTACAAACTGCTCGAATTGCGTCGATTTATTATGCACTGCAACAACTGACACTATTGTTGTATCAACAACATATGTTGTATGCCACCCCGACTGCAGGTCAATGGATTGCAGCACATCAACTGATTGAATGCGCCATTGAACACAATTTCTACCAAAGTAATGTCAATCAGTTACTGGGTACTCAACATCAAATTGCAAATATTGCTCAAGCTTATGCACAATTAGTCTTGTTAGATATTTTCAATAATCATCAGATTCGCCCTGCTGAAATCCAAGGCTTGTATTTATGTAGCTTTGACTGGGCAAAATTGGTTCAAATCCTACCGAAAGAAACCACGCTTTCACGCTATATTGTAGACACGAAAAAAGATCACCCACCGATTTATAACTCAAAACAAGATCGGTCTTATCAAGCCAATGTATACATTTCAACGCAAAACTTGCTCGATCATTTGACCGAAACGCAAACTAGAAATGCCAATTATTTATCTAAAAATGAAAAGTTATTTTTAACTCCAGCGCTATATTTCCATATTCATAATATTTTGACCAACAACACTGAACGTCGTCATGAGCGTTATGAATATTCTGCGCAAATTAATATTTGCTTTAGCTTAATGGTGGCGCATTTCTATCTCTCTAAAGGTAAAAACTTCCACGAAACTTTAGATTTAGAAGGCAATTATCAATTCCACAATGAAGCCTCTTTTGTCAATTCGCATGATTCAAATATGCCAACAGGCATGACTAATGCGAAAGCGCTAGATCGTGAAGCAAAACAGATTCATACCGCTGACGTATTAGATATTAGTGTGAATGGTTATCGCATTAAATGGACTGGCCCTACCCCTGCTAATTTAAAAACCGGCGAATTTATTTTGATCCAAGAAAATGCTCAAAGCCAATGGCGTGGCGGTGTTGTTCGTTGGATCAAACAATCGACTGAAAAAAGTTTGGAATTGGGTCTCGAAGTACTGGCTCAAGATTTGTATCCATGTTCAGCCCATATTCGTACCGACCGCAATACAACAAATCATCAACCTGCTTTATTGGTACAGACCACACAACTTGATCAAGTGTCTACGACCTTAATTTTACCTGGGGCAAATCTCTTCCGAGAGAAACAAACGATCCACCTTCGCTTAGGCAAAGAAGACATCAAAGTCTATCTCACCAAAGCGCAGTTGGTGACACAAAGCTTTATTCGCTTTGAATATGAATTATTGAATGAAGAGCAAGAAAATGTCGTTAAAGACTATATTGCGAAACAGAGCAATGAGATCAAAAATAACGACTTATGGGAAGCATTAAAGTGAGAAATCCATTACTATCCAAAAAACTAAAACGTACGGAAACTCGATTACTCATTATTGATGATAATCAAATACGTTTTAACCAGATACGTGATTTATTGACAGACAGCGAACATCAAGTTCATGCCATATTACTTGATGATTTACAAAATTTCGAAAAACAGCTGAATCTCAATTGGGACTTGATCATTTTTGGACGTGCTTATGATTTAAAATATGAACAAGCTTTAAGTTTAGTTCAACTATCGAGCCAACCGAATTTACCGATTATTTTACTTAAACCCGAAGACTATCAAGCAGAACAATATGCAAGTTTAGTCAAAAAAGGGATTTATGACATTGTCGATATTGCTGAACCTGAGAGTTTCTATTTTGGTTTAATCCGTGCTTTATCCTTTAGTCGCCTACAACAATCGCAGCAACATTTAATGGAAGAGCTCGAAACAGCTCAAATCCAAACCCAGTCTTTAGTTGAAGATAGTCGTAAAGCGGTTGCCGTGATTCAAGAAGGCATTCATATTCAAGCCAATGCTGAATATCTCACTTTGTTTGGTCTAAAGAATGAAGATGATGTAATTGGTCTGCCTTTACTCGATCTATTACAACCTACTGACCTCAACGACTTTAAACAACGCTTTAAAAAAATTAGCCAAGGGCAGCTCGATTTAGGACGTTTTGATCTCGTTTCACAAAATATCGCAGTGGCTGGGCAAAACCCACTAAAACTCGAATTTATTGCCGCGGCTGAAGAAGATGCTTTACAGCTCGCAATTGAAATTGGCAGTCAAAGCAGCAATGCTGTAAGCAACGCTCCAGTTGAAGCTAGCCCACAAAAACCAAAAGCATTTCAACAACTCAACCGCACCATTGGCCAGCAACCTGCTAATGTAAATGCATTGGTTCTATTTACATTGGCTTCTTGTTCTGATGCGATTTTTCAAAAAGATTGGAATACTTATAAGAGTTATTTCACCAATATTAAAGACTTCTTGAAAGATCAGACGCATGCTCCATTATTTAGTTTAGACAATGGTGCAATCGTTGCCTTATTCCAAGCGGATAATCAGCTCAAACTTGAGTCTAAATTGATTGGTCTTAACACCCTGAGCAAACCTCAATTACTCAGTGTAAACAATGAAACTTATCCATTAAATTTACGCATAGGATACAGTGTTTTAGACAGCGATATTCGTGATGAAGCACATTTTGATACCTTTATTGCGAAAGCCTTTAATACTGCGCTACCAACCAACCAACAAGCACCTGAAATCGATTTAACTATTCCATTAGAAATTGACATACCAAGTTTGGATTTCGGTACACCAGAAGCACAAATTGCGCCGATTGTCGTTAGTGATGAAGCTCCTGTTATCAAGGCCCTTCGCAACTGCTTAGAACGCGGTGAAATTCATCTTAAATATCAGCAACTGTATGATAAAGAAGATTCTCATCTTTATACTTATGAAGTAACCAGCGGCTTTATTTTTGAAAATAAATGGAAAGATATCGCCCAACTACGTGAGTTGGCTGAAGACTCTGAGCTTTCCATTAAATTGGATCGTTGGATCTTGGTTGAATCGTGTAAACAGCTACACAACTTTATTACTCAGTTCCCTGAAGCTAAATTAATCGTTAACCTGAACAAGGAAGTGCTATATAACGACCGCACCTTCCCTGAGTTTATTTCAAAACTCATTACGATTATTCGTAGTAAATTGAAGAATCCACTGATTTTACAATTTGCAGAAGAAGACATTCAGCTCAATATTGATGCCGCTCAAAAAGCATTTGTTGAACTTCGTAAAAATGGTGCCGAACTGGCTTTACGCAATTTTGGTCATTCGATGTTTAGTGAATCATTATTACGTCAAATGGATGTTCACTGCTTAACATTAGATTCAAGCTTGACCCAAATGCTTGCAAACGACAAGTCATGCCAAGAGCTGCAAGAAAAAATTACCACTTATCATGAAATCAAAACTGTTGAAATCATGCTACGTGAATTAAATGACATGACACTGTTTGCCAATGCTTGGAATGTAGAAGCTCGTTTTATTCAAGGTGATTATTTCCAAAAGAAACTCGATCATCTCATCGATGTTCAGGACCAATAAGGTTCTGAACATTGCCGATTTAAGGTTTATCTTTTTATCGGCACAAAAAAAAACGGGCATAAAGCCCGTTTTTTTCGTTTTGGATATTAACGTTTGATAGAACGTGACATACCAGCAAAACGTTGTTTGAATTTGTCGATACGACCGCCAGTGTCAACGCTTTTCTGTTTACCAGTGTAGAATGGGTGACAAGCAGAACATACGTCTAGGTAAATAGTTTCTTTACCAAGAGCTGAACGAGTTTCAATTACGTTACCACATGAACATGTAGCAACTAAAGTTTCATATTTTGGGTGAATATCGGCGCGCATCGTCGATTACTCCTAAGATTTAAGAAGGTTTAGCTGTCATCGCAATTGATCACTCTTGCATCACTACAAGGAAGGCTTAAAAAAGCAGACCAACACCATAACAGACCATTCTTTTGGCCCACCGAGACGGATACCGCCAGAGCTAAGCACAACAAGTTGGGGCAAATTATAGCTGATTTTTTATTGTTAATAAATAGATATTCAAGGCTGAATCGCTCTACTCTTTAGGTTGAGCTTGCTCTAAATATTTTTGATATTGTAATTCGACTATACGCTGAAATTGGGCTTGATCAAAATGATTTAATCTTTCAATAAATGCAGGACAAAACGTCGCTGCATTTACTGGCTGTAATGATTTGCTCATGCCCTCTAACATGCCTTGAAGCTGCTGTTTAAATTGTGCATCGACTGGCTGATCAACATCTTTTGCTTTTAATGGCTCTACACCATTAAAACGGACAGCCTGAACCGCAGCAATTAATTTTAGCTTGGCAGCTTGATAAGCCTGATCTAATTCCGTATTCATCTGTGGTTGTCGATCACGACAAAAATCCAACATGGGCTGTAGGCTGATGAGCGGCATTTTTTCAATGACATCACGGTTACTATTTAAAGATAAATCCTCTTGAGCATGAACGACTGTGTTCATACCGAAGAATAAAATGAAGAAACCTGTTTTAATTTTCACGATTTTTTTCTTTTCATCTATATAAGGTATTTTAAAAGGACCTATTCATCTCGCCCTTACTCTTGCCCACGGCTCTGTTTTGCCCAAAGGTTGGCAATCACACCACAGACCATCAACTGAATTTGGTGAAAGATCATAATTGGTAAAACTATCATCCCCATCGGCTGACCAATAAAGAGAATTTGTGCCATGGGCACACCACTCGCCAAGGTTTTTTTAGAGCCACAAAAGAAAATCGTCTTTTGATCAGCTCGACTAAAGCCCAACCAACGTGGCACATATAACGCCAATAACATAATGATCGTTAACAAGACAGAGCACGCCACAATCAACAGGAATAAGGTTATACCACTTACTTGATGCCAAAGCCCTGCCACCACCGCACTACTGAATGCACCATAGACCACCATCAAAATTGAGCCCTGATCAAATACCTTCACGATTTTTGGCATTTTCTTCATATAAGGAAACACCCAAGGACGGAGGAGCTGCCCTAAAATGAAGGGAATCAGTAATAACAGGGTAATTTGGATAATAGATGCCATCGGATCGTAGTTATGTTGTGACTGGCCGAGAATAAAATAGGCCACCATCACTGGGGTAATAAACATCCCAATAATATTTGAAAATGATGCACTACAGACTGCGCCAGCAACATTACCCTGTGCTACCGAAGTAAATGCAATGGAAGACTGTACTGTCGAGGGTAAAAAGCACATAAACAAAAAGCCCCAATACAACTCTTGCCCTAACATCGGCACGAGAATTGGTTTCGCCATTAAACCCAATAATGGAAATAATGCAAAGGTAAAAGCAAAAACTAAAGCATGTAACTTCCAATGCATTATGCCTTCAACCACAGCCTCACGAGATAACTTTGCACCATGTAGAAAAAATAAAATGGCAATTGCAGCCGTTGTAATATAGCCAAAAATTTCTGCAGCTTGACCACTGACAGGCAAAAAAGTCGCAAGTATGACCATTACAAAAAGTAGAATGGTAAAACGATCCAAAGCCAACATTTTTAGCATAACAACATCCTGTACAAATTTCCCTTTAAAGCTCATCAGCACAAAAATACCCAATAAGCTAAATTTACCATTGAGTAAATTTCATCTTACTGGGCCATATAAATAAAGCCAGCTTTTCTCCGATATATTCATTATTTTAAACGTTGATAGTGAGCTCAACGCAAAAAAATTTATAAATAAGAATATTCAGAATTACAGATGACTTTATATTAATGATTGCACATTAATTATTTCGTGCATTTGAGTCTTGTTGGATCAACTCAATTTTATAGCCATCGGGATCTTCAACAAAGGCAATGACGGTCACACCACCTTTCATTGGTCCTGCTTCACGTACCACGTTTCCGCCACGTGCTTTAATTTCTTCACAAGCCTTGTAGGCATCATCTACTGCAATAGCAATATGGCCATAAGCGTTACCCAATTCATAACTCTCCGTATCCCAGTTATGAGTTAGCTCAAGTACAGTATGATTTTCTTCATCACCATAGCCCACAAATGCCAAAGTAAAACGACCTTCTTCATAATCACGCTTACGAAGCAAAGTCATACCGAGTACTTCAGTATAGAACGCCAATGAACGCTCTAAATTGCCTACACGTAACATGGTATGCAGCATGCGCATAATCGAGTTTCCTAAATCTATCATTATGTTTGAATACTATAGGGATTTAACATACAAAGTTCAATTTAAGTCTAGAATGCATATACCCGCTTATTTCAAATATCCTTGTCTAAAACCACAGATATACTTAGGCTATTTAGTAGCTTAGAATAAAAAAGCCCATTCAAACTGAATAGGCTTTTTCAAGTTAAATTGAATTATGAATTGGATTTTTGTTCATGTTCTCTCAATAGTTTGGCGACCCAAACCACTAAAATTAAAATCGGAATACCAATTAAAGTCGTCATCAAGAAAAAGTTTGGATAACCGATATTGGTCACAATCGTACCAGAGTAACCGCCTAAAATTTTAGGGGTTAAGGTCATTAATGAACTAAAGATGGCATATTGAACAGCTGTGAAAGAAACACTGGTTAAGCTCGATAAAAATGCAATAAATGCCGCACCAGCAAGACCAGAAGCCAAGTTATCAACAATAATCGCAAAATACAGCCACAGCGAACTATAAGGCTTAATGACCTTACCTTTGATGTCCACATTCTGTTCAGCACTTGCTAAGTTAATCGGTTGAATATCAACACCAAGTACACCTGACATATTGGCTGATGTATTCACTTGATATGTTAAATCGACACTCTTTTTCACTACATCATTTTCTAGTAGTTGAGCCGTTAATGTTTTTTGCTTTGCTGTTTCGAGCGCTTGACCTGGAATTGCAGCACTAAAAACACCAGTTTTATCAAGCTTCGCGTCGAATGGTTTAGCATCCAAAATAATTTGAATTTTTTGATTTTCTTTTAACTCGCCTGCCAAGTATTGTCCACGGACCACGATACTATTTGCAGTCTCTTGAGCTGAAATCGTGTTATCTGAAGTCACTGGCAGCAACATCATTGCTGAGTTTGAAAAAGCATTATTCAGATACGGCAAACTCACCTGTACTGGATGTTGATTCTTCGACTGATAATCCGCAGTGACTTTAATATTTTGATCTCCAGCCAAGACTGCTTTTGGAATTTGAACTGCCCAAGCTCCCGTGTCATCCGGCGTCGCTGTATATTGCTGCCCTGCTACATTTACAGTGACATCGCTCAATGGCTGACCTGATTTGACTAGGCCGATAAAAATCAAGTTTGTTGAACTTGCTAATATCGCACCGACAAACATTAATTTCATAATGTTCATGCGCTGCGCTAGCAAACCACCAAGGAAGCCACCAACCAAGCTGAAAATCACACCATAGACTTTTACAGCTTCAGCAATCTGCTCTTTGGTGAAGTTTAAATCTTGATAAAACACATTAGAAATGACGCCGGCGATAATATCGGAAATACGGTAAAAACCAATAAGTAACAACAACACTAAAGCCAGTTTTAGACCATAACGCTTAAAGAAATCTGCAACTGGATTAACCCAAGTTTCAAATGCCATCTGCTTATTTACAGCACCTGATTTCACTAAAACTGAACCGATACCAAAAGCAACCACCGCTGAACCAATAAAGCGCACAGCCTCTAAACAGAACAAGGTAAATGAATCTGAAATTTGCCACTGCTCTTTCAAACTTTCAACCGCTACACCTGAATAGATATAACTCAAGACAAAGGCAACCACGGCAGCAAAGAATACAGCGACTAAACGATAATAGTCGGTCCGTTTATAATGCTTTTGTACACGGTCAACTTGCGGCTCACGTATCGATAAAGTTGTAATAATACCAATAGCCATCACAGCAGCCATTGCAAGGTAAGTATATTTCCAAGCTTCATAAATATAGTTACCTTTGGCCGTGCCTAAATATGCAGCCAAAAATAACGCCCCTGCACCTGCCACGATCATGCCGATACGATAACCTGCATTATAGGTCGAAGCTAAAACGGTCTGCATTTCAGTTTCAGCCAACTCAATACGATAAGCATCAATCACAATGTCTTGCGTTGCGGCAGAAAAACCTAGTAATACGGCTCCAGCAGCCATTTGGTAAATATAGCTTTGTCCTAAAGCTGGGTCTGAAAATGCCATGATACAAATTGCACAGATAATGAGAACTTGAGCGATCAACAACCATGCACGGCGCCGTCCGAGTTGTTTAGTTAAAAATGGCACAGGCAACTCATCTATTAAGGGTGCCCAAACAAACTTAAACGAATAGCCAAGCGCTGCCCAACTAAAAAAAGTCACTGCACTTTTATCAATTCCTGCTTCACCTAACCAAAGCGATAAACTGGAAAAGATCAGTAAAATTGGGATACCGGCCGAAAAGCCAAGAAAAAGCATAATCAGCGCACGTCGGTCTAAAAATGCAGTAAAAGCAGATTTCCATCCTGAAGCTTGTGTTGTCATGACTCAGTTATTTTTGTCAAAATCGAATGTTGCTATTCAAGCGCTTAATGACAACGGTTTCAACAACATTTATGAAATCATTGTTTTATTTTATCGATATTTCGCATGCTGTTGCTTGATCTTTGGCATTAAACCTGTATACCTTAATTACATATCTCTATTCTTTAGTTTTTTGGATTCAACAGTGACCCAGCGACTTGAACAAATTCACTCTTCTTTATCAACCACCATTAATGAAACCAACACAAAAAACTTAGCAGAAACAGTAACGACACTAAAGAGCGCTTTTGATCAACCCGAAATACAGAATACTTTAACTAAAACCCAGTTGCAGCCGCTTCAGCTGACGCATACGCCTGAGCTTAAAAAAATACCGACGTCTACCAAGCGGATCAAACCACTCAATGACTTTTTAGGACAAGATCGTGCCCGTGCTTCGGTTGAAGCTGGCATTGCATTGCCCTATTCAGGCTATAACATTTTTGCTGTAGGTACCGCAGGCTTAGGTAAGCGCACCATGATTAAGCGCTTATTACAACAACACGCTAAAAATATGCCAACGCCTTCAGACTGGGTGTATGTCAATAATTTCAAGTTTCCGCGTGAACCGATTGCGCTGAAACTTCCTTCTGGTCAAGCGACAAAATTCCAAACGTTATTACATCAAAGTTGGCAAACTATATTAAAACAGCTTGAACGTCGCTTCACCGCAGAAACCTATCACAATCGCATTGAAATGATTCGCCAACATGCTGGTGATGAACAACATCTTGCTTTAGTTGAATTAACCCGAGAAGGTGAAGAGCTCGATCTTAAACTGATTTCTCAGGATGATGATCATTGTTTCGTTCCGATGCATTTGGTCGATAACAAATACCAAGAAATGTCGAAAGAAGACATCAATGCTTTAAGCAGCAAACAACGTGCTGAAATTGCGTCAAACGTCCGTTATATGGATAAAAAACTTGAACGTCTTGGTCTACATCTTGGTGATCTTGAAGATGACGCACGCGATAAAGTTCAGGTTTTAAACCGTGAAATTGCTAAACAAGTCGTCATGCCGCGTATTGATGTAATTCAAAATAAATTCAGCATGGTTGAAGGCTTGGAAGATTATCTGAAGCAATATGCAGATGACATCATTCAAAATGTTGAGTTTGTGCTTGAGCAAGAAGAAGATGACTTTACACCTGGCCTATTTAACCGCGTGCCATCTCGCTACCAAGCTAACATCATCGCCACACACAAACCAAATGCTGGTGCGCCAGTTATTTTTGAAGATTTCCCAACCCATTACAATTTGCTAGGTCATGTCGAACAACTGACCCAAAATGGCACCATCACTACAGACTTTACCTTAATCCGTCCCGGTGCGTTGCATAAGGCCAATGGTGGATTCCTCATCTTGGAAGCAGAACAACTTTTAGAGCAGCCTTATGCATGGCAAGGTCTAAAACGTGCATTAAAGTCAGGACATTTAAAGCTGTCTTCACTTGAACATATGCTTACACTGACTGGCAGTATTTCGATTGAACCTGAAGCTATTGATTTAAATATCAAAGTGATCCTACTTGCTGAACCTGATATTTATTACGATATTTTAGAACTCGAACCAGAACTGGGCAGTGTCTTTAAAATTCGTGCCGATTTTACCGATACATTACAACGTAATGACATTAATGAGCAGGCATATATGCAGCTAATTGCTGACTATGTGCAAACAGACAAACTTCTGCCGTTTGACCGTACAGCACTTGCTGCACTGTTAACTGATTCAAGTCGTCAAGCTGAAGATCAAAGCTCTTTGTCATTACATGCCCTCACCTTAGGTGATTTGATTCGTGAAGCTCATCATCATGCAGCACTTGCTGGCGATAAAATGGTGACAGAAACACATATCAACACCGCTCTTGATCATCGTAAATACCGTCTAGGCTACTTACGTGAATTGTATTGGCAAGATCTCAGTCGCGGTACACAGTTAATTGAAACCAAAGGTCATCGATTCGGGCAGATCAACGCCCTCTCTGTGATTCAATATGCAGATGTTGAATTTGGTTTACCGTCACGCTTAACGGCTTCGGTTTATCAAGGCGGCGGCGATATTTTAGATATCGAGCGTAGTGTAGAACTTGGTGGTTCTTTACATGCCAAAGGCGTCCTGCTGATGTCGAGTTTCTTAAAGGCACACTTTGGTCGTGAACAAATTTTACATTTTTCTGCTGCCCTTGCCTTTGAGCAAAGCTATGGCCAAGTAGATGGCGACAGCGCAACTGTTGCAGAGCTTTCAGCTCTGATTTCCGCTATTAGCCAATTACCGATCGATCAATCATGGGCAATCACTGGCTCCATGAACCAATTGGGTCAAGTTCAACCGATTGGTGGTGTAAATGCCAAGATTGAAGGCTTCTATGATGCATGTAAATTACAAGGGTTAACAGGCAAGCAAGGTGTGATTATTCCACGCCAAAATATGCAGCACTTGATGTTACGCAAAGATGTGATTGAAGCTGTGCAAAAAGGTCAATTCCATATTCACGCCATAGATACCATTGACCAAGCATTAGAAATTTTGATGGCGCGTCCAGTAGGCACTCTTGATAAAAAAGGTCGTTATAGCAAAGGCTCAATCTACGCTGCTGTCATGGAGCAACTTGAGTACTGGCAAGCGATTGAAGACGGTGCTGAGTTTGAGGAAGAAGAGCCAAAGAAAAAGAAAAAGAAAAAGAATAAGTCAAAAAAGAATAAAGATAAAAAGGCAAAGAAGTCTGAAGCTCAAGACAGTACTGCTGAAAATGAGACTGCTGAAAACGAGCAACGTGTTGAAGAAAGTCTGACTGAAGACAATCCGTCATAAATCTTCGATGAGTTTATTCATTTGTTGATTTTTCCACCATTCATTATGCTTTAAATGCCTATGAGAATGGTGGAAAAACGCATAACCCCAGACTTTTTAGATAATTAAGTCTTAAAAAAAGCGCCTTAAAGGCGCTATTTTTTATCTGTATCCAATGATTAAAATCATCAAATACATATCCAATTAAGCTTCCGGAGCTGGGCTATACTGTTCAACTAAAGGTTGTAATTCACCTTTTTGGAACATATCAAGCATAATGTCACTACCACCGATCAATTCACCATTGATCCATAATTGTGGGAAAGTCGGCCAGTTTGCAATTTGTGGAAGAGTTGCGCGAATATCTTGATTTTCAAGAATATTTACATAAGCAAATGGACGACCAATTTGACTGAGCGCTTCTACTGCACGCGCAGAGAAACCACACTGTGGAAACTGTGGAGTGCCTTTCATGTAAAGTAGAACTGCGTGTTTAGCAATTTGGTCACGAATTAACGCTTCTGTATCGCGTGCTTGTTCAGTCATTGATATATCCTCAATAAATCTGCTTCGCATTATACCCAAAACTGAGTAAAACAATATGACTAAAGCAATATTTCACGTTTTATTTACATTTCAGCTTTTCAAGTGAGTTATATTTTGCTTATATAGACCTCTTGATGCTCATATATATATGGCGTCTCCTCTATATTATTTCAATCACCTGACAAATTAGAGTTAGTCATGAATAACATTACCCTTGCCCCAGTACAAACTGATCAACCATCGCACTTGATGCCAGTATTTGGCCGCCAACCGATCAGCTTTGTCCGAGGTCAAGGTGCTCACCTGTATACCGCAGATGGCACAGAATACTTAGACGCACTGACAGGGATCGCTGTTTGTGGTTTAGGTCACTCACATCCTGCAATTACAGCTGCAATTGCTGAACAGGCAGCGACCCTCATTCATACCAGTAACTTATTTGAAGTGCCTTGGCAAACGGCTGCTGCGCAAAAATTAGCTGAAGTTGCGGGTATGGAAGAAGTTTTCTTCTCAAATAGTGGTGCAGAATCAAATGAAGGTGCAATCAAAATTGCACGTAAATTTGGTCATATGCAAGGTGTTGCAAGCCCTAAAATTATTGTTGCTGATCATTCATTCCATGGTCGTACCATGGCGACATTATCTGCAACAGGTAACAAAAAAGTTCAGGAAGGTTTTGGCCCACTGGTTGAAGGTTTTATTCGTGTGCCTTTCGGTGATATTGAAGCAATTGAAGAAGCTGCAATTCACCACCCAGACATCGTAGCGATTTTGGTTGAGCCGATCCAAGGCGAAGGTGGCGTCAACACGGCTCCTCAAGGTTTTAGCTATTTAGAAGATATTCGTCGTATCTGTAACCAACACAACTGGTTAATGATGCTTGATGAAGTGCAAACAGGTAACGGCCGTACTGGTAAATACTTTGCATATCAACACACCAATATTATTCCTGACGTGCTAACTACAGCAAAAGGTCTAGGTAATGGCTTCCCTATCGGCGCAGTCATGACTCAAGGTCGTGGTGTTGGCGTTTTAACAGCGGGTAACCACGGTTCAACTTATAGCGGTACAGCATTAGGTTCACGTGTGGTTTATACCGTGATTGATACCATTCAAAAAGAAAACCTTGTTGAAAATGCTGCAAATATGGGTGCGTACCTTGTTGAGCAATTCACAGAGCAACTCGCCGATCAAAACGTAACTGTTCGTGGTTTTGGTTTAATGGTCGGCATTGAATTACCAAAAGCATGTGGTGAACTTGTGAATATTGCACGTGATGAGCATCACTTGATTATTAACGTAACAGCAGGTTCTGTGATTCGTTTATTACCTACGCTGAACATCAATAAAAAACAAGCGGATATCTTAATTGAACGCATTGTTAAAATGGTGAAAAACTTTCTAGCGTAATATGTGCCGAAAGTAAAAAAAGCCGCTGATTGCGGCTTTTTTTATATCTTTTTAAACCTTTTTTGTTTTTATGAGGCTTCTTGGTATACACGTCCGCCTGGTAATTGACTGAAATACAATTTTAATGCATCTAGGCAACGATGAATCTTGGTAGGCTGTTGATCACGTTTAGACATCACCGCATATAGAGTAAATGATGGTAAACGCCATTCTGGTAAAACTTCAACAAGAGAACCGTTTAATAAGTCTTTTTGCGTATCTAGATATAATATTCTTGCAATGCCATGTCCTTGTTGACACATTGCTTTTGCAGCAAATACATTATTTGTTGTAAATCGGGAGTGCACATCCAATGCAACCTGCTCTTTAGTCACTGCATTTTCAAATGCAAAATGCTGAAAGTTTCTAACCAAATTTATTTGAACCATATCATGATTTTGTAAATCTTCTGGTCGTGTAATTAAACTGGTTTGGTTGATATAGCTTGGTGCAGCAACGAGAACTTGTTCAACATGTGCCAATGGCACCACATGAAACTGTTGATCATCAATTTTTGAACTCATTCGTAGCGCAATATCAATGCGTCCATCAATTAAGTCGATATATTGATTATCTGCTTCTAGATGAACGGATAAACCACGATGTGCCGACATCCAATGTGACAATGCAGGAATCACATGATTCGCACAAATTTCTGGTGTTGATGCAATACGTAATTCACCGACTAAGTCGTCACGAAGTTCATTGATACGAATTTTGCCGCGCTCTGCGGCAGATAGCATCTCTTGGCAACTATGAAAAAAAGCTTGTCCAGCTTCTGTCAAACTTAACTTACGTGTTGAACGATGTAAAAGAATGACTTCCATATCCTGCTCTAGTGAGCGGATTTGCTGACTCACGGCACTCGTGGTAATACCTAACTCACGAGCAGCACCGCTAAACGAATTTTTTTCCACAACGCAAGCAAAGACACCCATTGCTCGAAGTTGATCTAACATAAATTTCCCTCATAAACTTATGAGAAGCTTCATCTTTCGATAAAAGCAACTCATTGTATTATACGGGGATATTTTGCTTTTGCATTATATATTTAATTATTTGGTAAAACTGAAGTTGGATTGATTGGTTTACCATCTAAACGCACTTGGAACTCAAGCATCGTGCGGTTGGTACCCGATGAACCCATCTCACCAATTTGCTGCCCTGCTTTCACAGTATCGCCACTTTTGACATTCATTTTACTGTTATGTGCATATGCAGTGATATAGCCATTAATATGCTTCACCAAAATCAAATTGCCGTACTCTTTAAGACCATCGGCGGCATAGACCACTTGACCATCAGCTGCTGCAAAAATAGGATCACCTGTATTACCTGCGTAACGTGTTCCTTTCACATTCGATGCTAAGTTATAGCCTTGTAATACCGTAGGACGCGATACTGGACTCACCCAACGTAAACTTGAAGAACTGACCACTGGCGTTGGAACTGTAGTTCGCGTCACTGTCGATGGAGTGGTTGAAGCTTGAGTCACGGGCGCTGTTTGCGTTGGCATTGCAATCGTTTGGCGTTGAATTGGTGCCGCTTGAGTCATGGCTTGTGTAGACGTCGTACGACGAGAGCCACTATTTTTAAGGCGAATGGATTGTCCAACATAGATGCGATAAGGCTGGGCAATATCGTTCATTTCTGCGATGCTGACATAGCTCAAGCCATAGCGAGCTGCGATGCCACTTAAAGTATCTCCCGAACGAACTGTATAATAATCCGGAGCAGTCGCATAACGGGTCGCATTATTAATTTGTGGTTTTGACGCACAGCCAGTCATGACCAAAGTTGTAACCACAGCAGCAGATAAAACAAGGGTCTTAAATAATGCTGCAGGAGCGGTAATAACGCGATATTGTGACACCAGGGACATCATCTTCCTCACTAATAATTCAAATATAGTCATTATGAATGGGCTAAGATTAGCAAAAATCCACTCTAAAAAAGTTGCGGCATAACCATTTTCACAAAGTTATAACACTAATACTTAAATTTTAGATAACTCTGCGTGTAAGTTATTCAAAATCTCATAGTTTGTAGCATCCATTTGTATAGGCGTTACACTGACATAACCATTTGCCACTGCAAAAAAATCTGACTCGATATCGGTTAAGCCTTTCTTAGGCTCTGCCACTGCCTCGCCTGCCAATCCAATCCAATAGACTTGACGACCACGCGGGTCTACATGACTGGTAATCGGTTTGGACTGTAAACGTCTTCCTTGATAGGTAACTTTGGTGCCTTGAAGTTCAGCAACATCTGGAATATTAATATTAAAAATATGTCGTGCAGGTAGCGCAGGTAAGCCATTGGCAATAAAATCATGCACCCATTGCGCGGCGACTGCATAATCTTCTGGGTTATTATAACTACGCACATTTGGCCCAGCCAAAGACACGGCTAGCGCAGGTTGTTTCATTAAACGGCCTTCAAATGCCGCACCCACTGTCCCTGAATACAGCACATCATCACCCAGATTTGCGCCACTATTGATTCCACTCACCACCAGATCAAATTCAAAATCAAACAGACCATTCATTGATAAATACACACAGTCCGCAGGTGTACCATTTACTGCCCACATATTCGGTGCAATTTCGACAGGTCGTAATGGTCGATCTAAAGTTAAAGCACTTGAAAAACCGCTGCGTTCGCTTTCAGGCGCCACGATCACCACACGACCGAGAGGACGCAATGCATGTGCTAAAGCTTGGATACCGGGAGCAAAAACGCCATCATCATTGGCAATTAAAATATTCACAACTAAATTTCCATTACTAAAAAATTAAAAATGACTCGCAAGAACATTTTATTGAAATATATGAATAATTATATATATTTACATTTCAACATCCAGCATAAATGTGTGTGTACAAAATGAATAAAACCGTAGCACTTCGTGGTTTATTGAGCTTTGCTCTAGCAGCTTGCATGACTCAAACTGTGGTCGCAAACAATGACTTCACTCAAGAAGAAGCCAATACCATCGTAAAAGAAGATATTGCATCTGCACAAGTCATGTTAGAAGTATGCCCTGCGATTATTGGTCAAAATGCAAAATTTGATGCCAACATTCAAGCACTCACTAAAACATATCTTGCTGATTATTCTGATAAATCAATGACATTAGAAAAATTACAGTCTGACAGCGAATATAAATCAGTTCTTGAAGAAGCGCGTCAAGCTGCTAAAGAAACTGATAAAGCTGAGCAAAAATCAGTTTGTGATGACGTTTTAAGTTATGAAGGTTAATTGATCATTCAGCTTTGGACGTCCTCTAAATAGGTTAGTCCTTATTGCATCAAACCTGCCCAAAAAAGGATGACGCTTTATAGCCTCATCCTTTTTTCTTTCACAATGTATTGATTTTTAAACAGCTTCAATACAATTTTCTACTGATCTCTACCAGAAATACGATTAAGCTAAGCAAATAAATTTTAGCTATTTGATATCTTTTAGGTTATTTAACAGGTTATTTAAATGAAAAACTCCTTTGTAAAATCTCTTTATGCCCTTAGCCTTTCTGCTTTTGCTTTCACTACCATGTCTGCACATGCCGCAGATGAAAAAATTGAAGTCACCCCTACACCTCAAGTGACTAGTCAAGAACTTGCAGCTATCTATGTACTATCTGAAGTCTGCCCAAAATTGGTGAATGACAAAGATCAACCAAAGTTTGAAGCGGGTTATGCAAAATTAGCTAAAGAATATATGCCGAATGAAAAGAACCCAGTAAATGCTTTACAGCAACTCAGCAAACAAAAAAGTTTTAAAGACGCTTTAAAAGAAGCGCAGTCTGATGCGAAGAAAGCTGGCGATAAGAAAAATGGTGCGATTTGCAAAGAATTGACTGCTTACAGCAAATAATACCAATTGGTTACAATACTTTTAAAATAAGCGCTTGCACCCCATAGCAGTCCGCCTAGCTTTGTCCTAAAATGCTAGGCTCTTTGTGCTTATACCTAAGTTATTGGAACCACCCAGAATGACCCGAAAAACCGCCCTTGCCGCATTACTACTTGCACCTAGTTTTTCATTCGCGGCAACTGTCCTTTCTGCACCACCTGAATTAAATAATAAATCTTATGTGCTGATGGACTATGAGACAGGGCAAATCCTTGCTTCTAAAAATGAAAACGAAAAATTAGCTCCTGCTTCAATGACAAAAATGATGACCAGTTACATCATTGAGCAAAAGTTATTAAGCGGTGAACTAACTGAAAATGAAAAAGTACGTATGAATGAGTCGGCTTGGTGTCGCGGCAGCAGCACTGAGTCATGTATGTACGTTCCGCTCAACGGTACTGCAACTGCATTAGAAATGTTACGTGGCATTATCATTCAGTCGGGTAACGATGCTTCTAAAGCTATGGCAGAACATATTGCTGGCAATGAAGGCACCTTTGCCCACATGATGAACCAAGAAGCGAAACGTATTGGCATGGTGAATACTCAATTCATCAATGCGACAGGTATGCCAGCTGAAGGACATTTCTCGACTGCCAAAGATATGGCGACTCTTGCGCAACATATCATTCATGACAGTTCAAAATACTATCCGATCTACTCTGAAAAAGAATTTACGTTCAATGGCATTAAGCAAGGCAACCGTAATGCCCTGCTTTATACTGACCCAAGTGTAGATGGTTTAAAAACTGGCCATACTGAAGAAGCGGGCTACTGCTTAACGACTTCAGCTAAACGTGGTCCTTTACGTTTAATTTCAGTGATCTTTGGTGCGCCAAGCATGAACGAACGTGCATCTCAAACACGTGAAATTTTAGCTTGGGGTTATGCAAACTTTGAAACTGTAAAAGTTCAACCTGCTAAACAAGTGCTTGCAAAAGCAAAAGTTTGGTACGGTAAAGACAATGAAGTTCAAGTAGGTCTAGCTGAAAACTTTAACGTGACGATGCCTAAAGGCGAAGCGAACGCCATTAAAACTCAATTGGTTGTTCAACCAAAATTAACTGCTCCTTTAAAACAAGGTCAAGTGGTTGGTAAATACGTTGCAACGCTTAATGGCAAAGTCATTGCTGAAAAACCACTTGTAGCTCTACAAAATGTCGAAGAAGCTGGTTTCTTTGCAAAAATGATTGATCACATCAAACAATTCTTTAGTAACTTATTCTAAATTTGATGAAAACTCGATATTAAGACTAAAGTGAAAGCATCTAGATTTCGGTCTAGGTGCTTTTTTATTTTATACTGCCTAAAAACCTGTAGATGACTTTCCTATGAGCCAAAACATTCGCCCTTATTTAGACACTGTTCCACGTATTGCTGACTCTTGCTATATCGATGAAATGTCAGTCTTGATTGGCGATGTTGTATTGGCTGAAAATGTTTCGGTTTGGCCATTTGCTGTGATTCGTGGTGATGTAAACCATATTCGTATTGGTAAAAACTCTAATGTGCAAGATCACTCAATGTTGCATGTGAGTCATAAAAAAGCCGATAAACCTGAGGGTTCTCCACTGATTATTGGTGAAGATGTGACAATTGGTCATCATGTGAAATTACACGGTTGTACCATTGGTAATCGTGTTTTAATCGGTATTGGCACGATTATTTTGGATGATGTAATTGTTGAAGATGATGTGATGATAGGCGCTGGTTCACTTGTCCCACCCAATAAAGTTCTAGAAAGTGGTTATTTATATGTGGGCAGTCCCGTTAAGAAAGTTCGCCCACTGACCGATAAAGAAAAAGCGTTCTTGCCTTATTCAGCGCAGAATTATGTGAAGGTGTCGAATAATTATCTTGATCAAAATAAATAATATACGCATTCGTTTTTAGTTTTACAGTTCCAGCTTATGTCTAAATGCTTCATTGACAGACAAATTCAAATACAGAGTAACTCTTTAATGTTGATTAAACCTTATACTTTATTAATTACTAGAATATTTTTTGCAGGCGTAATTTTAACCTCTACAACTGCTTTTGCGAATTCAACGCAGTGTAAAGATGATTATGAAAAAATCATTGCCAAAGAAATTAAAGATATCGGCACAGCCTTAAATAAGGGTAATTATGCATTAATCACCGAAAAAACAGATTCATCTATTATCAATTATGCAGGTGGTAAAGATAAATATAATGCCATATTAGAACTTGCTGCAAACTCCTTTAAACAAAATAAAATATATGTCTCTCAAGTTGACACTCATCCTCCAAAACAAAGTTATATCATTGGTAGAAATGAGTTTTGTGCCGTACCTAAACAAGTCACGATTTCTATGAATGGTCGAAAAATGACAGGTGATCTTTCCTTCATGCTTGCAGTACGTCCAATTGAAAGTAAGGAGTGGAAATACATTGATGGTGCGGGTCTTCAAAAGAATCCTGATATGATTTACACGCTATTCCCTGATTTTCCTCGTGATAACAAGACTCCCTTCATTGAATAAAGATTTTAATATTTAACATGACTGCTTTTTAAAGCAAGTATTTTAAAAAGCTGTAATGTTAAATCTATAACAATTCGGTCAGTACTGGACAAAAATATAATTTAACTAAATAATTAAACAATACACTTTTATTTAACAATTTTTCTTACTATAAACAAAAGAAAATAAAACTGTATCATTCATATCATATGTAATTGACTCCACAGAATAATCCCAACCAAATGTTTCCAATAAAGATTTGCAAATAACATTCTTTACAGAATCTGATTTTGCATACTCTTCTAACAAATATATTTTATCTTTTGGAAATGTATAATTATCCATCTGATATATTAATTTAATAGTTGCACCATCTCTGTATATATCTTTCCAAACTGTATATGCATTATTTTTCTTTGGCAGCGTTTGTTTAACGTCGAGAATTGCATCATCTACAAGCAACAAATTTTCATCAGCACCGCTTTTTGCCGTACAACTAACCATTAACATAACAAATATAAATAAACTTAATATTTTCATCTAATTCTCAAAATAATTTTCAGTGTGAAGATATGTACAATGGATTTATCTTACAAGATTCCTCCACGTTCTTCTTACTTCAATATTGAAACGCATCTCAAGGAAATTAAGAAAAAAATCAATCATAGCCACCGCTCCCTAAATTTTGTAGAATAGCGTTTTTACCCCATGGTGCTTTTCTATGACCGCTTGGACTGCTCACGTCACTGTTGCGACAGTCGTTGAAAAAGACGGAAAATTCCTATTTGTTGAAGAACATACAGAAGGTGTTACCCATACTGTATTTAATCAACCTGCAGGTCATGTCGAAGCTGGCGAAACCATTATTGAAGCAGCCATTCGAGAAACCATGGAAGAAACAGGTCACGATGTAGAAATCACGAACCTCCTAGGCATGTATACTTATACTCCTCCGATGTTCCCTGATCGTACTTATTTCCGTTTCTGTTTCTTAGCTAAAGACATTCAGCACCATGCCGATGCACAATTAGACACAGGTATTGTCGGTGCAGTATGGATGACGCTTGATGAACTCATTGAGTCTGCCCGTGCACGCAGTCCATTAGTCATTAAGGCAGTGCAAGATGCTCTTTCAGGTCAAAAATTTCCTTTATCGCTCATTTACGAGCACCAAAATTCTCCCTTAATTTCAAATTTGGATGCTTAATCCTATGCAACAACGTGTCATCGTCGGTATGTCTGGTGGTGTAGATTCTTCTGTATCTGCAGCACTTTTACTTCAACAAGGTTATCAAGTTGAAGGTCTTTTCATGAAAAACTGGGAAGAAGATGACGGCACGGAATACTGTACGGCAATGGAAGATCTTGCCGATGCTCAAGCCGTTTGTGACAAAATTGGTATCAAACTTCATACTGCAAACTTTGCAATGGAATATTGGGACCGTGTCTTTGAGCATTTCTTAGAAGAATATGCCGCAGGTCGTACACCAAACCCAGATATTCTCTGCAATAAAGAAATTAAATTCCGTGCATTTCTAGACCATGCTGTGAACTTAGGAGCTGACTTTATTGCGACAGGCCACTATTGCCGTCGTGGTGAAACGCTAAAAAATTCACGTGGTGAAGAGTATGCCCCTCTACTACGTGGCCTAGACAACAATAAAGACCAAACCTATTTCCTACATGCAGTGCATGGTCGCGAAATTAACAAGACTTTATTCCCTGTAGGTGAAATTGAAAAACCACAAGTGCGTAAAATCGCTGAAGAATTAGGTCTAATCACCGCGAAGAAAAAAGATTCAACAGGAATCTGCTTTATTGGTGAACGTCGATTTAATGACTTCTTAAAGCAATATTTACCTGCTCAACCCGGAAAAATCGTCTTAGACACGGGTAAAGAGGTTGGTGAACATCACGGCTTAATGTACTATACGCTCGGCCAACGTGGTGGCATCGGTCTTGGTGGTCTAAAAGGTGCTGAAGAAGGCGCTTGGTTTGTACTTCACAAAGACATTGAGGGTAACCGCCTAGTCGTTGGTCAAGGTCATGAACATCCACTCATGCAAAGCACCATTTTATGGTCTGAAGCGATTGATTGGGTGGCTGGTGAACAAGAGATTCCTGAATCAGGTTTCCGCTGCACAGCGAAAACTCGTTATCGTCAGCCTGACCAAGACTGTACATTATTTAAAGACTCTACAGCGCCAAATGGTGTGCGTGTCGAATTCGATGAGCCACAACGTGCTGTTACACCGGGTCAAAGTGTGGTGTTCTACACCGGTGAAGTTTGTTTAGGTGGTGGTGTGATTCATCATACCAATGCCCCTAAACCGGATTTTATTTCATAAGGATTGTTTCGGATGACAGAGTTACCGTTTCAACAGCCTCAAACTCTGAATACTCGCCAAAATCGCGCATTGGCGTTAGCTGCTGTATTTCAAGCAACACAGCTGACTCATATGACTGCATTGACTGGGCAACAAAGTATCGGGGAAAGCGGTAACTTTTATTTTGAACATCTCATCAAAGCCAGTTTGAATATCCGTCCTAAATCCAATCAGTCCAATCAAACGCTCGATTTTTTTGATAAATTGGCGGATATTTCTCTCGGTTTAAAAACTTTAGAAAGCAGCATTACCCAGCCATTTAACACTTCCCCAAAATCTAGATTGCCTAAACTTGCCAATACCAAGCTACCCATGACGTATGCGATGGCGTTATTGCAGTTAGAAAAGAAAGTCTACAGCAATCCCAAATTTGTCGAAATCATTGAACAATCCCAACAAAAAATCCTAAGACAGCTTTCCTTTTTCGATAATAATTATTTACATCCAAGTATCATTGCCAATTTAGCGCAAACCTATATTGAAACTGCTGGCCAAATTAATCCACGTATTATGGTTCGTGGTAATGCCGAAGCACTTAAAGACACCTCTCATACCAATCGCATTCGCGCCACCTTATTTACCGGCTTACAAATGGCACATTTATGGCGTCAGCTCGGTGGTAGCTCATGGGGTATGATTTTCAGTAAGCGCAAGCTACTACAAGATATTCAAGATCTTGCCCGTTTACAGTATCAGGTGGTTTAACTGATGCAGTACGGGCTTTTTGTTTTACGTTTAATTCCAAAATTTAAGGAATCGCTATGAACGCTTTAACCGCACTTTCTCCATTAGATGGACGTTACGCAAGCAAATGTGATGCTCTACGTCCCTTCCTCTCTGAGTTTGGTTTAATCCATGCTCGTGTGACTGTTGAAGTGCGTTGGTTACAAGCGCTTGCAAACCGTCCTGAAATCACTGAAGTTCCAGCGTTCAGTGCTGAAACTAACGCTGCGCTTGATGCAATTGTTGCGAACTTCTCTGAAGACAATGCAAACCGCATTAAAGAAATTGAACGTACAACAAACCATGACGTAAAAGCAGTTGAGTACTTCTTAAAAGAGCAAATCGCACATATCGATGAGCTTAAAAATGCAGGCGAATTCATTCACTTTGCATGTACATCAGAAGACATCAACAACTTGTCTCACGCTTTAATGCTTAAAAATGGCCGTGAAGTTTTAGTTGCAGCAATGCAGCAAATCATCGATTCAATCGTTGCTTTGGCTGAACAACACGCTGAACAACCAATGTTGTCTCGTACACATGGTCAAACTGCAAGCCCAACAACTTTGGGTAAAGAAATGGCGAACGTGGCTTACCGCCTTGCACGTCAAATCAAACAATTCAAACAAGTTGAACTTCTAGGTAAAATTAACGGTGCTGTAGGTAACTACAACGCTCATTACTCTGCTTATCCTGAAATTAACTGGCCTGCTCATTCTCAAGCTTTTGTAGAGTCTTTAGGTTTAACCTTCAACCCCTACACGACTCAGATTGAACCGCATGACTACATGGCGGAACTTTTTGATGCGCTACGTCGTTTCAACACAATCTTAATCGACTTTAACCGTGACGTTTGGGGATACATCTCACTTGGTTTCTTCAAACAACGTTTGAAAGAAGGCGAAGTTGGTTCTTCAACAATGCCACATAAAGTTAACCCAATTGACTTCGAAAACTCTGAAGGTAACTTGGGTATTGCGAATGCGGTATTGGCTCACCTTGGTGAAAAACTTCCTGTATCTCGTTGGCAGCGTGACTTAACTGACTCAACTGTGCTTCGTAACATGGGTGTTGGTTTTGCACAAAGCTTGATCGCATTTGAAGCTTGCTCTAAAGGTATTGGCAAACTTGAGTTGAATGCTCAACGTATTCTAGAAGACCTCGACCATGCTCAAGAAGTTCTTGCTGAACCAATTCAAACTGTAATGCGTCGTTATGCAGTTGAAAAACCATACGAAAAACTTAAAGCGCTTACTCGTGGTCAAGCAATGACTCGCGAAATGATGGTTGATTTCGTAAATGGTAACGAATTAGAAGCTGTTCCAGCTGCTGACCGTGCACGTCTTGCTGAAATGACACCTGCAACATATACAGGTAATGCATCAACTCAAGCAGCAAACATTAAAGATCTTATTTCTAAAATCTAATTTTAGATAGATCAAAAAAACGAGGCTTCATGCCTCGTTTTTTATTTATAATACTTCTTCTCTCTTTGAGATAAGGAGCATGCTCCGCAAGGAGATAGAAAATTTAGACGTAATTTTATTCTGCAGGGCAATATTTCGCCCAATCATCTTTCATCCGTTGTAATTCACAGCCTGTTAAAACATCTGAATAATAAACATAATATGTGGCATCGGGATATTGAATCTCATGGCGAAACATCATGCCGCGCAAAGATACAGAGAGCTCTTCTGGAAAATCATCTGTTAAATTAAGTTCTTCAAACTCATAGTTAAAATAACAATTTTGAGTCGCAATAAATGCCTCAACAACAGCCATAGTCACGTCCAAATATATAAACTTCGATATTCATCTGAGTTTAATACAATCTTTTTTAAAATACTTATCCCCAGCCGCAAACTAAAGACATTTGAAAAAATAATGCACAAATTCTAGCGCCGTCTAACTAACACTTTTCATCGCATTATGGCTATACTTGCCGCGAATTATAACCACTGCACACCGATAAAAATTTTGAGCTTTGCCTTTTCATGATTGATTTCAAATTAAAACTTAAGCACATCTTAGCTTTTGCATTATTAACTCTTGCCATTGTGATCGCCAGTATCCAACCTTTAGAAATGGAAGCGTATATCCTCCATCAAATCGGCACAGCGTTTATGCTGATCGTGTTGCTCGTTTTCCTCTATAAAATAGGGCTAACTTTCAGAACAGTTTGTCTATATCTTGGCTTTTTACTGATTCATGTCATTGGTGCCCATTATTTATATTCTTATGTACCCTATTCTGAATGGACACAAGCTCTCCTCGGTTTCAACCTTGATCAAAGCATGGGATGGAGTCGGAACATGTATGATCGGCTTGTACATCTTGCCTATGGATTGCTGCTCTACCCGTTCTTTTATCGCATATTTCAAATCTGGCTACCGCAGTTAAAAGCCGGAACACTCTTTTTATTGGTCGTACAATTCGTCATGGCGACCAGTTTATTTTATGAATGGATCGAATGGCTGATTGCCATTGGCTTATCACCAGAGGAGGCTGAAAATTACAATGGGCAACAAGGTGATATTTGGGATGCGCATAAAGATATGCTGCTTGCAACATTTGGTGCGATGATCACTGGCGGCCTTTTATATTTCAATCTGAAAAAATCTTAAATAAAAAAGCACTCATCCGAGTGCTTTTTTATCGCTATATTCATGAATGGATGTATTAATAATTAATAGAGTGGTAGCACATTTAAGGATTGATCTAACGGATCTAATGTGCCCCATGCTGTTTGGAACGCTGCATTCGAAACTGCTGTCCCACCCGATACAGGATTGATGGACGCATTTAAATAAGATGAATCATCTGATATTACATCAAGAGCATTGTTTGGCTCTTGATTGCTCAATAAGCTGTTCAAATCGATTTGATCATCAGAAATAAAAGAGCTTATTTCTTTTAAGCCAAAGCCCGACACACTGTGCTGCGCAAGTACATCAAATACATTATTATCATCTATTAACTGCGATGCTTGATCATGTAATTCATTCGAAGCCTGTTCTTCTGAGATCAAGAATAAACTCGCTTTAGCAACTGTCATCGCTTCAACTGTAAAATCAAATGCTGAGCTTTTGGCACTGGTATTTCCAGCTAGATCCGTTTGGGTAAAACTATAGCTATACTTACCTGCCGCTAAGTCAGATTCTGGTGTATACAACCATTTTCCACTGGTATCTGCTTTGACCGTTGCCACTGCGACGCCATTTTTATAAATGGTGATCGTGGCATTTGCCTCACCTTTGCCTTCAAAACTTGGGGTTGAATCTTGAGTGCTCTCCCCCTGTTTAATGGTGAGCTTTGTCGTCTCGCGATCATCATACACAGTCGTCAATGTCGGCGCGGATGGCGCAATGGTGTCCTTTGTACCAATCACTTGCGTGCTCTTTGAGCTATTGCCAGCGGCATCTGTCGCAGTCACTTGGACAACATTATTATCTGTTACTGCGCTGCTTAATTTCACCGTATAGCGACCATCGTCACCTACAGTTGCGGTACCAAGCGTATTTCCTGCACTGTTTTTAATGGTAATTTTGGCACCAATTTCAGCGCTTCCCGACACCTCTGTACCATCAGTATTGATTATTGCTGTTGGTGCAACGGGTGCCGTATTATCCGTTCCAGCAGTGACATTTAAAGGTAACGATTGATTCCCTGCTGCATCAACCACAATAATAGTTGTCTTATTACTATCCGACAGTGCTGGGGACAATGTCAGTTTAAATTGACCATTGGCATCTACCGTAGTGGTAGCAATGACTTTTAAATTTGCATCTAATATTTGAATGGTGCTATTGGCTTCGGCAGTACCAACCAGCTCAGTTCCGGCTTTATTCACTTCAATCTTAGGTTGATCAGGTCGAAGCGTATCTTTGCCCATCTCAACTGACTGCACTTCAGATTTGTTGCCGGCTTTATCTTCTACAATGACTTTAGCCGTCTCACCTGCTTGTAAAGTATTACTTAATGCAATGGAGAAATTGCCATCACTTGCCGCAGTCACAGGCCCACCTAAAAGCGTTGTGCCATCTGCAGCATAAACATAAACTTTTGCACCCGCTTCGGCAAAACCAGAGACAAACTTACCGCTTTCATCCACTTGTGCATTTGCAGCGTCCGGCGAAATTGTATCTTTATTACCCGTCAATATCGTCGATTGTGAACTATTTCCCGCCTTGTCTTTCGCGTACAAAATCACACGATTTCCGTCTGTAATCGCGTCATCTAAAGTAATTTTATAGTTGCCATCGGCATCTACTTTAGATTGACCAATCGTATTGCCTTTCGCATCTACGATATAAACCGTTGCACCCACTTCCGCCTTACCGGACACGACTTTTCCGTCACTATCAAAACTTCCAGTTGGCGTACTTGGCGCTGTTTTGTCATTGCTAGAAGATTTATCATCTTCTTTGTCAAAAGCCAGAAGATATACCGCTTCTGCACCTAAGATCGCCAATCCCGCCTTAAGTAGCGATGGCGAACCATCATCCTCACTTGCAACTTCCGTAGCTTGAGCAGGTGTTGTCGCCTGATTTAACTGTGTCGATGCACCTAAAGGTTGCATAAATTCATTCACAGAGCGATAGCTCACCGTTTTGCCATCGACATCCATTTCAACCAATTCAAATTGCTTTGGCCCACTATGTAAAACCAAAGAATTATCAGAGCCAAAGTCATCTGTATAAAAATGATCAATCACGATTTTTTGACCATTTTTCAGGGTAATCACACATTGATTTCCGACTCGATGGATCGACTGAATATCGGCTGGCTTGAGTTCTAACTGAATAACGGACGGTTGAGATATTTGTATTTTTGTGGCCTGAGTTTCTTTTAAAATCGTTTGATCTTTCTTTGATATCACGACAATTTTTGTCATTTCGCCCTCAGTGTTATTATGTAATAAACATCTAATAAATAATTAGTTAAGTACCTTATCAAATTGGTGCTGAACAGACAAACCATTCTGGATGTAAATTCATCAGAATTATTTTTATTTAATTTTTCACCTTAAATTCTACGCCAATAACAGCGGTTTCTATGGTTCTATCCATTTTAATATTTTAAATTCAGCCAAGTTTGGATAATCAAAATTATCAAAGTATTTATAAATGATTGCTGTTTATTAGCCGCGCTTGCTGCAATTTTCAAAGTAGCGTCATTTAGAATAAAAAAAGCTCACCGAAGTGAGCTTTAAAGACATCATAACAAAAACGATTTTAGAGTTTAGGATCACGCAACTGCACGAGACTCGAATTGGCTTTGCTCAATGACTCCATCACTTTAGACATGACTGCAGGAACCAATGAATCCGCAATTTGTGCTGCTTGTAAGCCCAACTTCTCACCAAGTGTTGGCTTTTTGCGGGTTTCAATCATATATACATCATGTTGTGGCATGAGACTTAATAGATATTCATCTGACGTTTGCAATTTGTCGACTAGATTAAGATCAATGGCATCTTGCCCATACCAATGCTCACCTGTTGCAACTTTATCGACATTGAGCTGAGGACGGTATTTTTCAACAAAGTGTTTAAACAAGTTATGCGTTTGCTGTAACTCTTCTTCAAATTTAGCTTTACCTTCAGCCGTATTTTCACCAAACATCGTTACGGTACGTTTGAACTGACCTGCTGTATACAACTCAAAATCGATATGCTTTTCTTTCAATAAACGGTTAAAGTTCGGCACTTGAGCAACCACACCAATCGACCCCACCACAGCAAATGGTGCTGAAACGATTTCATTTGCAATGCAAGCCATCATATAGCCACCGCTTGCCGCAACTTTGTCCACACAAATGGTTAAGTTAAATCCAGCATCGCGTAAACGTACCAATTGTGCAGCAGCTAGACCATAGCCATGCACCATCCCGCCTGGACTTTCTAAACGTAAAACCACGCGGTCGCGCCCAGCTTTTGCCGTCGCTAAGATTAGGGTAATTTCTTCACGTAGACTTGTCACCGCAGATGCAGCGGTATCACCATTAAAATCGATCACATAAATTTTTTGGTTATTCTTTTTACGTGCGCGCGCTTCTTTTGATAATTGTTGGCTTAGTTGCAGCAGCTCAAGTTTAGATGCAGTGGTTTGCGCAATTTTTTTTCGTTGTTCATTAATACGTGCATTTAAATGGCTTACACGAATTTCCGCAGGTAACTTGGGATTATGAAATAGCATAAAATTGAAACTCATTTAATTCATATTTATGTCGTATAACATGTGGGCTGCATCACAAAAATTCAATCTATTTTTTGAAAATAATTCTCATTGAGCCAAATTGAGTATTTTATTTCTACTAAGCTTTTTCTACCTAATCATAAAGTCCATAAAAAAAAGAGCCTTTCGGCTCTATTTTTAAACCGATTAGATTAACCAAAACGCCCGGTAATATACGCTTCAGTCAACTGATGATCCGGTTGAGTAAAGACTTTTTCAGTGGAATTCACTTCAATCAAATCACCCAAATGGAAATATGCGGTACGGTCAGATACACGCGCTGCTTGTTGCATCGAATGCGTCACAATCGCAATAGTATATTGCGCGGATAGCTCGGTGATGAGTTCTTCCACTTTTGCTGTTGCAATCGGATCGAGTGCTGAACAAGGCTCATCCATCAAAATCACTTCAGGACTGACTGCAATGGTTCGCGCAATACATAGACGTTGCTGCTGACCACCTGAAAGCCCCGTACCCGGTTGGTTCAAACGATCTTTCACTTCATCCCAAAGCCCCGCTTTACGCAGGCTATTTTCAACAATTTCTTCCATATCGTATTTGTCACGTGCCAATCCATGCAGTTTAGGACCATAAGCGACATTGTCAAAAATTGACTTTGGAAATGGGTTCGGCTTTTGGAAAACCATACCTACTTGGGCACGCAGTAACACCACATCAAGATTTGGATCATAGATGTCTTGATTATCCATGAGCACTTGTCCTGTCACACGACAAGAATCAATCGTGTCATTCATACGGTTGAGCGTACGCAGGAAAGTTGACTTACCACAACCAGACGGTCCAATAAAGGCAATCACTTCATTTTCATAAATGTTCAGATCAATGCCTTTGATCGCTTCAGATTCGCCATAGTACACATGCACATCATTGGTACTGATTTTCACATTGCTCGATTTCGCATCTTTTTTCGCGCTAGATTGCGTATCGAATTGTGATACAAACGCAGTATTGGTTTGTTTTTGGCTGCCCTGAGCAGAGGTAAATTGTGTTTGTTCTGGATTCACGGACTTATCCTGATATAAGGAATTCTTTTCAGTTGTAACAACGCTATTCATATAATGCCCTCAATTACCAGCGTACTTCAAATTTCTTACGTAACCAGATGGCTAAACTGTTTAAGCCGATCATGAGAGCAAGAAGTACAATGATTGCTGCTGCGGTACGTCCTTCAAAGAAGTTACGTAGCTCATTACCTTGCCAAAGGAAAATTTGTACAGGTAATGCAGTGGATTGATCTAAAGGAGTGGCTGGTACACTTGCTACAAAGGCACTCATACCAATCAATAATAATGGAGCAGTTTCTCCTAGGGCTTGCGCAACACCAATAATGGCACCAGTTAAGATACCTGGTAATGCCAGTGGCAAGACGTGGTGAAATACAGTTTGTAAACGTGATGCCCCCAAACCTAAAGCGGCTTGGCGGATCGATGGAGGAACAGCTTTTAGTGAAGCACGTGTGGTAATAATGACCGTTGGCAAAGTCATCAAACTTAAGACTAAACCACCAACCACAGGAGCCGAAAGCGGCATATGCATCCAACCAATAAAGATCGCTGCACCAAGCAAACCAAAGACAATCGAAGGAACCGCTGCTAGATTGTTAATATTGACTTCGACAACATCGGTAATCCAGTTTTTAGGTGCAAATTCTTCTAAGTAAATTGCGGATGCTACACCGATTGGAATCGAAATAATGATCACGATCAGCATCATAAATAACGACCCCATAAACGCCCCAGCTAAACCTGAAGTTGCAGGTGAGCTACGAGAGTCTGGATTCTTAAATATTTCAGTATTAAATGAGTTAGTAATAACACCATCAGCTTTAAGTTTATCTGCCAGTTGGCGTACTTCTGGGCTCAATTGTTGCTGTTCATCAGGCAAGCTGCGGTCAATATTACCAGCCAACCAGACATCGACATTAGCATCTGCAAGGATTTTAAAATCTTGTTTTTGACCAATCAATGACGGATCTGCCATTACCATGTCACGTAAGCGATAAGCTTCTGAACTTGTATATAAACTGTTGAGATCATCACGTTGTGAGGCAATCGCTGGATCTTTTGCTATGATGCCATTTACGATGAGCGCATCCCAATCCACCATGCCCATTTCAGTTTGCCAAGCAATGTAACGCTCTTGGAACTGTGCAGGTGATTCACCTTCTTTTTGAATTGGTTTCGCACCAACTTTGACAATGTTTGGATCAAAAAACACAGGTACCGTCATTGAGCTTTGCCAAAATGCAGGTAAACCTTTGGCTAAAATACTACCAAACAATAGCACGACGAAAAATAAACCAGTCACTACTGCACTAAAGCCCAAGACACGGAAGGTCTTTTCTTTACGATGTCTTTTCGCCAAAGAGTTTTCAATGATTTTCTTACGTTTTTCACGAAGCTCAGCGGCTGCATGTGAATCAAATTTTTGATCCATGTTTGATGTATTCGTCGTACTCATTCGTATTGCTCACGGTATTTACGCACAATGTACAGTGCAACAATATTCAGCCCTAAGGTAATCACAAACAGTGTTAAACCGAGTGCAAAAGCAACCAATGCTTGAGGACTCGCAAAGTCTGTATCACCTGTTAATTGGTTTACGATGGTAATGGTGACTGTCGACACTGCTTCGAGCGGATTAATGTGTAGTAAAGGACTGTTCCCTGCTGCAAGTACCACAATCATGGTTTCACCAATTGCACGAGATGCTGCCAATAAGAATGCACCGATAATGCCCGGCAAAGCTGCAGGTATCACTACTTGGCGAATCGTTTCTGATTTTGTTGCACCCAAACCGAGTGAACCGTCACGAAGCGCGCGAGGAACTTGAGTAATGATGTCATCAGATAATGATGAAACGAATGGGATAATCATAATCCCCATCACAAAGCCTGCTGTTAGAGCACTGGTTGCATTAATATCGAGTCCAATATATGCGCCAAGCTGTTTTGCAAAGGGTCCAATAATCATTAAGGCAAATACACCGTAAACGATGGTTGGAATACCTGCGAGAACTTCTATGGCAGGTTTTGCCCAAGCACGGAAACTTGGCTTTGCATATTCAGCCAAGTAAATAGCAATCATCAAACCAACAGGAACAGCAACCAATAGCGCAATACCACTGACCATGAGTGTGCCCCAAAGAAGTGGCAGCAAACCATAACTACCTTCGGCATTCCCTGACGTACTAAAACCGGGGTTCCATTCAGTGCCTAAGAAGAAATCGAGTGGACTGACAAAACTAAAGAAACGCATGGCTTCACTAAACATCGACATCACAATGCCAACTGTTGTCAGGATGGCGACACCGGAACATAATGCCAATGCGATATTAATGACTTTTTCGACTTGGTTACGTGCACGATATTTTTCTGCGATGCGGCGTTTAGCCATGACTAAACCAATCAATGCCGCACAAATCACAACGGCCAATTTTGCATATGAGCCGATACTTTCAATTTTCTTTAACTGTTCTGCTGCTGCAAGTTCATATGCAGCTGGGGTATCACTTACTCCAAAACCAGAAGCAATCGCTTGAACGCGGTCAACCATTACGCTCGTGCTTGCAGGATCTAAACTTAAACGAATATTTTCAGGAACATTATTTAAAATAACATGTTGAAAAATACTCGGTTCGACCAAGTTCCAAACAATCAAGATTAAAAAAGCGGGAATCCCACACCATAAAGCGACCAAAACACCATAATAGCCCGGTCGAGAATGCAGCATTGCTGAGTTATTCCCTTTACCTGCAAGTTTACGACTCTTGGTTAAGCCAACTTGATAGGCAATGGCAATAATCGCCAGCAACACACCAATGAGGAGCAGATTCATGTAATCTCCACTGTTTCTTCAATGACACATTTTGAAAAAACTGTTTCTTTGCAAAAAAACCAATGGCAGGTCGACCCTGCCATTGGCTAATTCCATACTTTTATTTAACAGCCTTACCCGCTTTGAAGTTTGCAAGTACCGCAGCACGTTCTTTGTCAGACATTGAAATCAGACCTGCTTTTTCAAGCTTAGAACCTTTACCAGATACTTTTTTGCTTACAAAGAATTCTGTAAATTCTTTCAAGCCTTTGATTGATTTAAGATGCTCACCTTTCACGTAGAAGAACAATGGACGTGATACAGGGTAAGAACCATTCAGAATTGTTTTCTCAGATGGCGCAACATTGTTTACTGTCGCTACACGTAATTTGTCACGGTTTTGATCATAGAAACCTAAACCGAATACACCTACAGCGTTAGGTGAAGTTTTTAAGCGTGCCAATGTCTCTGTATAGTCACCAGCAATTTCAATTACACGGCCATCTTTACGGAATGTAGAACATGCCTTTTTCTTTGCATCTTTATCTAGCTTCGCAAATGCTTGGTAAGTTTCACAGCCAGCATCTACCATTTTCTCTTGGAATACTTCACGAGTACCGTGATTTGACGCTGGAATGACCAATGTAATTGCTTCGTTAGGAAGAGTTGGATCAATTTGGTTCCAACGTGTGTATGGGTTTGGAACCAATTTACCTTTTGAAGGTAATTCAGCAGCAAGTGCAGCAAATACGTGCTGTGGGCGAAGTTTGAATGCCGCTTTTTTCGCATTTGAAGCAAATACGATACCGTCATATCCAACTTTAATTTCTAAGATTTGGTTAACGCCTGCTTTTTTACATGCGGCCAATTCAGTACCTTTAATTTTACGAGATGCGTTTGCAACGTCAATTGTGTTATCGCCTACACCATTACAAAATTGTTTCAAACCACCTGAAGTACCGCCTGAACCTACGACAGGTGCTTTAAATTGTGGGAATGTATTACCAAACTCTTCTGCAACAATACTTGCATAAGGCAGTACAGTTGAAGAACCAGCAATTTGGATCGTGTCACGAGCTGCATTTGCAGTTGTAGCGACTGTTGCCCCAGTAGTGAGTACCATAGCAAGTGCGATATGATTTAAGCGCATTCTCATCTCTCTTAATTGATGCATTTATTGGAGTACGCCACTTTTATTTTTAAAGTCTTGTACTTTTTCGATATCTGCATTTTGATTTTAGAGTATGACAGTTAGGTTACATCTTTATGACGCTTTTATGATAATTGATGATTGCTCATTGATTTAAATATAATTCTTTATTTTTCAATACGTAATGAAATTTATCAAAGTATTGGTCTTATTTATTTCTACTTTGATATTCGTAAGAATTCATGTCACTGTCATATTTTGTCTTATTTTCTTTTTTCAAATTGTCCTCTTTTTCTGAATGATGCACATTTGCATGTTCAATTTTTTATTCCATGTTATTCCAATAATTGAAATTTCATTACATTTTTAGTCCGCTCAATATGCAAGTTTACATAAAAAAAAAAGCCTAAAATGACCAGTAAAGCCAATGCGACATTTAATCCAGACTTGCCTGTGCATATGACTTTTGATGAACATGACTGGCACTTACTTGCAGAATATTGGTATCCGATTGCACTCGCTCGAGACATTACAAAACAGCCTTATGGCACCATGCTTTTAGATATGCCGCTCGTCATTTATAAAATGGGAGATGAACTGATTGTAGCTAAAGATGCCTGCCCACACCGCGGCGTACCCCTAAGTTTAGGCAAGAATGATGGTCAAGGCGTGGTCTGCCGATATAATAGCTTACGCTTTGATGAACATGGTCATTGCAACCGTATTCCTGCACATCCAGAACAGAAAATTTCACCGCACTTTAATTTACGCACCTATGCAGCGGTAGAGCGCTATGGTTTGATCAGGTGCAATCTGACGGCTCATTCTGAAGCTGAACCCAATATACCTAGCATGCCCAATTGGGAAGATGCAGATTTTCAACAATTGGTTTGTCCTACTATAGATTTTCAATGTTTTGCAGGCCGGCAGCTTGAAGGTTTTATTGATGTTGCGCATTTTGCATGGGTACACCCTGATACCTTTGGCAACCCTGCAAATGTAGAAGTACCTGACTACACGACCATCGAAACAGAAACTGGCTTTAATGCAGACTATTGGAGCAGTGTTGGGCGCTATCAAATTGGTTTAGAACAGCGCGGACAAAAGGGTTTCCAATGGCTGCGCCATTTTGAAATTCATCTGCCGTTTACTGCAACGCTGGCGATTCATTTTCCAAATAACAGCAAGCAAGTGATTATGAATGCGGCTTCACCGATGACTGCTCGTTCTACCCGCCTATTTGCTCCCATTTGCCGCAATTATGACAAAGACTTACCTGTCGAAGATGCTTATGACTTTAACCTGAAAATTTTTGAGGAAGACCGCCTTGTATCTGAATCGCAAAAGCCTGAATATTTACCCTTAGATTTAAGCATCGAGGCGCATTTTCCAGCGGACCGCAGTTCCAGCATGTACCGCAAATTATTGCGTAAAAAAGGTTTTAGTCCATTATTTGCGGCATAACATCAATATCGTATTGCATTCACCTCACCCTAACCCTCTCCTACAAGGAGAGGGAAACTCCTTTACAAGCCTTATATTGGTTATAAATATTGTGGTATCTCATTCATCAAATGATAAACATCAATGACTATCGCGACTGGCGACAGGGATGTCGCTGTAAGGTAAAGGTCACATGGATGTACCTTTTGCCTGAGAAGGATTTTAGTTACTTTGATCCCTCAAAGTAACAATCTGCCTACGCAGTAAACTATCATCTCCCAATGAAAAATTGCGGCCATGTAAAAATTAAGCGCCTTTTCATTTAAAACAAAAAAAAAGGAGCTCTTACGAGCCCCTTCACCTACAGCTACAAAATGACAATTAGTCAATTGCAGGTGTATATGTACCGTCAGCGATTGGGCCTTTGATACGGTCAGCTTCTGCAAGCACCAGAGCAAGCAAATTCTTCACGTTGTCTAAAGTCGCTACTGGGCTTAAAGTCGTCATTTTCAAAGATTGAACCTGACCTACTTTAGTAACACCAATATTCGCTTCACCACGTGCAAACAATTCGTCTGCTACGTTTTGGTTCAATGTATCTAACAATTCTGCTGGGTAACCTGCTGGTACTACACGGAACAATACCGATGCAAATTGAGGATCAACCAGCATTTCTAGACCGTCAGTGGCAGTAATATAGTCTGCAACATCACGTGTTAGACCTACACCATGATCAATCATGGAACCGTAAAGCTCTTCACCTAACGCTTCAACCGTCATCCACAATTTCAACGCGTCAAAACGGCGAGTTGTTTGTAGTGACTTAGATACTAAGTTAGGAACGCCATGCTCTTCATCATAAGCAGAGTTTAAATACTCAGCTTCATAATGCATGAAACGATAGTTCGATTCATCTTTAAGCAAAAATGCGCCACATGAAATCGTTTGGAAGTAATGCTTATGGAAATCAAGCGTTACCGAGTCAGACAGTTCAATACCATCTAACATTGAACGATAGTCATTTGAAAGAATCAGTGCACCGCCCCATGCTGCGTCGATATGCATCCACGCGTCATATTTGTTGGTGATTGCACGCACTTCTTTCAATGGGTCAATTGCGCCTGCATCGGTTGTACCCGCAGTTGCAACTACACATGCTACGATTTTACCTTCAGCTTGAAGGTGCGCCATGGTTTTCTCAAGTGCGTCCATATCCATGCGTGCGTTAGCATCTACAGGAACAGTCACAACAGATTGGAAGCCCATACCCATCATGGCCATGTTCTTTTGCACAGAGAAGTGTGCATTTTCAGAACAAATCACTTTGACATTACGCATTGCTTCCGCAGGTACGCCATCGCGCTGTACAGACCACGGGTTACCGTTTTCGTCTTTCCAGTTTTTAGCAATACATGCATCACGTGCAAGCAAAACGCCCATCAAGTTTGACTGCGTACCGCCAGAGGTGAATACACCTGCTTGACCTGCACCATAGCCAACTTTTTGGCGAAGCCAGTCAATTAACTGAACTTCCATCAATGAACCTGCAGGGCTTTGATCCCATGAGTCCATTGATTGGTTCGTTGCATTGATGAGCACTTCCGCGATTTGGCTTGTCACCATTGTCGGGCAATGCAAATGCGCTAAAGAATGTGGGTGATGTACTTTTAAGCTTTTATTTAAGAAAAGCTCAACCATACGGTCTAGTGATTTTTGAACGCCCATACCTTCTTTTGAAGGGTTGAACGCAATTGCACTACGAAGCTCTTTAATGCTACCGCCGGTGTACATTTTGTCATTTTGCAACCATGCAGAAACGGCTTTAACCGCTTCGCCCATTGCTGACTGATAGTCAGCAATGGATTGTGCATCATTGCAGAATAACGCTTTACGATGTTCTGCAAAATCAACCATTATTACGCGCCTCGAGTTGCAACAAGTGCTTCAGCAAGTGCTTTCTTGAAGCGAACGATCACTTCTTCACATTCAGCTTGGTTAATGATCAATGGGCAAAGTAAACGAATTACAGTACCGTTACGACCACCTTTTTCTAACAACAATTTGTTGTTGAAACATGCTGCTTGAATTGCTGCTGCCAATTGAGAATCACCTGGTAAAGAACCCATGTGATCTGCTTTTTGGCGTTCATCAACAATTTCAACACCAATCATCAAACCACGGCCACGTACGTTACCGATACATGGGAATTCTACCGCTAATTTTTTAATTTCAGCTTGTAAGAAGTCGCCACGCTCTTGCGCGTTTTGAGCCAAGTTTTGTTCTTTGATGGTTTTGATTGTTGCAAGACCAGTACCCATAGCAAGTTGGTTACCACGGAATGTACCCGTGTGACCCGCTGGTTGCCATGCGTCAAACTTACGTTTAATGCCCAATACTGCAAGTGGTAAGCTACCACCTACCGCTTTAGACATTACAATGACGTCTGGCTCAATACCTGCATGTTCAAAGGCAAACATTTTACCTGAACGTGCAAAGCCCGCTTGTACTTCATCAAGAATCAACACGATGTTGTGCTTTTCAGTCACTTCGCGGATTTTCTTTAACCATTTTACAGGTGCAGTCACTACACCGCCTTCGCCTTGGATTGCTTCCAAGATTACAGCTGCAGGTTTCGTTACACCGCTTTCTACGTCTTCAATGAAGTTTTCGAAATAATACGTTAATGCGTCTACACCCGCTTCACCACCTATGCCTAATGGGCAACGGTATTCATGCGGATACGGCATAAATTGAACACCCGGCATTAAGCCGTTCACAGCATTTTTAGCAGACAAGTTACCTGTCATTGCTAAAGAACCGTGAGTCATACCATGGTAGCCACCTGAGAAGCTGATTACTGAACTACGACCAGTGTAAGTTTTTGCTAATTTAATTGCTGCTTCTGTACCATCTGCACCAGACGGGCCACAGAACTGTAGACAATACTCTTCTTTACCACCAGGTAATTGCTCAAGTAGTGCTTCAGTAAAAGCATCTTTTAAAGGCGTTGTTAAATCCAAAGTATGCAATGGGAGGCCACTTGCAAGTGTGTCTTGGATACTTTGAATTACCGCAGGATGATTATGGCCTAATGCCAATGTTCCTGCCCCAGCTAAACAATCGAGGTACTCTGTACCTTCAACATCAGTAACCCAACAACCTAAAGCTTTTGCTATCGCAAGTGGAAGTTTACGCGGATAGCTACGAACATTGGATTCCATCTGGCTTTGGCGAGTCAAATAGTATTCGTTAGTAGAATTAGTGGCAGGGTTTACAGAAGAAACGCTCATATCGAATTACCATCTCTGATATGGGTTAAAAGAAATAAGTCGGGTGACTTGCGGTCCTTTGACTCGGTGCTTTATGAGTTCCAGTTAGTTTTAAGAGCTCTCTATATAATGGCTAACTAGAGGGCGGATGATACAGACTTTTTCAAGAAAATAAATCACTTTTATGATCAAATAAAAAGATAATTTAGAGAAAAAACAGATCTATTCCATGGATATCTTGAATTATCATCTTACAGTGTGACAAAACAAAGAAAACCTTTTTATTTTATGCTTTTTTACAACTTATGAATGATTATTGTAATCTTCAATTATTGAAACAACTAAGTACTGATTATTTAAATAAATATTCATCAAGCACTACATTTATTTTTCTTGAAAGATTTACAATCCCACCACAGATTTTCCTTTAATCCATCATAATCCCCTTTTAAGATAACAGCATAAGCTAAATTAGTCATTCTGAAAGAAGAATAGGTCATAACAATGCGTAAAATTATCTTATCCACTGTTTTATTAGCATCCGGTCTAGGTTTGGCAGCAGCAACTCAAGCAGCTGACCCACTCAATTACAACATCGTGAACATTCAGGCGGATGCTACTCGCCAAGTGTCGAACGACCAAATGTATGCCGTTTTATATATTGAAAAATCAAATAAACAACCGGCTGAACTTGCTACCCAAATCAACCAATTGATGACCCAAGCGGTAAACACAGCCCGTAAATACCCTGCGGTAAAAATCGAAACGGGATCTCAAAGCACCTACCCGATTTATGACAATGACAGTCGTAAATTGAAAGAATGGCGTGGTCGTGCCGAAGTGCGTTTAGAAAGTACAGACTTTAAAGCAGCTAGCCAATTGGTGAGCGAGTTACAACAAAATTTCCAAACTCAATCCATCAGCTTTAGTGTGTCAGATGCACAGCGTAAAAAAGTTGAAAATGAACTGATGGTTGAAGTATCCAAAAACTTTCAACAACGTGCCCAAGCGCTCGCTCAGGCATGGAATAAATCAGGCTACAACTTAGTTAATATTAATTTAAATACCAGCAATTATGGTGGTCAGCCAGTTCCGCGTATGGCGATGATGAAAGCTGCAAGTGCCGATGCTATTCCTGAACAAGAAATGGCAGGTGGCGAATCTAAAATCACGGTAAATGCCAACGGTACCATCCAGTTTAAATAATTAAGTATATTTCAAGAAACCGTGCTTTAGCGCGGTTTTTTTGACTATAAATTACACCTATTCTTTATTTAAATTAAAAAGTCTATTAGCTTAATCATATTCATAGTTTTAAATGATAATCATCCTTATTTAAATTTATCGCATGCAAGATTATGATACGCGCTCTCTCTCCATTGCTCACACTTTTATGTATAGTTCAAGCAAAAAATCTCCAAAGCTTCAAAATTTCCCGTTATTACCGCTAACTATTGCCGTAGGTATAAGCATGGTTGCCACTATGGCTTCTGCTGCTGAAAATACAGAGACCGCGCAAGCTGATGTTTTACCGACCATCACCATTGAAACTCAAGGGAACTGGCTGGAAAACGCCAATGAAAAGAAGGTGCAAAAGCATGCCGGTGCGCGGACCATCATTGACCGTAAACGCTTAAACGAAAGCGCAGCAACATCTCTTAAAGATGCGTTACGCCAAGTTCCTGGTGTTCAGGTTCAAGAAAATAATGGTACTGGCGGTAGCGATGTTTCATTAAATATTGGCGTTCGTGGATTAACTTCTCGCCTCTCTCCACGTTCAACTGTGTTGATCGATGGCATACCAATGTCATTTGCACCGTATGGCCAACCACAGCTTTCGATGGCGCCTGTCTCTTTAGGAAATATAGAATCTGTTGACGTAGTCCGTGGTGCAGGTTCTGTCCGTTTTGGGCCACAAAATGTCGGCGGTATTATCAACTTTGCCACACGTAGCATTCCTGAAGACTTTAAAGGTACCATGGCATTAAACTCTGAATATGCGACAGGTACAGATCAGGTAAAATTAAGTCCTAGTCTGTTTGTTGGTGGAACATTAGATAATAGTTTAGGTCTTGCCTTGCTTTATTCAGGCACTAAAGGCAACGGTTATCGTGAAGCAAACAATAAAAATGACATTGATGATGTCATGTTAAAAACCGCTTATGACATCACTGATCAGGATAAAATCGCATTAAATTTCCATCACTACGATGGTACAGGTGAAATGCCTGAAGGTTTAAGTGCTGCTGAATTCGAAGCAAATCCGTATCAAACGTCGCATTATCGTGACTTTTTCACTGGCCGTCGTTCAGATGTATCCTTACGTTATACACATAAAGATGACACGAATAACTTTGAACTTTTAAGTTATTACATCGATTCATTCCGTACCAGCAACCTTGAATCCACATTAACCAATGGTAATCATCGCTTAGATACTTCACCACGTGATTATAAAGTCTTTGCCATTGAGCCACGTTATTCTCGTAGCTATAGCTTAGGTAGCACGCTGAATGAAGTGACTGTAGGCTACCGTTATATGGATGAAGAAAGCACCGAGTTCGCAGGCCGTACTGAATACGCTGCAGATGCTGAACCCGGTCAGTTTATAGCACGTACCCGCAGTGCGGGTGGCACCAAAGCACACGCAGCTTATATCGATAACCGTATAGAATTGGGTAAATGGAATATTACACCGGGCGTTCGTTTTGAATCGATTGATACGCAAAACAGTTTTAGTGCCTATAAAAATGGCGTATTACAAAATACTGTTCATCCCTCGATCCAATCAGACGAATTTTTACCAAGTTTAGCTGTCCTATATAAAGCAACAGACCATTGGAATTTCTTTGCTAATGCCGGTGTATCTTTTGGTCCACAGCAATATAACCAATTAGCAAAAACACAAGGCACTACAGCGGTCACCACCTTAGATGGCTTACATCCTGAAAAGTCTAATAACTATGAAATTGGTACAAAATATTTAGGCAATGGTTTGAATGCTGAATTGACTGCGTTTTATCTAGATTTTGACAAAGAACTGATTTTAGAACGTGATGCTGCAAACAATGGCATTTGGACTGACCTCGGTGCTACAAGTCATAAAGGGATCGAAACCGGTTTTAGCTATGACTTTGGACATTTAGCTGACACCCTCGAAGGCTTGAAAGCCTATGGTAATTACACCTATACCAAGGCAGTTGCTGAAGCAGGTAATTTCAAAGGTAAGGACTTGCCATTCTATTCACAAAATGTCGCAAACTTTGGCTTAGGCTATAAATATGATGCTTGGTCAATCAACGCCGACATGTATGCACAATCTAAACAACGTGCACCCGGCAACCAAGATTCGGGGATCTATCAAACTGAAGAAACTGCAAACGGTAAACTGGGCGATATTCCTGGCTATTCAACTTTCGCTGTACGTACAGGCTATGACTTTAGCGGTTCGCTGCAAGGGGTTAAAGTTGCCGCTGGCATTAAGAATGTCTTTGATAAACAGTATTTCACCCGTTCATCAGATGCAACAGGTGGTAAATATATAGGGCAACCACGTACCTTCTTCTTACAAACTTCATTCGACTTTTAAGCTGGTCTAAATATCAAAATCCCACCGCGTGTGGGATTTTTATTGAACAATACATATGGACATCCACATATTCATATGTAAAGATATATGTAAATCCATATATGCAGATAAACATGGAACAGACTGAATTTTTCAAATTACTTGCAGATGAGACTCGTCTGAACATCATCATGCTGTTGGCTTGTAAAGGTGAACTCTGCGTCTGCGAACTCACTGAGTCCCTTGAATTGAGCCAACCTAAAATTTCGCGTCATTTGGCATTACTGCGTTCATCAGGTGTGCTGAGTGATCAACGTAAAGGTCAATGGGTCTATTACTCCATTCACCCTGCACTGCCTACTTGGTGTACACAAATACTCGATATCATGCGTCACCAAGAACGATTTAAAGACCTCGATTTAAACTCCCCGAAAGGCACTACCACATTGTGTGAAACGCTATGAATTTTTTATTTCTATGTACTGGCAATAGCTGCCGCAGCATTTTATCCGAAGTACTGTTTAACAAGCGTGCCCCTGAAGGTTTCCGTGCCTATAGCGCAGGCAGTAAACCTTCAGGACAAGTCCACCCATTTACCTTAAAAACCCTACATAACCTCAATCTACCGACTGAGGGCTTGTCGAGTAAAACCATCACAGCATGTGAACAATACCAACCCGATGTGGTAATTACTGTCTGTGGTTCTGCAGCTCAAGAAGCTTGCCCAATTTACTTAGGCTCTGCCATCAAAGCACACTGGGGCTTAGAAGATCCTTCCCATTTAGAGCTTGCAGATGACATCAAACTTGCAGCTTTTCTTGATACCGTGGCACATATTAACCGCCGTTTAGATGCTTTATTTGCACTCGATTTTAAGCAATTAAGTCGTGAAGAGCTTAACAAAGAAATCCAAAAAATTTCAGAGATTCAATAATGGCTGCTGCAAAACTGTCATTTCTAGACCGCAATCTCACGCTATGGATTTTTATCGCAATGGGGCTAGGCATTGCGATTGGCGTGTATATTCCAAGTGCTTCAAGGGCTTTAAATCAACTCAATATCGGTGATGTCAATATTGCGATTGCCATTGGTTTAATCCTCATGATGTATCCGCCTTTGGCTAAAGTGGATTACAAAGCCCTGCCTGAAGTGTTTAAAGATAAACGTACCTTATACCTATCACTGGTTCAAAATTGGTTAATTGCGCCTTGCCTGATGTTTATTTTGGCGATCGTTTTTTTACAACACTACCCTGAATACATGACCGGTTTGATTCTGATTGGTTTAGCACGTTGTATTGCAATGGTTCTGGTTTGGAATGATCTCGCTTGTGGGGACAACCAATACGTTACGGCTTTAGTGGCATTTAACAGTATTTTCCAAATTGCATTTTTTAGTACCTACGCATGGTTCTTTTTGAGTTTTTTACCGCCATATTTTGGTATCGAAGCACAAGTGATCCAAGTCAGCTTTTGGACCATCACACATGCAGTATTGGTGTATCTAGGTATTCCCTTCCTGCTCGGTTTCCTGACGCGTGCCATATTGGTAAAACAAAAAGGTCTGGCTTGGTATAAAAATCAATTTATACCCAAAATCAGCCCCATCAGTTTAATGGCATTACTCTTTACCATTGTGGTGATGTTTAGCCTCAAAGGTGCAGATGTCGTGAGCCTTCCGATGGATGTACTGCGTATTGCCATTCCCCTCACAATCTACTTTGTGGTGATGTTTTTCATTAGCTTTTTGATGAGCAAATGGATGGGCAATAACTACGCCAAAACCACTGCGATATCCTTTACAGCAGCAGGTAATAATTTTGAACTTGCCCTCGCTGTTGCCATCGCGACCTTTGGCATTGCATCTCCGATTGCATTTACCACGATTATTGGCCCATTGGTTGAAGTGCCTGTGCTTATTGCATTAGTGAGTGTATCGCTATGGTTAAAACGCAAATGGTATAAAGAGAACTAAAATGAAGCTCCCCAATATTCAACTAGATCTACTTGAAACACCGCGTTTTGAACAAGTTCAAGCTAAAGCACTTGAACATCCGCCACGCATTCTGCTGCTATATGGCTCTAACCGTGAACGCTCATTTAGCCGTTTATCGGTATTGGAGGCGGGTCGAATCCTTGAACATTTTGGTGCAGAAGTCAAAATCTTTCATCCTAAAGGTCTTCCTCTGCCTGAAAATGCTGAAACATCACATCCCAAAGTTCAGGAATTACATGAATTGCTTACATGGTCAGAAGGCATGGTTTGGTGTTCGCCAGAACGACATGGTGCGATGAGCTCTATATTGAAAGCACAAATTGATTGGATTCCTTTAGCTGCAGGTGCCATTCGTGCTACTCAAGGTAAAACGCTGGCGTTAATGCAAGTCAGTGGTGGTTCGCAATCTTTTAATGCTGTTAACCAAATGCGCATCCTTGGGCGTTGGATGCGGATGATCACGATTCCAAATCAATCTTCCGTTGCGAAAGCATTTTTAGAGTTTGATGAAAATGATCGCATGAAACCTTCCTCCTATTACACTCGCATTGTCGATGTGATGGAGGAATTATATAAATTTACCCTACTCACACGTGGTCAATCTGCCTACCTCACAGATCGCTATTCTGAACGAGTTGAAAGTGCGGAAGAACTCTCTAAACGAGTTAATCAAAAGAACCTTTAATGAAAAACTCCTGCATCTGTGCAGGAGTTTTGGTCTAAAATATCCATCCGTTTCAACTTAAACTAATAATTTATAAAATAATGTCGTTGAATCTATTGTACTTGTATGGCTCAATGCAAATTGCGGAATGATCCCAGCTTTTATAAAGTTAAATTTTTCATACAGCTTTTCAGAGACATCGCCTGTACGTGTATCAAGTACGAGTAATTTCAAGTTCAAGTGTTTTGCTTGATCTTCTGCAAGTGTTAATAGTTGGTGAGCAATGCCTCGCTGACGTACCTTTGGATGCACCATAAGTTTTTCAATCTCAGCACGATGCAGCGCATTGGCTTTGGTGGCACGAACCAATTGTACTGTGCCCACAACTTCACCGCTTTGCAGCGCTACCCACAAAAAGGTTTTATGCTTTTGAATATCCTTCGCCACAGCAGACCAATATTCATCATACTGCGACTTAGATTCTTCTGCTAAAAAACCCAGTGATGCACCATCTTGCACACATTGTGCCAATAATTCGCACAGTTGAGCCTGCTCATCTTTTAGATCTTGAATGTTTAAATATTGAATTTCGCTCATCTTCTTTTCCTCTTATTTCTATTTTTATCGTTATATTCAAATGGCATGCCATAAAAAATCCCGCTCGGAAGCAGGATTTTGATCTTTCAATTTAGTAAATCGACATATGATTGCGATGGATCATTTCAAGTGATCGGGCTTCCCCTAAAACTTGATGAACTTTATCTGAGGCCAAACCTTTGACGATTTCTGCCGAACGTGAACTGAAGTTTACACGACCGACGGCAACACGATGACCTTGTGTATCGACACATTCCACCACATCACCACGTTCGAAATGCCCTTCAACCGCTTTCACACCGACAGGTAATAAACTGCGGTGATTATCACGAATGGCTTTGACTGCGCCATCATCAATTACTAAGCGACCAGCTGTTTGTAAATGTGCAGCTAACCATTGTTGATGGGCTGTGACACGGTCATTGTCGGTAATAAATAATGTACCAAGTAATTCACCGGCCATCACGCGTGACAGCACATTATCACTATCACCGCTCGCAATGACTGTTGGGCAACCGGACTTGGCTGCCAAACGTGCCGCACGAACTTTGGTCAACATACCACCACGACCGAATTTACCGCCGCCGCCAGCCATATCGAATAATGATTCATCCATTGCACGTACTGTATGGAACAGTTTGGCATCTGGATTGGAACGAGGGTCTGAGTCAAACATGCCTTCTTGGTCAGTTAAAATCACCAATAAGTCTGCATGTACCTGACCCGCCACCATAGCTGCCAAAGTATCGTTATCACCAAAGCGGATTTCGTCAGTCGACACTGTGTCATTTTCATTGATCACAGGAATCACACGCCAATCAATCAAATGCTGCAAGGCATCACAAGAGTTTAAATAACGACGACGGTCAGCCAAATCGTCATGGGTTAATAAAACTTGAGCTGTACGAATAGAACGTTGTTCTAAAACGCTTGACCAAGTATGTATTAAACCCATTTGTCCAATGGCTGCGCAAGCCTGAAGACTGGGTAGATCTGTGGGTCGGCTGTCCAGATTCATTCGAACCATACCTTCAGCCACAGCACCGGAAGACACAAGAATGATCTCGTGCCCTGCATTGTGTAGTTCTGCAATTTGTCCCGCCCAATGCGAGATTGCATCCAGATCTAACCCTTTTCCGTTTGCTGTGAGTAGTGATGATCCGATTTTAACAACGATACGTTTACAACCCTTGAGCTGACGTTGCCCATCTACCACTTCTATCATCTTGTCCTCAGACTTGTTTGCTTTGACACTTATTCAGCAATTAACGTACGTAGTACGATTCTGCCTCATCATCACCGTCTTCAAATTCATCATCAAAGTCTTCACCTTGACCTGCCAGACGTTGTTGACGACGCATTTCACGATATGCTTCTTTCGCAGCAAGCGTTTGCTCACGTGTTTCAGCTTCAAGCTGATCACGGAACGCTTTAACTTCTGCAGCATATTCAGGATCTTCAGTTTCACGTTCGCGCTGTTCTTCAATTTGATCCATCAGGTAATACACAACGTCTTTAGTACCTTCAAACGTTAAACCTGAAGTTTTGAATACAGGGCCTTTCCACTGTAACTCTTCGAGAATGTGATCACACCATTCATCACGCGTTTCAGCCGCCAATTGGTCTACTTTATTGAGTACCAATACAACAGGTAATTTTGAAAGTGTTGGGGAGAATTTTTTCAACTCTTCCAAAATTGCTTTTGCATTATACGCAGGGTCAGAACCATCAATCGGTTGAACATCTACGATGTGCAATAAAATACGTGTACGCGCCAAGTGTTTCAGGAATCGAATACCTAGACCTGCACCTTCTGCAGCCCCTTCGATTAGACCCGGAATATCCGCCATTACAAATGAACGGTGACTATCGGCATCAACCACACCTAGGTTTGGCACCATTGTGGTAAATGGATAATCTGCAACTTTTGGTTTTGCTGCTGAAACTGCACGGATAAAGGTTGATTTACCCGCATTTGGCATACCCAACAAACCAACGTCTGCGAGTACTTTTAATTCAAGACGAATTTCACGATATTCGCCTTTTGAGCCGTGTGTACATTTACGTGGAGAACGGTTGGTTGAAGATTTGAAGTGAGTATTACCCAAACCACCTTCACCACCTGCTGCCACTAACACACGCTGACCGTCAGCCACTAAGTCGCCGATGATATCGCCAGATTCTGTATCTACAATTGTTGTGCCCACTGGAACGAGCAATACGGTATCTTCACCGCCACGGCCTGAGCAGTTCGCTCCACGACCATTTTTAGCACGTTCTGCACGGAATTTACGTGTATAACGATAATCTACTAGGGTACTTGTGTCGTTGTCGGCTTGAACGTATACGTTACCGCCACGACCACCATCACCACCATCTGGACCACCAAATGGTACGAATTTTTCACGGCGAAAACTGGCTACGCCATTGCCACCGTCGCCAGCCTCTACGGTAATGACTGCTTCATCAACAAAGCGCATGTTTGCCAATCCTCTAAAAACTTTAAAACCGCTTATTCTGCCATATTTTAAAGAATTTCTCGAACAATATTATTCAGCAATACTATAAATTTCATTCATTTTGGTGCTGATGCAAATTTTTAGGAAAATCCGCACCTCGCTCGAAAATCTTTAGCTCATCATCAAAATACCTTTCATAAATGGCAAACGAATTTCACTTCCCCATTTCTGAAAGCTATTTACGTGCATTTTCCTTGACTTCAATAATTTCAGGCAAGGTTCGTTCAACCCAACCAATCAGATGCATTAACTTTTCTGCAGCCTGCGAGCCCATTAAAGTCAGTTGATATTCAACTTTGGGTGGCACGACTGGATAGACTGTCCGCAAGATAAAACCATCTTGCTCGAGCATTTTCAGCGTTTGAGCCAGCATCTTTTCGCTTACCCCTTCGATCCGCTGCTTAAGTTCACTAAAACGGTGTACCCCTTCAGTCAAACAACGCAAAACTAATACTGACCATTTATTGGTGAGATGTTCCAATATTTCTCTAGATGGACAATCTGTGGATAAAACTTGACCTAATAATTTACTTGTAGCGTATGTGTTCATTAAATCTTTCCTCAAAGTCACTAACTTACTTTTTGGTACGTACTTACATTTAGTAAGTTAACAGATTAAGATTCAACCATCAAGATCATTTATTCAACAATCAGAGGGTTTAAATATGAAAATCGCAATTACAGGTGCAACAGGTCAACTAGGCCAATTGGTCCTTCAATTCTTATTGAAAGAAACCGCGGCCGAAAACATCATCGCTTTAGTTCGCTCACCAGAAAAAGCAGCATCCCTACAAGCTCAAGGCATCGAACTTCGTCATTTTGACTATGATCAACCAGACACACTGGTTCCTGCACTACAAGGTGTCGATAAATTATTACTCATTTCTGCCAATGAAATTGGTCGGCGTACTCCACAACACAAAGCCGTAATTGATGCTGCAGTAGAAGCGAAAGTTCCATATCTTGCTTATACCAGCCTGTTACGTGCAGATACGTCACCATTGGGTTTATCTCAAGAACATCGTGAAACAGAAAGTCTGATTCAAGCTAGTGGTTTAACCTATACCTTCTTACGAAATAACTGGTATGTCGAAAACTATCTTGCCGCTGTAGGGCATGTGGTGGAAACAGGTACCTTATTTGGTGCAGCAAAGGATGGAAAAATTAATGCAGCGACACGTGCTGACTATGCTGAAGCTGCTGCAAAAGTACTTACAAGCTCTGGTCATGAAAATAAAACCTATGAACTTGCAAGCTCAGACAGTTTCACATTGGCACAGCTTGCTGAAACCCTACAGCAAGTTTCAGGTCAAAATGTTCACTATCAAAATTTAACTGCAGAAGACTACACACAAGGTTTATTACAAGCTGGCTTACCTGCTGGTCTTGTAGATGTGATCGTCGATGCCGATATCAATAGCATTGACAGTGCGATGCAAAGTGATCGCAAGGACTTGGAACAGCTACTCGGTCACCCAACCACTACTCTACACAGTGCTGTTGAAGCTGCTTTAAAATAAGATCAAACCAACAAAAAAGCCCGAATTGATTCGGGCTTTTTTTTGAGTTAAATCTAACTTATGGATGTACATTTTTTATCGGCAAATCCATATTCATATCTAAATTTGCCTTGGTATTACGCTCTGCGTTGTACATCGTGGCATTAAAGGTTGCGATTTTTCGCATGGTCATCGGGTCATTGAGTTTTAGCTGTGGTGCAAACTGATGTACCACGTGCAAATCAACTTTTTCATTAAACTCAAAATACACAGGACCATTAAAATTAATTCGAATAGGAATGTTATAGGTTCGTTTTAAGTGAAATGGGACATCCAGTTTTATTGGTATATCCATTTTTAGCGGAAACTTCGGCACAAGTTTATTTTTAATCACCAAATCTGTGGTCGCCTCAAGCGGCATCGTCTGGTTAATTTGAATATTGGTGGAATAATCAATATCCACAGAGATCGGAACCTCTACACTAAACTGCAAATCTGCCAGATATTTTCCCTTTAAGGGTAGTTGCAGCTTTCGATCTAAAGTAATCTGCGTATCCAGAGTCCCAATAGACTGCGTTTGCAAATAATTACCAACGGAAATTTTGGTGGGTAGTGAATGCGACAATTGAATATCAGCATTTTTTGCACGTACTTGCATCGACGCATAAATATTTAAATACAACCAAAATAGTACCGCAACCAATAACGCAACTGCGATAAAACTCAAAATGATGCGCTTCGCCGATTGAAATATCCACATGGCTTACTCCTGAGCTTTCGCTTCAGTTTTGGCATGCTCTCTGTTGAGTCGCATTGTTTTTAGTGGAATTACCAATTCACCCTTTTTAATTTGAACCGGCAACGTATTTTGCACATCCACTGTCGCTTTTAATGCCGTTTTAATTGGAACATTTAAATTACCTTCAATAGGAATATTGGTTTTTAAATTTGCATTTAGTGGAATATGTAGGTTTTCTTTCAGCACGGTTTTGACTGGCGCATCAAATTTTAAATGTACTTTTTGCTCCAAAGGCACATTCATATTTACTGGAATATCCAATTGTATCGGGATATCACCTTTGAGCGGCAAAGTCACATCCTGCCCCATGACTTTAACTTTCACTTTGGTATTCACAGGAAGGTTTTGATTCACTTTCAAAGTTTCACGCACTGGAATCGTGGTCTTGATTGGGACTTGATTATCAAAATACACCCGTGGCGTCAGCGTTTGAGTTAAGGGAATATTTAAATTTTCATGTATCGGAATTTCAGCATTCACCCGCCCTGTCACGTCCACATCCAAGGCATCATGAATTTTGACTTCGGCTTGTAACGGCTCTTGCAGGTCAATATTGACGTTCTGATTTTCTAGCGGGATATAAATATTAAAGTGCTTAAACACCCAAATGGCGATAAGTACACCACAGAGCGCAGCAAACACAATAAATGCCAATCCACTGAGCATGTGCTTTGCTTGCAAACTAAATTCCTTTTGCTTTTTATTTTTTACAGTCTCATTTTGAACACATTATACAAACCAGTTTGCAATTTTTTGTATTTAATTCTTTAATAATTTCATTAACTTAAAACTTGAACTTTTTAGTCAGCTTTTCATTATAAATGACTCACACTCATCTAACAGTGGCAGAAAAAACAAGAACTTTTGATACTTTTGATCAATCCATTCGTCATCTATGCCTTAAATTTTTAACCCATACTCTTTAGATAAAAAAAGAGCCTCAAATGAGGCCCTTTTTTTACAGCGTGAACTAATTAAGCATTAGTTTCAGCAGGAACTTTTGGATAGCTTACACCGCCCATTTGCTCAGCAATACGCAATACTTGGCAGCTATAACCCACTTCATTATCGTACCAAACATAAGCAGTTAAACGGTTACCAGAAGCGATTGTCGCTTGAGCGTCAAACACACCAGCAGTACGTGAACCGATAAAGTCAGACGATACAACTTCAGTTGAGTTTGTATAACCGATTTGACCTTGAAGGTTAGAGTTGATTGAAATTTGGCGAATGTATTCATTCACTTCTTCACGGTCAACATCTTGACCCAAAGTAAGGTTCAAAATTGCAAGAGATACGTTTGGAGTAGGTACACGTACTGAGTTACCAGTCAATTTACCTTGAAGAGCAGGAAGTGCTTTAGCAACAGCTTTAGCAGCACCTGTTTCAGTAATAACCATGTTCAATGTTGCAGCACGGCCACGACGGTCAGCTTTATGGTAGTTGTCGATTAAGTTCTGGTCATTCGTGAACGAGTGAACTGTTTCAACGTGACCATTGATCACTGTGTACTTGTCATTTAACACTTTAAGTGTTGGTGTGATCGCGTTTGTTGTACAGCTTGCAGCAGAGATGATTGTATCTTCATCAAGGATGTCAGCTTGGTTCACACCGTATACAACGTTCTTCATGTCACCTTTACCAGGTGCAGTTAGAATTACACGTGCAGCGCCAGCGCATTTAAGGTGCTGTGCAAGACCTTCAGAATCACGCCATTTACCTGTGTTATCGATTACAAGTGCATTGTTAATACCGTAAGCAGTGTAATCAACTTCAGATGGGTTAGACGCATAGATCACTTTGATGAAGTTACCGTTAGCAATGATTGCTTCGTTTTCTTCATCAACAGAAATCGTACCTGCGAATGGACCATGAATAGAGTCACGACGTAACAAAGACGCACGTTTTTCTAAGTCACCGTCAGATGATTTACGAACAACAATTGCTTTAAGGTTAAGACCACGACCTAGACCAGATTGGCTGATCATCAAACGTGCAAGGATACGACCGATACGACCGAAACCGTAAAGTACAACATCACGGTTTTCAACATTAGTTGCATTTCCTTCAAGTGATTTCACAGCGTCAGCAACGAATGCGTCAACATCACCGCCTTTTTCTTTGAACTCAACAGCAAGTTTGCCAAGATCAATTTCAGCAGTACCGATGTTTTCGATTTTTGCCAAAGCTTCAAGAATTGGGAAAGTGTTCACAACTGAAAGTTCAACGTCAAGTACGCGAGTACGACGATGCGCTTTAAGAATTTGGATAACCGAACGGTTAATTAAAGAACGACCGTATACTGTAGCTACGATGTTTTTTTCACGATATAACTGACCCACTAGGGCAATCATACGTTCCGCGATTTCTTCACGGTTTTTCCAGCGACCTTGGTGCTCTGCATGTAGGGCAACGATAGTGTCTTTGCTCACAGATACGTCCTCTAATTAATTGTAAATCTAAGCATAAATTTCAAAACCCCACAATTGTAATGGAAAACTGAAAATTAATGAATCTAAAAGCAGATTTCGACAAGGTTATTTTGTTATATATTCACTATCAATTTTCAAAATAATCATGATTAGTATTATGATTTTATAGCCGAAAGTTGAAAAACTGGCTTTTTCGCAGATTTTTGTCACAAAATTTCAAATGTAGTTTTATCAACCAGATCTCTGCATATTTAGCTCAAAGATGAACGAATATTTATATTTTTCAAATTGTGGTGTTTTTTTATTTTGCTCAATTTATAGTATTTTTACTGATGCTAAGCTCGTAATAATAATTTCACATTTTAAAATGATTTTTGAGACTATTCGACGGAGTCTTACATTTGAGGTTTGAATAAAGGGTTTAGCCTTCAGCTAGAGGTACTCTTACGAAACGTTGTTTCTCATTTGGCAAAATGAGAAGCATGCTTCATAAGAAAACCATCTTGCGGAGCAATGCTCCTCACCGTAAAACTCGTTCACTACCGTCAATTTATTCAAAGTATCGCAAAAACATTTTTTATTAGAAGTAACCTTGTCTTAGACAATTGCGGATAACATTACCGCGTATCGTTCTTTTATTTGGATCAAATTACGCCTCTAATGTTACTGCCTAACATTAGTTTTAAAGTCAGATCAATATTTAAAATTCTGTTAATTTTTCAGATTCTCAGCAAACTTTTCCAAATTAAAATCAAAGAAATTTACACTCAGCTCTAATATTTTCGGTAGTGCATTTAAACCATTCTCTCCAGTACTAATCGCAAAATATCTCCGATCACTAAAAGACTGCACCTTTAAGGCATTTTCACATGGCTCAAAATCGAGATTGACGAGCTGTGACGCATGTTCCTTTAGCAACATTAAAACCTGCATATAAGTTTGTCGCTTTTTTTGCTGCTGCGCTTTTAAAGCATCGGCTTCAAGGCTTTCATAATCCCCTGTTTTCGTCATGCGTTTGGAAAATCCAACATGCGCGCCATGGGTACCCGTATTTTCTACGACGGCTTCAGCAGCAAAGATTTTCTGTTGATCCTCGTTCGGCTGCAAGAGCGCTTTCAACGCCGTATGAATTTGCTGTGACTGCTGATGATGTAACTCCCAATCATCTTCATTTTGAACATGAAAAATGTGCGTACGCCGTTTCAACAAAAGCACCTGCCAAGCCTGTAGTTGAAGTCGCAGTCGCTTCAACTCCAAACTTGCCTCAAACTTAGGGCAACTACTCAAGACGTTTAGACTCGTGATGAGCTTCTGAGATATTTGCAAGCTATGGAAAAATACAAAGTCATGCTGTATCTGCTCATTCAGTTGATATTGAACAGTCTGATGCAATGGCTTCAAGATCAATGCATTGAACTGCTGCTCAAAAGCAGGTAAAACCGTCGCCAATTGTTGAGTGGCATCCTCTACATGCAGCATCAAAAGTAGATGCTTATCTACCCGTGTATGTAGTTGCTGCATTAAATTTTGTAGATCTAAATGTATAAAACCTGCAATGGATGCCAACTTTGAGACTCGAAATTTTAATTGTTCGATCTGTTGATTTTCTAAAGCAGTATTTAAATCTATGGCCACCCCATTAAAAATTTCGTCTGCTAAGGCATCATTATGCTTTGTAGATAAAAATCGAGTTGCTGAATACTGCGTCACCCAATCTAAATCAGGCGACAAAATATAAATAAACTCAGATGTTTGTACAATTTGTAAATATCGCGTTTTTTGTTCACGCTTTAAATAATATTTAAAAATCGGATGTTGCCAAACCTCAGATGATTTTGGTATAGAAGCATCAAAAACTTGCCCTAACATATGTGACTTTAAGAAAATTTCGATCAAGAAAATTTTGACTTGCTGGGCAGTGAGTTGACGTGCATCACTCGGCGCAATCAAATCCATTTTACGAATGATTTGTGCGGCATTTAAAATGAAATGCTGATGTAATACATTTTTTTCATACTGTAATTCAAAATCTTCTTCTGCATCTATTTTATTGATATAGGATAGGTTTTCTTCTAATTTTTGCGCAACTTGAATACTCATTGTCAATGTTCGAAGTTCTTCAAGCTGTGTTGCCAAATACTGTGCATGCTCACGCATGACATCATATTTTAGTACTTTCATCAGCATGCCCAAATTCATCGGTACATCGCTTTGATACGACTGTGATGAAGACTCCCAACGAATACCTTTTTGCAATAACACCTGCTGTATCTGCGGTAAGTTTGATTGATCAAGATCAGTGCACACTTCAGACACGATACTCTGCCAATGCTGATCCAGCACGGGTTGTAGCTGTAAAAGTTTTGCGCTTAGATGAAATGGGACAACCACTGACTGCTTCCTGTATCTTGGTTCTTTAATCAATCTTTTATCGATTTCAGTTTATTTTTATCTAAAATAAATATTTTTGTACACCATCATTCAATGCTGTTCTTCCTAAACAATAAATTGAATCATGTCTTGTTGTAGTTTTCTAAGTTTAAGATTTTACTAAAAAACAGCAAGCATTAATTGTAAACTGATCAATTTATCGTACCAGCATTTTCAGTTTAAGAATCGATTCGATCATTTAACGCTTTTACATTTTTTGCTAGCGCACGTTCATTTTGCTTTTGTTTAAACAGATGCAAAACACCTTCTATCACCAATAACAATACCGCACCCCAAATTGGAATATAGGTCAGCCATTCTTCGGCTTCTACTCGCTCCCCCAATGCGATGGATGCAAAAGCTAACAACACGGGTTCTAAATAACTCAACAAACCAAAAATCACAAATGGCAAATAACGACTCGCCAACATATAGCTACCTAAGCCAAGCGCACTCAGAAAACCCAGTCCTAAAACCGCCAAAATCAGATACGGGAATAACAACATCAGCGCTAAACTATCGCTATGAATAAATCCTAAATAAAAGGCTACAGGCAAAATTAAGCAAAGATCCCACCAAAAACCACCCAAATGATCGGTTTTAAAGGTACGACGTAAAAAGAAATAAATCGGATAAGCCACAGCGACATAGACAGTTTCCCACGCGATACTGCCAATACGCCAAATTTCGTGGCCGACCCCTAAAATTGCCAATGCCACGGCAGCCATCTGCCATTTAGACAGCTTTTCTTTATACAGTACACATCCAACCAGAACCATTACTAAGGGCAATAGAAAATACCCTAAAGATACTTCTAGCCCTCGGCCATTAATTGGTCCCCACAAAAACAACCAAAGCTGTGTAGTACATAAAAATGAACTAATGATTAACCAAATGAGAAAGATCGGTTGCTTGACCACACGCCAAAAAATTTCACTGACTTTGTTTAAATCTTTCATCCACCACATAAATAAGGTTAAAAATGGCAAGGTCGCCAACATGCGCCATGCAAAAGTTTGCTCGCTATCTAGAGGTTTTAAAAAGATGGTAAAGAAATACAAAATACCGAAAGTGACCGATGCCAATACAGACAATGCAACGCCTTTATACATCTTTCACTCCAGTCCAAATGACTACATAATCTTGATATTTTGCTTGATCAATCAAGCTTTTCGCATGGACATTCTAGCAAATAAAAAACCATGCACAGGCATGGTTTTTTAGCATTTGTTCAAATATTTAGGTTTTATGGTTTTACTGTTTGCTTGGTATGAATAATATCTGATAAGTCATAACCGACAGATTGAGCATAATTTAGATATTCCTGAATCACTTCCTGATCTGGATGAGCCGAACGAGAAAGAACCCACATATATTTACGACGTGGCTCACCCACCAAAACTGTTTGATAGTCTTCATCGGCTTTGAGTACCCAATAATCACCACGCCCCACAGGCAACCAACGAATGGCTTCTGGTAAGAAACTAACTTTTAATTTCGTGTTAAACGGTGCATTTTGTACAAATGCCTCGCCTATTGATTGCTTCTTGGTACCATCTTTAGATACACAGCGATTATTTACATTAATGTTGCCATTTTCATTTAGCGTGTAAACCGCAATCACATCACGGTCACAGCTTTTTTGAAAAACCATAGGCTTACGAGCTACTTCATACCACATACCTAAATAACGATCGAGCTCGACTTTTTCCACAGTCTGTAACGGTTTCGTCTGTGCATAGGCCATTGTGGCTGCACCCAAACCAATTAACACTGCTGCACCAAGTGCAATTTTTGCGAGTTTAAAACCAGCTTTCGGAAGATTCGTTGTTGTCATTTTTATGCCTCATTTCGATGCAAAACATTCGATGAAAATTAAGTAATTCTTTCTCTCGTGTTTTTACTCTAGCGGAAAAAATTGCTCTAAAAATCATTTTCTTGTCTGAATTATGTATGTCATTCAAACAATATTCCGCATCTTGTCTAACAAAATTATGAAATCATCTGTGCTTTTAAACGCAAGATTTCATCGCGTAATCGAGCGGCTTGTTCAAACTGTAATTCCTTAGACGCTTTTAGCATTTCTTTTTCCAACTTATTCATATGTTTTGCCAGAAGTTTTGGATCCGACATCAAATGACGTTCATCTGCAGTTAATGCCTTGGCCTGATCTGAAATTTTTGCATCGATTTCATCATCTGTCAGCAGTTCACCAGTATCAATATCATTAACGTTTTGGCGTACAGCACTACGTGGTGTAATGCCATGTTCAAGATTAAAGGCGATTTGTAAATTACGACGCCGATCCGTTTCATCAATGGCTTTTTGCATTGAGTCAGTCATACGATCTGCATATAAAATCGCTTTACCGTTTAAGTTACGCGCTGCACGACCAATGGTTTGAATCAAAGAACGCTCAGAACGTAAGAACCCCTCTTTGTCAGCATCTAAGATGGCGACTAAAGACACCTCTGGCATATCTAAGCCTTCGCGCAGTAAGTTAATCCCGACAATTGCATCGTATACACCTGAACGCAATTCATGAATAATTTTAGTTCGTTCAACAGTGTCAATATCAGAATGTAAATAAGCGACCTTAATACCATATTCTTTCAAATATGAAGTTAAATCTTCTGCCATACGTTTGGTTAATGTCGTAACCAATACACGCTCATTTAAGTTTTTACGATTATTAATTTCTGACAATACATCATCCACTTGCGTTAACACTGGACGAATTTCAATTTCAGGGTCGACCAAACCTGTGGGTCGAACCACTTGCTCAACGACTTGTTCAGACTTTTCCATTTCATAATGTGCAGGCGTTGCACTGACATAAATGGTCGAAGGAATAATCCGCTCCCATTCTTCAAATTTCATTGGCCGGTTATCAAGCGCACTTGGTAAACGAAAACCGTAATTGACCAAATTTTCTTTACGTGAACGGTCACCTTTATACATAGCCCCAATTTGCGGAACGGTAACGTGCGATTCATCAATGATTAATAAAGCATCATCAGGTACATAATCAAACAAAGTCGGAGGTGCTTCACCAGAAGGACGGCCAGACAAGTGGCGTGAATAGTTTTCAATACCGTTGGTATAGCCAAGCTGCTGCATCATCTCTAAATCATAACGTGTACGTTGTTCGATACGCTGTGCTTCGAGTAATTTATCATTTGCACGAAAGAATCCTAGTCGTTCTGCGAGTTCTTCACGAATCGTTCCAATTGCACGCTGTAAATTATCTTTAGGTGTTACGTAATGGCTTTTTGGGTAAATCGTAATACGTGGCACTTTACGGACCATTCTGCCCGTCAATGGATCAAACCATCGAACTGAATCAACTTCATCATCAAATAATTCTATTCGAATGGCATTTTGATCAGATTCAGCAGGAAAAATATCAATAATTTCACCACGAATACGGTATGTGCCCCGTAAAAATTCGAGTTCATTTCGGGTGTATTGCATTTCCACCAAACGACGAATGATATCATCACGGCTAATACGGTCTCCTTCCACGATATGCAGAAGCATACTCATATAAGCATTGGGATCACCCAGACCATAAATAGCTGAAACTGACGCTACGATAATTGCATCACGTCGCTCTAATAATGCCCGTGTTGCCGAAAGACGCATTTGGTCGATATGATCATTAATCGATGAATCTTTTTCAATAAAAGTATCTGAAGATGGAACATAGGCTTCGGGTTGATAATAGTCATAATAACTGACGAAGTATTCCACGGCATTATGCGGGAAGAAGGCTTTAAACTCGCCATAAAGCTGCGCAGCCAAAGTTTTATTATGCGCCATAATAATCGTTGGACGTTGCGTGCGTGCTATCACATTTGCCATGGTATAGGTTTTACCTGAACCTGTTACCCCTAAGAGCAACTGATCATGCATTCCTTTTTCAATCCCCTTCACCAATTTCTCAATCGCTTGAGGCTGATCACCTGCCGGCTGATATTGTGTTACGAGTTCAAAAGGCTGTTCCTGCATCACACTCTTCTTCAACAGTTTTATATGGCTTTATTATGAGGGCAAAGTTGCACAAAACAACGCTAAATTTATGTAAATACCAGAGGCGTGTACGGACTGTAAAATTATCATTCAACATAAACCCATAGATTTTTCTCATGTTTGAAAAATAATTCGCCTGATTTCGCATGTTTTTCTTGAGGAAACTCTTGGCTCTAAAAAAACTCAAGAATAAAGCGTTCATTTATCCCTTATTGATACTTGACCTATATAAATTTCACCTGCAACATGAACAAAAGGACGCCACAGATCAAACTTATGACTTACCAATATCATGACGAAAGTATTGTTAAAAACCTACCCGAAGATACTATTTTTGTTTTTGGCAGCAATATGGCAGGTCAACATGCTGGCGGTGCAGCGCGTACTGCCCTAGAGCATTTTGGTGCAATGAATGGTATTGGTCGTGGATGGGCTGGTCAAAGTTTTGCTATTCCAACAATGAATGAGCATTTACAACAAATGCCATTGTCTCAGATTCAACATTATGTTGATGATTTTAAAATCTATACCAAGAATCATCCGAAGACCAAATATTTCATTACTTCGATTGGCTGTGGTGTCGCTGGCTATAAAGTTGAAGAAATTGCTCCCATGTTTAAGGGGATTTCCAGAAATGTTATTTTTCCAATTTCATTCCGTCCTTTCGTTGAAAAAGCTTTACCTAAACTTACTTCGAAACTTCTACATACAATTTTTCAAGACTCGGTAATTTTTGCACCTTCGGCAGATGAATTGGTTGATGTTCTGGCCTTAACAGATAATGAAAAAAGTCTTGCGAAAATTGTGCTGAATACCCAAATGTACCCGACAGATAGCAATGGTCGTGACCGTATTTTTGAAATTGAAGATATTTTGCATGCCCTGAATGGGAAAATATTTGAGTTTCAAAGCAACTCAGAAGGCCCGATGATGTTTGGCGGCGTCATTTTAGCCCTACTTGAACTGTATAACATCAATGAAAAAGATTTCATTGATGTTTGGAAAGCTGAACGTGAAATCGCTGCACCAAGACCTGAAAATAAAGCTCGTAAAGCCAGCCGCTAAAGACTATTTTCACCTCATTTCCCCCCAAAAAAAGCCAAAGTCTACATTGGCTTTTAATCTAATGTGGATTAATGACTTTTAGCGACTTAAGTCACATTAAAAATAAAGTTTATTTTACATATCACATTATTTTAATATCATTTTTTTCGTCTTATACTACATGCTGTAATTATCATGAAGAATGACGAGCACATAAAATAGACATGCTAGATTCTCCTTTTTTTGAGCTATCCCCCATTGCCATGTGGCTTGAAGATTACAGTGAAGTCAAAAAACAATTTGATCTCTGGCGTCAGCAAGGTGTGCAGGATCTCTCCACTTTTCTTCAACAAGATGAATCACGTATTCTGCAATGTGCAAGAAAAATAAAAATCTTACAGGTCAACACAAAAACGTTAGAACTGTATCAAGCACGTGACTTTGAACATTTATGTCAAAACCTTGATTTAGTTTTTCAGGCGGAGATGTGTCAAACACACATTAGAGAGTTGGTTGCATTGTGGAATGGTGAAACGCATTTTTCCCATTCTGCCGTGAACTATACGCTCAGTGGACAACGCCTAGACATTCAACTCAAGGGCATCGTGCTACCGAGTCATGAGCAGGATTTATCAGCAGTCTTAATTACAACTGAAGATATCACGTCTTATACCGAAGCTTGCCGTTTACAAGAACAAAGTCGTCATTTAGCGGAAGCGCGTTTCCATTATTCGCCAACCTCTCTTTGGGTAGAAGATTTCAGCCGGATTAAAATAAAATTAGATCAGCTTCGCGCTTTAGGTATAGAAGATTTTGTGACATTTTTGGATGTTCACCCCGATTTTGTACAAGAGTGTATTAAGGAAATATTGATCGTTGACGTTAATCAGGCCACCCTTGATTTGTTTGGCGCTTCGGACAAAGAAATATTGCTCAAAAATGTACATAAAGTGTTTGCCAAAGAAATGCTGCAAACATTTAAAGAACAACTGATTGAACTTTGGAATGGCAATCTACATCATCAACGTGAAGCTATAAATTATGCACTTGATGGCAGTATTCGCCACGTCTTACTACAATTTACTGTATTTCCCGATTATCTTGATGATTGGAGCACCGTGCAGGTTGCATTAACCGATATTACCGCACGTAAAAAGGCTGAAAATTATCTTGAGTATTTAGGTAAACACGACGTACTGACCAAACTCTATAATCGTTCATTTTATATAGCAGAACTCAAGCGTCTTGAACGCAATCAATTACGCCCTGTTTCTTGTATTTTTATTGATTTAAATGGACTAAAAGAACTCAATGACAGTATTGGGCACGATGCTGGTGACAGTATCCTCAGACGTCTGGGCAACATTTTAAACCAACTTATTCAGCATACGCCCTATTCTGCTTCGCGCATTGGCGGTGATGAATTTGTCATACTTTTACCGGGTGCTGATGATGCAGCACTGCAAAACTGTTTACAAAGTTTGAATGAGTTGTTATTGGTCGATAACCAATTTTATTCAAATCAACCGATGAGTATATCGATTGGTTCTGCCACCAATATCTTGAATGAGCGAATGGAAGATATGCTTAAACGTGCTGATCTTGACATGTATCGTCAGAAGAAAAAGTATTATCTAAATAATGACCGTAGAATTCAGTCTGAAATACGCAATTAACATCAATCATTTGCAATAAAAAAGCCATGGTTTTAATCATGGCTTTTTTATTTAAATCTTTTTAACGCTTACCCATCGAACGACGTGTACCGCGTGGTGGCATCCAAGTACGATCAGCATAACGCTGAGGTTTTGGACGCATATCTTCAAAGATTTCATCCGAAGCATTATCTTCAGCTTTTTTAATCGGAAAAGGCAAATTGACTAAAGCCTTTTTCTTGGGAGGGTTTTGCGTACTCATACGAATAACTCAATTGAATCTGGCGCTATTGTACAAAAAAAATGGTTTTGGTGTAAAAGGCTTTGAGTGATTAGACTCGATTGGCATATAAAGACTCAATGATCAGCTATGAGTTTTATATCTATAGAGGACAACAGCACAAAAAAGTGCTTTGAATATGGTCGTTTTAAACTATTTTATTGACCTAAACAAATAAATTCACTGTCATTTATGTCAATAAATATTGAATATTTACAAATAGATAGAAGCATTTCTAAATTTCAAAAATGTTCTTTTTTTTACACAAATACCTCATTAAAACCTTCAAACAATACAAATCATCAAGAATGTTACAGGACTATTACGTTTATTCTTGTTTTCTATAACATTTTTTACGCACTAATTTTGAATAATGAGCACTTAGAAAAATTATTATCAATTTACGGACATGGAGTCCTTTCAAATGAAAAAAAGTGCATTGTGCATTGCTGCTTCTATGGCTGCCCTACCAATCATCAGTCATGCAGACTCACCATATTTTAGTTTAAAAGATGGCGATGGCTTCAAACGTTTTTCTGTCTCTGTTGGTGCTTTACATGTTATGCCACAAGGTAAAGCGCAGCCATTTCGTGTAAATACTGCCATCAATGAAGGCTATGAGGCAGAAGTTGGCGAAGTTAAATCACAAACAGTAAAAGACAATATTCGAGAAGGGTACAAAGTTCCGCCCCTACTAGAAGTTGCGCTAAATACTTTGGACACTGTTCCTGCTGCAATGAGTGGTAAAGCCACTATTTCAGGACTTGAACAATGGGACAATCCAGGGACAGGTCTTGAAGCAGACGACGTCACCACGCTTGGGATCATGACCAACTATTTCTTCACTGACAATGTATCACTAGAAATGAAAGCGGGTATTCCGCCAAAAGTTGATTTACAAGGCTCAGGGAAAATTTACGCGCCATTTTCAGCCATTGCAAAACCACTAGGCGGTGCACTGGGAAATCTTGAACTTGAAAATGATATTTTCATTACCGACTTAGGCGCACATGGTGCAGCAGCTTCTGCACGTGCATGGACTCCGGCTGCTGAAATCCAATATCACTTCGGTAAAACTGGCGTCAATAAATTCCGTCCCTATGTGGGTCTAGGCGTGATGTATGCCTACTTCAATGAATTGGAAATGAATCCACAAATTGAGAAAGATTTGATTGCCGCAGGTCACATGATTGCCAACATTAAAGAAGGTAATGCAGGCGCCTCTTTGGAAGGAAAACCAAGTAAGGCAAATCCCAAAGTTGATTTAGAGGCAACTGATGTATTTGCTCCGGTTGCGACGGTGGGCTTCACATATGATTTCAATGATAAATGGTTTGCTGTTGGTTCTGTCAGCTATGCACACCTTCAAAATGAAACCACCATTACCGTTACAGATGCGACACACGGCGAACTGATCAAATCTAAAGCGGATATTGAAGTAAACCCGATCCTTGCATATGCAGGTATCGGTATGCGTTTCTAATTAATAACCTGAATATAAAAAAAGACGGCCACAGCCGTCTTTTTTATTAGGCTATATATGGTCTTTTATTTTGAATTATCTCTTCAATCTCTTTTAAACACTTTTGAATTTCGGCTGTGTCATTTTTCTTTATTCATCCATAGTTACCTATAAAAAAAATTTATTGTTTGGTGAATTAAATTTAATCGCAACTCTGCGTTTATTCGAATACCATTGGATTAAATTTAAAGAATGTAGCCTGCTGTATGTCTGATACTCGTTTCTCAAAGCCCCTGATTTACATGCTCATTGGCAGTGCTATTATTTTGGCATTGTCTTTAGGGGTGCGTCATGCATTTGGCCTCTATCTCGTGCCGATGAGTGATGAATTTGGTTGGGGACATAACGTTTTTAGCCTCGCCATTGCCATGCAAAACTTAATTTGGGGTGCTGTACAGCCAATTACTGGGGCTTTTGCAGATAAATATGGCAGTAAGATCGTGGTCGCCGTCGGGGGTGCATTATATGCCCTAGGGCTATTACTCATGGCCATCAGCTCTACCGGTTTACTGCTTAATTTAAGCGCAGGTTTAATCCTGGGTTTGGCTCTCTCAGCCACATCATTTCCAGTATTACTTTCTGCCGTAGGACGTGCAGCGCATCCAGACAAACGTAGTTTAGCCATGGGTATTGCCAGTGCCGCAGGTTCTTTTGGTCAGTTCATTATGCTGCCCTCTACGTTACTGCTACTGCAAAAATTGGGTTGGTCTTCAGCTTTGGTGGTCAGCGCCATTTTAATTGCGCTTATTATTCCTTTAGCTTGGATGCTAAAAGCACCAATGTATGTTGCACCAAATGCAACTAATACGCATGAAGCCTCTCTGACTTTTAAACAAATTTTGCAATTGGCTTGGGAGCATAAACCCTTTTGGTTTCTAGCACTCGGTTTTTTTGTCTGTGGCTTCCAAGTGGTGTTTATTGGCATCCATCTTCCGGGATATTTAATCGATCATGGCTTTAATGCCACTACGGGCACTATTTTCCTAGCGCTCGTTGGACTGTTTAATATTGTCGGCACCTACACAGCAGGTTGGCTTGGTGGCAAATATTCCAAACCAAAGCTGTTAATGGGACTTTATGGTTTACGTGGCATTGCCATTATTGCCTTTCTTTTGCTGCCTTTAAGCACATGGACAATCTATGCTTTTGGCGTCATTATGGGTCTATTATGGCTTTCTACCGTACCACTCACCAACGGTATTGTGGCCAATATGTTTGGCGTTAAATATCTCAGTATGCTCAGTGGTATCGTGTTCTTTACTCACCAAGTCGGTTCATTTTTTGGTGGCTGGTTGGGTGGTGTGAACCACGATATGACTGGTAACTATAATGCCATTTGGATTTTTTCGATTGTCCTGAGTATTTTTGGGGTATTGGTACATTTCATGGTTAATGAGGAAAGTGTCATTCATGACTAATTCAACATTATGGTTCCGACTCAGTATTGCTATCAGTATTCTGGCCTTGTTAGCCTTATCCATCGGCTTATGGAGCCAAACACCTGAATTATTTGAATACTTTAACCAAGCGTTTTGTGCGCATTAAAAACGTATTGAAATCTTAATTCCGACCCAAACTGCTGTTTTATCAACACTACAACAGCAGTTTTTTAGCTATTTTCTACACGATTCAATAAAAGCTGCATTTTCAGCATATTAGTATTAATAATAAGTTTTTTCATAAACTTAGCTTATTTTTTAATTTTCCAACCTGTGCTTTCTTCCATAGATTAAGTCTCAATAAAGAACAATTTGAGAACTTATGAAATGACCGCATTGACTCAACTTTCACAAGCCATCCATGATGCTCCACGTTGGCATCAAGCAGAACAATTTCAAGATGGCAATGAAATTCGTATTGAAGTGCAACATGACCAAGCTTTGGGGGCTGTGGTTTATGGTTTAGATGCGCGTAAAGCACAGTCTGGGGAAACCATCTACCGTTTAAAACAAGCGTTGGCAGAACACTTGATTTTAATTTTTAAACATCAAAGTCTAGATGATTTACAGTATCTCGCGTTTGCAAGTTACTTCGGTTCAATCTTCCGTCCCGGTGCAGATATTCCTGTGCTGGCGTCACAAGATGATACCGGTACACCACCAGACGTCGTACCTGTTTCAAATGCAGTGGGCAAAGGTGACTATACTGGACATGGTGAATTGGCTGCGCATGCAGACCATCAGTGGACTCCGCTGCCATCTTTTGGTTCATTACTCTATGCCATTGAACTGCCACAAGACGGTGGACAAACCTCATGGTATAACACCATTAAGGCCTATGAAGCTTTAGATGAAGCGACACAAAAACATTTAGACCAACTTCAACTCATTACCTACAACCCATTTGTCCGTGCCAAAAATAATAAAGGCACAACGGGATATGGCGCTACACCGCTATACCGTTTCAAAGACCAACCGATTGTTGGGCATGCCTATCCACATCCGCTTGTACGTACCCATCCAGAAAGTGGCCGTAAAGGGCTGTGGTTAAATGAACGATCTGAAGTGGAATTGGTTCATTATGATGATCAGTCAGGCAGTGAATTGATTGCATCTTTACGTGAACATTTATTGAAACCTGAGTTTCGATATGAACATCAATGGGAAGAAGGTGACATTGTATTTTGGGATAACCAAGCCACTTTACACTCACGCCGCCCTTTCCCTTCAGACCAACGCCGCTTATTAAAGCGAATTAGTCTAGCAGGAGGACGACCATACTAATGTTGAACTTCATGCCAACAATAAAAATAAATAACCCTGTAAAATCCGTGTTTGAGCAATAACTCCAAATAATTAAAATTTTAAAACAATAAGAACACTGCTCAAATTACGGATGATCTATATCTAATGCCTTAAAACCTGAAATTAAATGATCTAACATCGCACGCACACCCGGCAGCATGCCTTGTCGTGTCGCGTATGCAACATGGATGACCCCTTGCGGCAATTGCCATTCAGGAAACAGTTCAATTAACTCACCACTTTTTAAAGCATCACGTACAAACACTTTGGGCAAAGAAGCGATTCCCACGCCAGAAAGAGCAGCAGAAATCATGGCCCTAAAACTGTCAGTTCTTAAGCGTGGATGAAATTCAATTTGTTGGGTTTCACTTTTTTCACGATGTCGGAAATCCCAAAAATGTTTAGGCCGATCAAAACCAATACACGGAAAATTTTGAATCTCAGCCAATTGCTGTGGTATTTCACGCTCGAAGAAAAGTTGTGGCGATGCCACCAAAACATGATCCCAAGCATCTAAATCTCGAACGATCAAATCACTATCCATTAAAGGCATATTACGCACACGAATGGCTAAATCTACGCCTTCCTCAATCACATCAATCCGATGATTGGTCGCCATCAGATGCACACTGATGTCTGGATATTGCTGCATAAAATCAGTGACCATTTTGGCAACAGGCATTTCCACCAAAGCCACAGGACAAGAGATTTTAATTTGGCCACAGAGTTGGTCATTCAACGTACTAAGCACAAAGTTTTCCGTTTCGCTGACTTCCTCTAAAATTTTTAAGCAATGCAAATAGAACTGTTGTCCTATTTCAGTTACTGTAAATTTACGCGTATTACGCTGAATCAGACGCACCCCCAAACGGGTCTCTAATTCTGTGATACGGCGTGATAGCTTAGATTTTGTAATACCCAATGCTTCACTGGCTTTGGTATAACCTTGGTATTTCACCACTTGCACGAAATAGTAATAGTCATTTAAATTTTGCATGATTGTTTCATTTTTAGAATAATCTGTTGAGTTTTTCGCCCTGTCATTCCCTCACTATACCTCAATAATAAATCTCAGAAGCAATAAATTGAGGGCTGAATTATGAATTCAATCAAACGTGTTTATCATAGTGATCGTAGGACTTGGGTGGGCGATGGCTTCCCAACAAACTCTATGCTCCCTATGCAAGAAATGGGCAATCAAACCAGTCCTTTCCTCGTTATGGGCTATACCGGCCAATATCATTTCTCTCCAAGTCATCATCAACGTGGTGTTGGGTCGCATCCACATCGTGGCTTTGAAACAGTAACCATTGTTTATGAAGGAGAATTGGAGCATTTTGACTCTAAAGGAAATCACGGCAGCATTGCCAAAGACGAAGTGCAATGGATGACTGCGGGTCGAGGCATTATGCATGAAGAACATCATTCTAAAGATTTTACCAAAACAGGCGGAAATTTAGACATGGTACAACTTTGGGTCAATTTACCTCGTCATGCCAAAATGACTGAACCTCGCTATCAAGAACTGACAACAGCCAATATTGCTGAAGTAAAGCTTGCACAAAATGCAGGCGTGGTACGCGTCATTGCTGGCCAATTTGAAGATACATTGGGCGCCGCTGAAACCTTTAGCCCGATGAATGTATTGGATGTGCGCTTGAATGCAAATGCTGAACAGGAATTTTCATTCAACCCACAGTGGAATAACATGATTTTTGTATTAAGTGGGGCGATCGAAATTGAAGGTCAACGCTTTGATGCGAAACAGACTTTATATGTCAGTGACCAAGTATCGTCCTTGAAACTTAAATCTTTTGAAGCAACCAAACTGCTTATTTTAAGTGGCGAAGCTTTAAATGAACCGATTGCGGCACATGGACCATTCGTCATGAATACTGAAGATGAAATACGTCAGGCATTTTATGATTTTCAACATGGTCATTTTGCTTAAATATTTCCACGATAAAGTCCCAATAAAAAAACCGCCTTCTGGCGGTTTTTTTATATCTATGTTGGTATGAATTACGCATCACGCTTTCAACAGATTATTGCGTGACTTTTTGATAAAACGCATCTATTGCATTGACCATTTGCTCAAGTCCCGGCTGTTCCAAAGGATAATGTCCTGCATTTTTCAACAGCACGACATCGACTGGAACTTGGTGAATCCGTGCTAAAAATGGCTGACTTAAAGCCAAAGGCGTCCAGCGGTCTTGTTCAGGCTGCGTTAGTAAAATTGGGCAGACATCAAACTGCTCCGGTGGCGTGTCATTTTTATAATATAAATACGAATCTAGAAATTTAACCGATACACTATTCCCAGCTGACGTTTTATCTTTTAAAAAGACCTGCAATGCTGCGTCATTATTCACCAAACGATGCATTTTACTTACCCAACGCATCGGCATTGGCAATGCTGAAAATGGTGTATATGCCGTCACATGAGCCATTGGACTGGCCACGCGACTCATAAATTTATTTAAAGAGACTTGATCACGCACGATTTTATTTGAAGTGTCTAAAAAGGTCATACCGACGATGCCTTTCACCTTTTTATTTTTTGCCGCCACGTGATAGGTCAACATACCACCTGCACTAAGCCCATACAAAACGATAGGACGATGATCTTTTTGTAGCTCGGCTTCAATGAGGTCATTACCTGCTTGAACCCAATCATCATAACGAATTTTTGAGCCCTTTTTGACTTGGGTGAGGCCATAACCGGGCATATCTATAGCGATCGTTTCATAGCCACGCTGTGCCAAAGGATGACCCAAAATCATCGACATTTGTCGACCATTTGTTCCTACACCATGAAACAGAATCACCTTCACTTTTGCATGTGGATTTCGATAAGTATCTAAGTGAACAGTATGACCCTGCCAACTCCACCACTCTTCTTTGGGTCGCTGCGTTTCTGTTAAATGGTATTCTTTGGGTAGATAGTGCTGAATGCCCTGCCAACTGTTTTGATCTGTATAACTTGCTAATGGTTGTGTAGCAGGTAGCTGATCATCTGCAAATACCATGATTGAAAGTAACGATGCAATGCCACTCATCAACCACTTCAAGAAAGCGCTCAAAATTTCTGATAAGGTGTATGATTTTGGAGAAGTCATTTTTAGACAATTTTTTATGTGTATGTGCTGATGCTAATCAGCGGCGGAAACCGACGCCATGTGCATGTGGGACAGCACTATGTCACTTCGTCCAATTATCTTTTTCCCTGCTAAGCACTTCAAAATATTTTTGAAGCAGGATTTACATACTCTTGCAATAATCAGCTTTTAAGATCTTTTAACTTTCATAATTTTATCCTTTAGAAATTCATAACCTTATTTCGATTTTTAATATTGGTAACGCATGAGCCAGTCCACACCACAACGAAACCTTGTCATCTTTCTCACCTTTTTAAGATTAGGGTGTATTGCATTTGGTGGACCTGCGGCACATTTGGTGTTGTTTTTTCAATATTTTGTGAAACAAGAAAAATGGATAACGGAGCATGAATATGTGCATTTGCTTGCCTTGGCTCAAGTCCTTCCAGGCCCAACAAGTAGCCAGCTCGGCATGGCAATTGGATTTCAACTCAACCGCTATCAAGGTGCTTGTTTTGCATGGTTAGGATTTACTTTACCTTCAGCCCTGCTGATGTGTGCCGCGGCCACTTTAAGTATAAAACTCAGTAATCAACTCTCAACTTTATTCTTTCATGTTATTCAGTTAATTGTACTAGCCGTTGTTGCATGGGCATTTTGGCAAATGATGCGAAGCTTCTGTAAAACAAAATTTCAGTATCTAGTCATGCTTTTAGCTGCATTTTTTATTTATTTCTTTCAATTTTCTCTAAATCAAGTTTTGGTGATTTTATGCGCTGCAATTATCGGTTTAGTTTTATCGTCAAATCAATTACACAGCCAAAAGCCAAATATCGCCGAAACAGTTCCACCCAAACATGACAATTTTAGCCAGAATGCACATGAAAATACTCGCACCTCTTGGCTATGGCTTCTCGCCTTTATCAGCCCTTTTTTCGTTCTGCCATTCTTCGATATACAACATAGCAATATATTGGCTTTCAGCTTAGAAAGCTTCTACCGCACAGCATCCCTCGTCTTTGGTGGTGGACATATTATTTTGCCATTTTTACATCAGGACTTTGTCTCTACAGGACTGATCAGTAATGAAAATTTTGACTTAGGCTATGCCCTTGCACAACTCATGCCGGGGCCTTTGTTTAGTTTCGCCGCCTATCTCGGCACGCTTTTACCCATGACTGATGTGCTACTCTTAAATGCTGTACTCGCGACTGTGGCGATATTTTTACCGTCATTTTTATTATTGTTTGGCTTATTACCGTTTTGGAATAAGTTGATGAAATACCCGATGCTTTTTGGCACCTTAAAAATAATCAATGCAGCTGTCGTCGGTCTATTACTGTGTCTACTATTTCAAATGAGCCAGAAATACATCATTCAATGGACGGACTTTATATTTGTTGCCGTCGTTATTGCTTTACTTCGCAGCAAGCTGCCAGTCTGGTTTAGCTTAATAAGCAGTTTTATCGGCTATTATGCTTTTTTAACTTTTCTACCTTTTTAAACTTAAGCAAAAAAACTATAGCTAAAGGAATAATCTAATCCTCATCGATTAAGCTTGCGCCCTTGACCACGGTCTTCCCCTCGACTTGATCTAGTTGATAATGCTGCACATCACTATACTGTTTGATCATTTCAACCAGTTCATTGGAATGTGTGGTCAACCAAAGCTGCGTATAGCGACTTGCTTCGGCAATCAGCATCGCCAAGGCAGGTAATAAATCGGGATGTAAGCTATTTTCTGGCTCATTCAGTGCCATAAAATTTGGAGGTCTAGGACTCAGTAAAGCTACGGCTAAACACAAAAACCGTAAAGTCCCATCTGAAAATTCTGCACTTTCTAAAGGTCTTAAGATCCCTTGCTTTTGCATCATCATTTGAAAGCGCCCACCCATTTCCTGCACATAAAATTGGGTCTGCGGAAAGGCTTTTTCTAGTACTTCAAACAAGGTTTCACTGTTACCACGCTCACGTAAAGTTTCAAAAGCCGCAGCTAAATTTGTACCATCATGCGCTAAAACTGGCGAACGAATGCCCACCTGTGGGACACGGATCGGTGAATTTCCACTGACAGAAAACTCATGATAAAAGCGCCAGTTTTTCATGGTCTCACGCACTTGTGAAACTTCGGGATATAAGTGTGGATCGGACAATTGTCCAAACACCGACTCTTCTGGTGTTAATGCCATCGGATAAGCAATCCGTTCTTCATCAACATTTTTAAGAAATGCCGCTTGGTTGGTTCTTTCCAACAACTCACTCATTTTTCGACGTTGATAGCCGCTTAACCAAATCCCTTCAACTTTGACCAAAGGATCGAGTGCAAACAAGGTGATGAGCGGTTCAGGAAAACCAATTTCAAGTTGATATTCATAATGCTCCATCTCCACTGCAAGCTTCATGCGCTTAGGGTCTTTCGATCGATCACCCGCACGGTGACCACCTGCCCACATGATTTTTTGAATCCCGCCCTCATTTGCAATAGCTTGGGATAATTGGCCATTTGCAGCTTCATGTAGGAGACGTACAGCTTTATATAGATTGGATTTACCACAACCATTCGGACCACTGACAATATTCAGACGCGACAAGGTCAAATTCATATGATGAATAGATCGAAAACCTTGAATAGTCACTGAACGGATCGTCATGGGTTACCTAAAATGAGTTGAAAATGCTGATGATTATGAGTTGATTGACTGTATATTTTGTATGCACTTTATTCTACCCATAAGAAACCCGCAAGCCGAAACTTACGGGTCTTTCATTGCACATTCTAAGTTCAATTTAGCCTTAGAATAAACGGTTCATACCATTCAATGTTGCCACACGGTACGCTTCCGCCATAGTCGGATAGTTAAATGTGGTTTCTACGAAATATTTAATCGTATTGTTCGGGCTGTTCATCACAGCCTGACCAATGTGAATAATTTCCGCAGCATTATTACCGAAGCAATGAACACCTAAAATTTCTAAAGTATCACGATGGAACAAGATTTTAAGCTCGCCCACGGTGTCACCTGTAATTTGCGCACGTGCCAAATGACGGAAAGATGCCTGCCCCACTTCATACGGAATTTTTTCTTCCGTTAACTGTTGTTCAGTTTTACCAATCGAAGAAATTTCGGGAATGGTATAAATACCTGTAGGAATATCCGTTACAGGTGCAATTCCTTCTTCACCGCTCATGTTAGAACCGGCACAGCGACCTTGGTCATATGCAGCAGATGCAAGTGAAGGCCAACCGATTACATCACCCGCAGCAAAGATATTCTCTACTTCAGTTTGATATTGATCATTCACGGTTAATTGACCACGGCTGTTTGGTTTAATACCTACATTTTCTAGGCCTAAACCATCTGTATTACCAGAACGACCGTTACACCACAAAATCGCGTCGGCTTTAATTTTCTTACCACTTTGCAAGTGCAGAACTACATGATCATCATGTGTTTCAAGATGATCAATCTGCTCATTGTGGCGAATAAGTACACCCTGCTCACGTAAACGATATGACAATGCATCCGAGATTTCATCGTCTAAATAGCTGAGTAATTTGTGCTGTGTATTGATCAAGTCTACTTTATGGTCTAAACCAATAAAGATAGACGCGTATTCACAACCAATCACACCTGCACCATAAATGATGATTTTTTGGATTGAATAATCCAGATCCAAAATTTTGTCTGAATCAAATACGCGAGGATGATTAAAGTCTAAAGCAGCTGGACGGTAAGGACGTGAACCTGTAGCAATCACTAATTGCTGGAATACTAAAGTTTCCGTCATACCTTCATTGCTAAAAATCAAAACAGTGTTTTGATCTTGGATATACGCACGGCCGTGGAAAATATCAATTTTATTACGGTCATAAAAACGTGAATGCGTTTCAACTTGTTGTTGAATCACTTTATGCGCATTACGTAACACCTGTTTCATCGTGAACTGTTTCCATTCACCGACTTTTTGGAACATAGGGTCACGTTGGTAACGTAAAATGCTTGAAACGGTCTGACGCAATGCTTTACTTGGAATTGTTCCTACATGGGTACAGTTACCACCAAGCTGTTCACGCATATCTACAATTGCAACTCGCTTACCTGATTTAGCAAGTTTCATTGCAGCGCCTTCACCCGCAGGGCCAGAACCCAGAACTACCGCATCGTATTTCACGAAAGTTCCACTAACGACCTCTTTCTTACGTGGCATTCAACGCTCCTTTACAAATATTCTTTAATCTAGGCTGTATTATGACGTATATCCTAACTTTTTTGGATATTTAGCTCACATATATTATGTGATAACCACATTTATTATATGAATATCGTTTTCCCCCTATTTAAGCTCAAGTCCGCTATAATGATCGAGCTAATTTTTTGAATATCTCCTCGTCAAAAACAGTGGAAAAGTTGAATATGTCTGAGAACCGTAAACCTGTACAGGGTGTAAAACTTCGTGGCGCAGAAAAAGTCGCTCGCATACCTGTGAAGGTTGTGCCAACGGTTGAAACGCCTCGTAAGCCTGACTGGATTCGGGTCAAAATGGCTGCCCCTGATGAAGTTCAACGTATTAAAACAACTTTGCGCGCACAAAAATTACATACCGTGTGTGAAGAAGCGGCTTGCCCGAACTTACCTGAATGTTTCGGTGGCGGTACTGCAACCTTTATGATTATGGGCGATATCTGTACTCGTCGTTGCCCATTCTGCGACGTTGCGCATGGTCGTCCCAATGCTCTTGACCCAGATGAACCACGTCACATGGCAGAAACCATTGCCAATCTTGGTTTGAAATATGCCGTAATTACGTCGGTCGACCGTGATGACCTAGTTGATGGCGGCGCACAGCACTTTGTTGACTGTATTAAAGAAGCTCGTGACTTGAGTCCAAAAACACTTTTGGAAATTCTAGTTCCTGACTTCCGTGGTCGTATGGATGTTGCCCTTCGTATCATGACGGAGTGCCCTCCTGATGTCTTTAACCACAACATTGAAACTGTGCCGCGTTTGTATAAAGCCATGCGTCCGGGTTCTGACTACCAACACTCTCTAAACTTATTAAAAATGTTTAAAGAATACTGCCCAGATGTACCAACCAAATGTGGTTTGATGGTCGGTATTGGTGAAACTGAAGAAGAAGTGATCGCGTTATTAGACGACTTAAAAGCACACGATGTTGACTATGTCACCATTGGTCAGTACTTACAGCCCTCTAAAGAACATGCACCGATCGATCGTTTCGTTACACCTGAAGAGTTTGATCGTTACACAGCACATGGTCAAAAGCTTGGTTTCAAAAACATTTGGGCTGCACCAATGGTCCGTTCTAGCTACTTTGCTGACCGTCAATACTATGGTGAGCCAGTACCTGCGGTACGTCGTAAAACTGATCCTGCAAAGAAAATTGCAGTTCAAACGATTGAAGCTTAATCACGTAAAGATTTAAAACATCGCAAATTAAAGCCCTCATTGATTGAGGGCTTTTTTTTTGTGGCTTTCACACACTCAGCCTAATTCGTTTCCCAATATAAGATCTTTCGAAAATTGTCCGTTCCTTAAACGTTATCCAATATATCGAATCATCCAAGTTTACGTAATGTGACATTTCTTTGCCCGATAGGGATTGTATTGTGATTATTTATTAATCAATCTATTGATAACACTTTATTTGCGCTTTCATTATATTCGCGCAATTGTCCAATCATACTCACCAGCCGAGTGATGCCATTTTGACAGTCTCATGCACTTTAAAATCAGAAAGACAAAAGATGAGATCATTTTTAAACGCATGTAGGCTGTTTTAAACGCATAACGCTCTGGCCCTTGTCACTGGAGCCATAACAAATGCTATTTATACTCAGTGCAGTACTCTTTATTTTTGCTCTTTGGGCCGTTTTTTTCTTTGAACTTTCACGAGCTGTAGGTGCAATAACACTGATATTTGTTTCAATTGCACTCGCCTTTTTAACCCCATGGTCATTAATACTTGGCATCCCGCTTATTGCTTTAAGTTTAGTTATGTTGATTGACCCACTGCGGCTCAATCTGCTCACCAAACCTGCCTATAAAACCTTAGCAAATGCAATGCCGAGTATGAGTATTACGGAACGTGAAGCATTAGATGCAGGAACAAGTTGGTGGGAAAAAGAGCTATTTATGGGCGCGCCTGATTGGAAAAAATTTGAGGCTTATCCCTACCCTCAGCTCAGCGCTGAAGAACAATCCTTCATTGATAATGAAGTCGAGCAACTTTGTGCCATGCTCAACGAGTGGGATATTCACCATAAACATAAAGACCTCCCACCAGAAGCTTGGCAATTCATTAAGGATAATGGTTTCTTAGGACTGGTGATTCCAAAATCTTACGGGGGCCGTGAATTTAGTTCATTTGCACAAAGCCGTGTCATGAGCAAGATTGCATCCCGCTCACTGACTGCCGCCGTCAGTTGTATGGTGCCCAACTCGCTTGGACCGGGGGAATTACTTCTACACTATGGTACCGAAGCACAAAAAGACAGATACCTCCCTGGCCTTGCAAAAGGTGAAGAAATTCCATGTTTTGGTCTCACTAGCCCTGAAGCAGGCTCAGATGCAGGTGCGATTCCTGATACAGGTGTCGTCTGTTATGGCACCTTTGAGGGACAACAAGTGCTCGGCTTAAACATGAACTTCTCTAAACGCTGGATTACCCTTGCACCAATTGCCACCGTCATTGGTCTGGCATTTAAGCTATACGATCCAGATGGCTTATTGGGAGATAAAAATAAAACGGAATATGGCATCACCTGCGCCCTATTACCGGCGAGTCATGACGGTGTCATTACAGGCCCTCGTCATAATCCAGGCTCTCCGTTTATGAATGGTACAGTTGAAGGCAAAGATGTCTTTATTCCCTTAGACTGGATCATTGGAGGGATTGAAAATGCCGGCAAAGGCTGGCGTATGCTGATGGAATGTTTAGCGGTTGGTCGTGGCATTTCACTCCCAGCTTTGTCAACGGCAGCCGGAGAAATGGCATATTTAAATGTTGGTGCATTTGCCAAAGTTCGTCAGCAGTTTAAAATTTCTGTAGGTAATTTTGAAGGTGTACAAGAAGCTTCGAGTGATATCGCATCAGACGCTTATATGCTTGAAGCATTTCGCTATTTGGTGACTTGTGGTTTAAACCAAGGCGGCAAACCTGCTGTAATGACTGCAATGGCCAAATACTATGCCACTGAAACCATGCGGAAAGTGGTGAATCATGGCATGGACATCGTCGGTGGACGTGCCGTGCAAATGGGACCTCGTAATTTTTTAGCTTTGAATTATCAGGCCATTCCCGTATCAATTACCGTCGAAGGCGCCAATATTTTAAGTCGCTCTCTGATGATTTTTGGACAAGGCTCCATGCGTTGTCATCCATATTTATTTGAAGAGCTACAATTACTTCAAGCCGAAGATAAAACCACTGCACTCAATACATTCAATGAAATGCTCTTTAAGCACTTAGGGTATACCTTTAACCGAACTGCACGTGCTTTTGCTTATGCGTTCACAGGTGGCCCATCAGACTCACCTGCTTCAGCAGATGAATTTAGCCGCCCCTACTATAAAAAAATTAATCGATTCAGTGCTGATTTCGCGCTGACTGCTGATATGTGTCTCGGCCTTTTAGCCGGCGATATTAAACGCAAAGAAATGCTTTCGGGCCGACTTGCAGACATTCACTCTTATTTATTTATCGCGACGGCTATTCTTAAATATTATGAACAAGGTCAAAGAAGTGAAGCTGAACAATTACATGCTCAACTTGCATTAGATAAAGCTTTGTACAATGTTGAAGAAGCTTTCCATGGCTTATTTGACAACTTCCCAATGCGGCTGGCAGCAAGCGTAGTAAAAATCATCTGCTTTCCGTTTGGACGAGTTGTTGCTAAACCAACAGACCGTTTAAAACGTGAAGTTGCCACTCAAATGATGCTAGACAATCCTTTCCGACAAGAACTGAAAAAGCACGTGTATTACAGCACTGCAGCAGATGAAGTTTCTGGTCGTATGGAAAATGCCTTTTTACAATTGTTGAAAATTGAACCGCTGTGGAACCAATTTAAAAAAGCTGAATCTAAAGGCCAATTTAAAGGTTTAACTTTTGAAGCACATATAGCCGATGCAATTGCACAAAAAGTCATTACTGCCTCCGAAGCTGAACAGCTCAGCACTTACAACATTCAACGCTATGACAGCATGCTCACAGATGTATTTGACATGCAGCTCATCCACGAACTTGAGCTTTCCAATCCACATTTAACCATTGCACCAGAAGTGAAAAAGCAACAACACACCGATGATGAACCAGAAGCATTTCTGCGTTATTAATCAACTTCTGCATCGCTTTTAAGCTTTATTTTTCTCAAAATAAAAGCCATTCCACCGTTAAACAATGGGATGGCTTTTTTATACGACCATCAGCCAATGGTATCGCAGAGTCAAAGGTATAGGCTGTACTGCAAAATTACATCACAGAGGGTTTGCTACATGTCACAACAAGATTATGAAAATGGCTTAAAAGTTCGTACTGAAGTTATGGGTGAAAGTTTCGTCAAACGTGCTCAAGACAATACCGTGCCATTTACTCAACCTTTGCAAGATTGGATTAATGAGCATGCATGGGGTTCAACTTGGCAGCGTGAAGGCGTTTTACCCCGTAAATATCGCTCACTGATTACCATTGCATTTTTAACTGCACAAAAAAGTCCAACAGAACTCAAGGGTCATGTCCGAGGTGCTTTAAATAATGGGGCGACTGTAGAAGAAATTCAGGAAGTGTTACTTCATAGTTTGCCATATTGTGGCGCACCGGCGACTCAAGAAGCCTTTCGTGCGGCACTTGAAGTCATTAATGACTATCAAAAATCTAAATAAGTTACTGCGTTATAAAACGGCTTTAGAAAACTACGATTATCGTGGTTTTCTAAAGGGTTTCATCTTGTTTTTAACTTAGGACCTTAAATGCAGTGAATCCCGAATCAAATCCAATACACATTAAAATTATAGAAGAATTCATTCACTTCAAATCGAACTTGATATCCCAATTCTGTAAGCTCAGCAGATAAACTTCGAATCTCTTCTAAAGCTAAATGCTTGGGTAAAACCGTAAATACGGCGGTATTCTCCTGTTTGTCATTTTCCTCAATCAGCAAAGCCAAACGTGTCTTATATAAGGCGATATCTAAATTGGCTTGACTAGATAAAACTTTGGCATGTTCAGCGGGTAAAAAGCTCATATTCTTATACGCTTATCTGATTATTATTGCTTATAAATTAAGCCAAATTCAGCAAAGTGTGCAATGCATTTTTGTAATTGATATTTCAATTACAAAGCGCATTGTTTGGCGCAAACGATGCTCTTCAAAGCGATATACAAAAAAAGGTACTCAAAAGAAATCCCTCATGACGAGGGATTTTCTATGCTAGCGGGGTAATGGAATATATTGCGAGTCACTGTTTTGAGTTTGCGGTTTACGCTCTCCCACTTGTACAGGTAATGTCATCGCCTTTCCGTCTCGCTCAATCTCAATTTGCATAGTGCTCAATGGCGCTTGTTGTGCAACGTAATTGATTAAATGTGAGGTCGAGGTAATCAGCTCATTATTCACTTTCATGATTTTATCACCACGTTTTAAACCTGCTTGTGCTGCAGGTCCATTACGAATGACATCTGCGACAATCACACCATTCACACGCGGATCTAAAATATTTTCTTGTTTAATTGGAAGCAAACTAATACCTAACCAACCACGTACCACTCGCCCATCTTTTAAAATAGCGTTCAGCACTTGTTGGCACACTTTTGCAGGAATGGCAAAACCAATCCCCAAAGAGCCACCTGACTGCGAGAAGATCGCGGTATTTACACCAATTAAGTTCCCTGCAACATCAATTAAAGCACCACCAGAGTTACCGGGGTTGATCGCCGCATCTGTTTGAATAAAGTCTTCGTAAGTGTTGATTCCCAAATCTGAACGACCTGTAGCTGAGATAATCCCTTGCGTAACCGTCTGACCCACGCCAAAAGGGTTACCAATCGCTAGGACGACATCACCGACTTCATTGCCACTTAGCTTAAATGGCAAAACCGGTAATTGACTCATTTCAATCTTAATCACAGCTAAGTCTGTATCTGGGTCTGTACCCACAACTTTCGCTTCAGCACGACGACCATCATGTAAAGCCACAACGATCTGATCGGCCTGTGCGATCACGTGGTTATTCGTCAAAATATAGCCATCTGGACGAACAATCACACCTGAACCTAAACTATTTTCGTTTTGATTAGTTTGATCTGGAAGTTGATTACCAAAAAACTCACGGTAAACCGGATCATTTAATAAAGGATGATCCAATTGTTTCACTTTTTGCGTAGTGAAAATATTGACAACCGCTGGAGCAGCAACTTTTACCGCAGCACTATACGAAACTACACCGCCTGTACGCGATGTATCAATGAGGGGTTCAACCTTTTCTGCAGGCATTTTAACCCCATCTGGGGCAATGGGTGCTTTAGGTTTTTGAACCTGTTGCCATGTTAAGAAACCGATGATCACAAGTATTAATAATACCCAAGGTAACCATGTAAAGGTCCGACGCACGTCTATATCCTCTAAATTTTATAATTCATTGATGGCTAAATAATTTATATCGTATTGTAATGTAATATTTTCAACAAACTTAAAAATAAACACAGAGATTTGTGATTCTTTAGTTACAATTTAAACAATCGTAAATTTTGATGCATCTCTTTGAGATTTTGGACAGTATATGGCTCAGTTAAGTGAAATTATTCAGTGGTGTGACAGCACACTCAAAGCACATGAATTTAAGGACTATGCTCCCAACGGCTTGCAAATTGAAGGCTCAGCAGAAGTGCATAAAATTTTATGTGCAGTTACCGCGTCACAAACAGCGATTGAAGCCGCAATCGCAGCAAATGCTGATTTGCTATTGGTACATCATGGTTATTTTTGGAAAGGTGAAGCTTACCCAATCACTGGTATGCGCGGCAAACGCATCAAAAGCCTGATCAAAAACGATATTTCACTCGTTGGTTATCACTTACCTTTAGATAGTCACCCTACTTTAGGTAATAATGCAGCGATAGCTGATTTGCTCGAATTGGAAAATATTGAAGCTTTAGATCCTACTGAACGCAATCCTATTGGCAATGTTGGTTATTTAAAACAAGCCATGACTCCAGCGGCGTTTAAAGACTTTGTTTCTGAAAAATTAGGATTTGATGTCATTCACCTGCCGGCAGATAAACCATCGATTCAAAAAATTGGTTTTTGTACGGGCGGCGCACAAGACTTTATTGGCAAAGCCGCTGCATTAGATTGTGATGCATACATTTCAGGTGAAGTGAGTGAACGTACTTTTTACGAAGCTGAAGAATTAAATGTGCATTATTATGCCTGCGGACATCATGCAACTGAAAGATATGGTGTACAACGACTCGCAAAAGCTATTTCAGAACAGTTCAATATTGAGTATAGTTATTTCGAATTAAACAACCCGATTTAATTTAAATCGTCTTGGTCTTTGACTCAGTCCTTATATGTATATTTTCAGGCTTTATTCTGTATTGTTATTTATAAGCAATGCGCATTTTACTGCAAGAATCTATTACAATAACGGCACTTAATGTCAAAACCCAGCAAAATGCAAGGAATTGAAAACATGACAACGATTACTTTACCAGCATTACCTTACGGTTACGAAGATCTTGCTCCGCACATCAGCAAAGAAACTTTAGAATACCATCACGACAAACACCACAATACTTATGTGGTTAACCTAAACAAAGCAATTGAAGGTACTGACCTTGCTGGCAAAACTTTAGAAGAAATCATCACTGCTGTTAAAGGCGATGCTTCTAAAGCTGGTATCTTCAACAATGCAGCTCAAGTATGGAACCACACATTCTACTGGAACTGTATGGCTAAAAACGGTGGCGGTAAAGCTACTGGCGCTTTAGCAGCTAAAATCGACGAAGCTTTCGGTTCTTACGAAAAATTCGCTGAAGAATTTGCAAATGCTGCTGCAACTCAGTTCGGTTCAGGTTGGGCTTGGTTAGTTGCTGACGAAGTAAACGGCAACCTTTCTATCCTTAAAACTTCAAATGCTGACACTCCACTTGCTCACGGTAAAGTTGCAGTGTTGACTATCGACGTTTGGGAACATGCTTACTACATCGACTTCCGTAACGCTCGTCCTAAATACATCTCTACTTTCTTAGAAAGCCTAGTGAACTGGGACTATGCAAACGCTAAATATGCAGGTCAAGCTGCTGGCGTTGAAAAATAAGTTTTAAAACTTATTTTAAAGTAAAAAAATCACCCTTTTAGGGTGATTTTTTATGGGTTCTATAATTCTAAATTTATAAAAAGTTATTAGAACTTCTGTTTCTTTTTTTAGTTTCAGTGAAGCTAAAAAAATCTATGCAACATGGACTATTTTTCCCATGTTGCATGATAAACATTTAAAAAATTTAAAATCCGTAGTTATGGCCTTTCCCAACACAAGATTCTGAAATTTATTAAAATTAAGGTGTTTTCAAATACTATGTATTAAATTAATTGTAGGAGAATTACCATAGTTATATTTTTGAGAGTATAACTACGCAATTATTACCTTAAGAGATCATTTACGCCTAAATGACCAAACTTGCCATTTATTAGACGACCATCATCTAACTGCACGTTTTTAAATTCTATAGTTCCCTCTGAATCATTGACAGTTACACCACTACAATGATTATTCGTCAATTTACAGTTCCATTTCAGATAGATATTCACATTTAATTGACCCTTCTGTGGTCTTTGATAAGCTACATTTACATTTTTAGTTATAGTATCGTATTTCACTGTGAACTCTAGATCAGATTGCTTATCTCGACTCATAAAACGATAATATTTACTTTCATTCTCTGCATATGCAACTGCTGAAACAGTTTCATCAATTTTAAAAACTTCATCTCCTGCAATGACTTGACCATAAGGAATTTTTTTCACAAAACCTCCAGATACTTCTAAGTCTGGAGACGCAGTATATTCAACAGGGTTAGTAAATAAGTTATTGATGAATTTAAAGGTCGTTATACCATTTTCATAATCTGTATTTAATGTAAAATCTCGATTGAAGTAACCTTTATATATGTACACATCTTTAGGTTGCTCATTACTGAAATAATTCCCCTCTGTTAAGATAAATCTATCATGATCAATATCCAAAGGATTATTAAAATTAAAATAATATTCTTTATCGGTCGTAAAACTTAAAACAGAACTAGTTTTCCAATCCAAAAACTTTTCTATTGTTGCAGGTTTACCATTAACAATTAAGTCTGATTTCGCAGGATATTCATTAAATCTTTTGCTATCCCATACTGGCCAATCAGAATTTACTTCAAACTTAACAGAGCCTTTAATTTTAGCTGTAGATGCAAAGCCAATATTATTTAAACGTCCTGTTATAGAACCATTTGCATCTATAATAAAATAAGTTTTGCCATTACTCTGCTTTTCAATTTTATAAGAAAATGTATCACTGCATGAATTTTGACATTGAACCCGCAGATACCCGTTAGCATTTTCCGAATAGCTAAAAACTCCAACTTTATCGTCATTAGGATAAAAATAAAGACCCGCCAAATTATTAATATGGGCAGACAAATCATTGCTTGGTGTAAGAATTTCTAGATTCCACATATTATTGTTAGTAGCAGATGCTTCAATCACACTATCTGTGTGAAATGGTGAAAACTTGATAGTTGAGTGATTAGCAATGCCAGAATTTTCAATTTCAAAATAGCCATGTGTCAAATCTGGACTTAGTACAGAAGTTTCTTCAATAGGCTTAGGCACAGATGTTTCTGATGACGTTGGACTACTTTCTCCTCCCCCTCCACCGCATGCGACTAATAAAATAGATAAGAGAGTTGAAGTTAATAATTTTCTTCCAATGTGAAGCATATAAATTCCTATTTAAAAATAAATTTTTAAATTTTATAAAATATTGAATTTAGAATACTTTTTTAAATATTCAATAACATTTCATGAAACTTTGTTTTGTTCTTATACAGGAAGCTAAGCCATTTGTGTACTTAGAAGATTTATTTATCTAAAAATTATTAAAAAAATCTGCTAATTAATTAAAACAACTGGAATTTACTGACTAATTATTAACTATTTCAATATAATAAAGGTCATCCGAAATGACGGTACATAGTGCTCTCAGCATGTTCAGAACTAGAATAGCGATCTAACGCAACCTTACCCACCATTCCATCCATCACTCTATTAACTATAATTGTTAAAGTATTCCGATAGGGTTTAACGCAACAAAAGCTTAAAATAATCAATAAATAAGCAAGAAACTCATCTTTGGATAATAAAAAAACATTTAAGCGCTTTATCTTTTATTTTTACTTGACCGCTTTAGCTTTCATCCCTAAAATGCGCATCAGATTCTCCAATAGCTCAGTCGGTAGAGCGACGGACTGTTAATCCGCAGGTCCCTGGTTCGAGCCCAGGTTGGAGAGCCATCTATTCTTCCATAGCTCAGTCGGTAGAGCGACGGACTGTTAATCCGCAGGTCCCTGGTTCGAGCCCAGGTGGAAGAGCCAGATTCTAAAAAGCCCACTCATTGCGAAGTGGGTTTTTTATTGCCTGATATTTAACAAAGCATACCTACTTTTTTGTTTTTGCTTTCCTAAAAAGTATCCGTATATTTACCAAGTTGTCTGATTCGGCTATTTTTAAAACACTTAATTTGATTTTTAAGTATTTTATTTAAATCAGGCTTGACCACCCTCCCATACATCTTTAGAATCCACTTCAGATTCTCCAATAGCTCAGTCGGTAGAGCGACGGACTGTTAATCCGCAGGTCCCTGGTTCGAGCCCAGGTTGGAGAGCCAAATTCTAAAAGCCCACGCATTATGTCGTGGGCTTTTTTTATGCTCTGACTTTTGTTTTAAGATAAGTATAACTTGCTCTATGACCTAAGCTAATCACTTAGCTCTCCGACCACATTAGAAAGAATAGTCAGAGCTTAAGTTTTAAAAACGCTTTATATTAAAGGTGTTTATATTTAATACATTCAGCCTAAATTTCCTTATTTTTTGCAATTCTGACTTGACCTCACTGCATTTGCCCCATAGAATGCGTGCAGATTCTCCAATAGCTCAGTCGGTAGAGCGACGGACTGTTAATCCGCAGGTCCCTGGTTCGAGCCCAGGTTGGAGAGCCAAATTCTAAAAGCCCACGCATCATGACGTGGGCTTTTTTCATATATGTTGTTTATTCCGTGCCAGATCTCAGTCAGTTCATATTTTTTATTATTGGTTGCTTGGCAACTTTTGCCCTTATCTGCTTAGTCTTTCCCAGACTATTTAGAAGCAAACAAAAGTTTTTCCCACGTCGTGTAATCACGGCCTTTGAAAGTAAGATGTTTCATCGTTTAAATGAAGCATTTCCGAACTACCACATTTTAGCCCAAGTAGCTTTTAGCGCACTGATCACTAATCAAAATTACAAAATCAGAAATAGATTTAATCGAAAAGTCACTGATTTTGTCATACTTGACCAAACTTATAATGTATTAGTGATAATCGAACTGGATGACCCTAGTCACATAGGCAAAGAGCAAGAAGATGCTGAACGTAATGCGATGCTTGAAGAAGCTGGCTACCGTGTAATCCGCTACACCAACATTCCAACAGTTCACACGCTCAGGCATGATGTAAATAAATAGTTGTTAAATACTTAAATCAAAATCAAACATTGAATGAATGCGCATTGCATTCACATCCACAATGTAAGCTGAATTTTATTGAGCATTTGACTCTTGAGCAGCCAGCACTTCTGATACTGCTTGGTCAGCCTCAGCAGCCAAAGCCGCATCTTGAGCTTCTTTTTCTTTAATACGCTCAATCATTTCAGCTTGTTGTTGCTTATACTTTTCTTGGTTTTTAGCATCACTATTGACTGCAAGAAAAGCCATACTGACCAAAAATATAGGAATCAATAGCCCAAGTGCCATCAAAATGATCATCTTTTTGGTATTGGGTTTTGGCTTAACTTCAGACATAACGATTCTTTCATTTACATAAATAATTCGACGCCCAATATAGCAAAAAACAAAATTCGCTCAAGCCTTCATATCATTCTTTGCTCGAACTAACGATGCCCCTCATTTTCACGGATTGAATGATTAACAATCCAATATTCAATAAAAAAAGGAGACATGCTCCTTTTTTATTATTTAAAAACTTAGCTTGAAGCAGCTATACCCTTACAATGTGGACTTTGGCTTGCATCTTTTTGCTCATTGGTTAAGACAATACCTGTACCTGCAGACATTTTAGCTTGAATAAATTCGACCGCTTGCGCATTTCTACAGATAATTGCCTGTGTATGACTTGCATTTGGCACAACGTCTAATTGATAACCTTCAGCATAATTTGCATCTGGGAAATACTTCTTCGCTTGTGTTTTCATATTTTCAAATAAAGCTTGAGTCACAGGAGGTAATACAGCTTTATCTTCTTCACCTTGAATAATATAAACAGGGGCTTTAATTACTTTGGCAGCAGTTGCATTTGTCGCTGGCTGATTATCATTTAAAAATTTCTGAACAACGGGATCGGTATCGATTTTATTCAAATCAATTCCGTACTGTGAAACCATATTCGTTGGATCTTTTAAGAATTCAATCACAGCTGCTTTAAACTGTTCTTGCAAACCATTTGCGCCATTTGGATCGGCATAACTTAAACATGCACCGTCATCTCCTGTACGTCCATAGGCTTTTTCTGCAATAACACCAGCATTAGCAGTAAAAATATTTTTTAAATCATAATTTGGCTCATAGGCTTTAATACCCGAACTGGTCAATGCAGCATATGCCAAAAGCTCAGCATAGCCATCTGCAATTTGATCAATTAACGCCTGTGCTTGAACCTCAGAAAGCTGCCCCATACTAAGTGCATAACGCACTTGTGCCAACTGTTCATCCAATCTATTCAATCCATGGGCTTTAGGTTGACCGTTTGCATCTACATTTAGTTTTGGATCTAAGTAAATCTTAATAATCGTGCCTAAACTCGACGCAGGTGCGGCTGCTACTGCACCTTTATAGTTAGTATCGGTATTCGCAAATTCCGCCGTCCCTAAGGATGCATGACCACCTTGCGATTGACCAATCGACATCCACTGACCATTGAGTTGCTTACCATAATGTTCTTTTGCCGCTTTAACTGCAGTAAGCGCCGAATTTGCCGCACTTGATAAATTAAGGTATGGATGAACTCCTTTGGTTCCTAAGCCTTCATAGTCTGGCGCCACAATTACATAACCTGCCGCCATAAGCGTGTTAGCTAGAATTTTAAAACGTGGATGAATTAGATTTTTACTTGGCGCACACTCATCTCCTGCTCCGACTGTCCCATGCTCCCACACCACAACGCGATAACCATCTTTAGGTTGAGTAGCTTTTGGAAACAACACTAAAGCCGTTGCTGTTGCTGCTTTCCCCTGCACATTGGTCATGTTATACGTCATGACTTTTATGGACGATGCATTGTCTACAGTATTGAAAGCATAATTTGCTTCAGACACAAATGTTGATTTTTGATTCGAAGATGATGAGTCATTATCATCGTCATTACACGCGGTTAAAGACAGCATAGAAACTGCAACTGTCAAAGCCAATGCTATTTTTGAACGTTTCATAAAATATCCTTTTTAATCATTATTCTTTAAACATGAAACTACATGCCTTTTTATTAATGCATAAAAAAAAGCACCCGAATAGGATGCTTTAGTTTATTTTAAAAAGTTTCAGATCAATGACATTAAAGAGCCAATGCCATAAAAATTCCAATAAAAATCATAAACCCTATCCAACGGTTATGGCGAAACGCCCAAAAACATAACTGCGGATCACGGCCTCTGGTTTTAGTCCACTGGTAAATAAAATCGGCAGCCACAGCCAATAACGCGACCAAACCGAATGGCATCAAGAGATCTTCTAAATACAGCGCAATAGCAATCAATACAATACTAAGCACCTGCAATAATGAAATGATTTCAATATCGTATTTACCAAATAAAATCGCAGTCGATTTCACGCCAATTTTCAAATCATATTCACGGTCAGTAATGGCATATTGTGTATCATACGCAACCGTCCACGCCAAATTACCAAAGTACAATAACCAACACGTTAAATCAGGTGTTTGCCCCACAGCGGTATAGGCCATAGGAATCGACCATGAAAATGCCGCGCCTAAAAATACTTGTGGCAGATGCGTGTAGCGTTTCATAAAGGGATAAATGAACGCTAAAAACAATGCCCCAAAGGACCAATAAAAAGTTTCTATCGGTAAAAAGAACAACATACATGCGCTAGCAAGCACCAAGATCAAGAACACATATATGGCTTCTTTAGCACTAATTACGCCTGTCGCTAAAGGACGATGTTTGGTTCTTTCCACAGCACCATCGACTTTACGGTCAGCAAAGTCATTAATCGCACAACCTGCTGCACGCATAAATATCGTGCCCAAAATCATAGGAATCAAAATACTGAATTGCGGTGTTCCTTGATTGGCAATCCACAGTGCCCACATGGTTGGCCAAAAAACCAGTTCCGTGCCAATTGGCTTATCGAAGCGACATAAATAGTAATAAGCTTCTAAACGCTGCTGCCAAGTAATCTGTTGCACCACGGCCATGATTGTCCTTCATCTGGTAATGTTATTTCTGCAAATATTGTTCAAAACTCGCTAAAAAAGTTTCCTGAACAATAAATTTACAACCATGCCAAGTATAACAGCTCTGACGTGTCCAACCATCGTCTAGCCACAGTACACGCCGCTCACACTTCGGATTGGTACGCTGAAATAAAAAATGTCCGATCGGTTTTTTACCAATATGCTGAAAAATCCGCGCACGTCCTTGTATGCTAAGGATTGGAAATATACTTTTTGCCTTGACCCACGGCTCAGCTTCACAGCCATATAAATAACTTTCACGTACCCAAGCTGTGTGCTGTATTGGCATTTGTAGCCACCGTGCATCTTGAAGCGTCATACGTTGAAATTGCTCAATACTCGGCTCAACTTTAAATACACCTTGGGCAAAATCTGTTAATTGTTGGGTTAATGAACCCGAAGCATACAACCATGTTCTTAATTCAGGAGACATTCTTTTATCCCGCATTTCGCATGCTTGACGCTGCATATTTCATTTCCCTTTAACCATTTGCTGAGTATAGCGAATCCCTAGTGTAACTAACTCAACATCGTTTTTCATGACCAATAGCTTGTTTTCAGTAAAATGAACAAAACCAAAACTGCTTAAGTACTTCATTACATTTGCAATCAACACAAACCTCACTTACACAGTATGATGTCGTGGATAACCACTAAATTACACAAGCATAATGTTTCCATTTTACCCGCTACATGTTTTTATTTTTTTCGTTTTACTTTGTGCCAATATCACGGCTCAAGCAAAATCTATTGCGCTCAGTTTTGATGATGGATTAAATCCAGTGTTTAACGCACAAGCGGAACAAATCAATGCCCAAATTTTAAAACATCTGCATGATCAACAAATCAAAACTATTGTCTTCCCTAGCCTGATTAAAATTGGCGATTATCAAGGTAAACAACTGATTCAAGCGTGGGGACAATCTGGCCATCTGATTGGCAATCATAGTGCACTGCACCAAAATCTGAATAAAGAAAATGTCACATTAAAAGATTATCTGCACAGCATTGAACATGCGGATACAGTGTTAAAAACGCTGCCGAATTACACACGTATCTATCGTTATCCATTTTTAAAAGAAGGTAATAGCGCTGAAAAACGTGATGCTGTCTATCAGTGGTTAGAGCAGCATCAATACCGCATTGGCGGTGTGAGTATAGATGCCAGTGACTGGTTTTATAACCAAAAATATCTCGACTATGCCAAACAGCAAGATCAGGACAAATTAGACCGACTAAAACAAGCATATATTGCTCACCTGCTTCACCGAGCAGATTATTATGACCAACTTGCCCAGCTCACCATAAATCGTTCACCACAGCATGTTTTACTTTTACATGTAAATGCTATTAATGCCGCATTTTTAAAAGATCTCATTACCGCCTTTCAGCAGCATGGCTGGACATTTATTTCAGCAGCAGACGCCCTACAAAACCCACTATATGCACGGCGCAGCCAAAACATCCCTGCGGGAGAGAGTGTGATTTGGTCCATTGCCAAAACCAAAGGATTAGAAAACTTACGCTACCCTGCCGAAGATGCGCCTTATGAAATCGACAATTTAAAACAGCATGGTTTGCAATGACGATTAGCAAATCACTTAAAGCTCAATAAAAAATGACCTGCAATATTGCAGGTCATTTTTTCAGTTCAATTTTTTAGTGTTGAATTAAAAGTTATCTGTCTTGGCAATGGCTTCAAACTTGCCTTGCGGCGTTTTTATTAAAACCAACCCTTCGGTCGTAATATAAAAACTTTCAGGGTATTCAAACTCCAATGCCAGCTCTGGGTTTTTCAACTCGACAAATTGAACCTGTTTATAGCCTTCAACGGTCCGCCCCACTTCCAAATAAGTCACTTCTGAGAAGTTAAGTTTAAATCCCTTTGCCTGATCCGCTGGATCAATCCAAGGGAAAAAACCGGTATGTTTTTTACGTGGTTTTGCCATGTTTAGATATTCATTCAACTCTTTGCTTTATCTTAACCCATCTCATAAAAAACCCGCACAAGGCGGGTCTTTTTACAGTGCAATTCTGTACAGAATTACAAGCTGTAGTACATGTCGAATTCAACTGGGTGAGTAGTCGTGTTAAGACGACGAACTTCTTCAGTTTTAAGTTCGATGTAGGCATCAAGCATTTCTTTAGTGAACACGCCACCTTTAAGAAGGTAATCATGGTCAGCTGCAAGAGCTTCAAGCGCCATATCTAAGCTATGAGCCACTGTAGGGATTTTAGCTTCTTCTTCAGGAGGAAGGTCGTACAAGTTCTTGTCAGCAGCTTCACCTGGGTGAATCTTGTTTTGAATACCGTCAAGACCAGCCATAAGAAGTGCAGCGAAACCTAAGTACGGGTTCATCATTGGATCTGGGAAACGTGCTTCGATACGTTTGCCTTTAGGGCTAGAAACGTAAGGAATACGGATAGAAGCTGAACGGTTACGTGCTGAGTAAGCAAGCATAATCGGTGCTTCGAAATGTGGAACTAAACGTTTGTACGAGTTAGTTGATGGGTTTGTGATTGCGTTCAATGAACGAGCGTGTTTGATCACACCGCCAATGAAGTACAACGCCATTTCTGAAAGACCAGCGTATTCATCACCAGCAAACAAGTTCTTGCCATCTTTAGAGATCGACATGTGAACGTGCATACCAGAACCGTTATCGCCAACCATTGGTTTAGGCATAAATGTAGCAGTTTTAGCATATTGGTGAGCAACGTTCCAAACAGCATATTTGAACTGTTGAACTTCGTCCGCTTTGCGAACCATAGTGTTGAAGCTTACACCGATTTCAAGCTGGCAAGATGCAACTTCGTGGTGATGTACTTCTACACGACCTGGGCCCATGATGTCTTCAATTTTTGCACACATATCTGCACGCATATCTTGTGAAGAATCTACAGGAGGAACTGGGAAGTAACCACCTTTCACACGTGGACGGTGACCAGAGTTACCAGCTTCGTAATCTTTACCAGTAGACCAAGCAGCTTCTTCAGCGATTAATGTGTGGCGCGCGCCAGACATATCGATGTCCCATTTTACTTCGTCAAATACGAAGAATTCTGGTTCTGGACCAAAATAAGCAGTATCACCGATACCAGTTGATTTTAGGTATTCTTCCGCACGGCGAGCAATAGAGCGTGGGTCACGTTCATAACCTTGACCAGTTGAAGGTTCGATAACATCACAAGTCACAACAACTGTAGCTTCTGCAAAGAACGGGTCGATAAAACAAGTTTCTGCATCTGGACGTAAGATCATGTCAGATGCTTCAATGCCTTTCCAACCAGCAATTGAAGAACCATCAAACATTTTGCCATCTTCAAACGTATCTTCGTCGATTGAATCTGCTGGGTAAGTTACGTGTTGTTCTTTACCCTTAGTATCAGTAAAGCGAAAATCGACCCATTTTGCGCCACTTTCTTGGATGAGTTGAAGGACCTTGTTCGCCATGCTCATTTTGCTCCGATGATTTTTTTGTGCACACTGAAGTGCGTGTTAGTAGTTGGTAGTTATTAAGCAATTACCGTACCAACTTTTAAAAGCCAAGCTAAAATATTGAATTCCTTATCAGAATAGAAGATTTTAGCTCCTAGCTTTTCGACTATTATACTGTGTGTAACAGTAAATGCACCATATTCAGCCACTCTTCATCACTTTTGTTTAAAAACTTCTCGCAGGTGTATCAAAATAGTGCAACTTGGTTTTGCACCAAAATGATTAATCGCTTTCAACGATAAAATCATTGAGATTTTATCAAAGCTTTAAGGTCGAATTTAAATACGATAGAAACTAATGGCTTAGCTAGCTATAGATGGAAAAAAATCAGCGTAATCACTATATTCATGATCGATATTTAGGTTTTTTGAGCGCGTAAAGTACCCATTTTTTGACGTTAATTTAACCATTATGTTTTAATTTTAATCAATTTACCTTTACATTAATTGTGCTCCATTTTGGTGATTTTGCTTCAAAACGGTTCATATTTTTCCATCTAGAGCCTGAATTGCTATTTTTAACGACATCAAGCAGATCTTTTTAAAATATCAATTGAACATATTTTACCCACTTAAATTCAGCCTAATGTCTTGTTCAAATTAAATCCCAAATTTATAAGTCGAAAATTTATTGAAATGATTTCAGTTGCGATGAACTTTGGCGAAATTGTTCAGCAGAAATTGAATAATATTTGCTATGATTGGCTGCATTCTAAATATTTCACTGTTTTTCTATTTAAAATATCCACACGATATTTGGGTCAATATACAACTATTTAGAATCATTTCGGACTATTCAAAGCACATTTAAGTGCATAAATTTCAAAGGTTAATACGCTCATGCTTTTGATGATCGACAATTATGACTCTTTTACCTACAACATCGTCCAATATTTTGGCGAGTTAAATCAGGAAGTAAAAGTTGTACGTAACGATGCCGTGACATTGGAAGATATCGAGCGATGGCAACCGAAGTATTTAGTCATTGGTCCTGGCCCTTGTTCGCCAAGTGAAGCAGGTATTTCAATTCCTGCGATTCAACACTTTGCGGGAAAAATTCCCTTACTGGGTGTGTGTTTAGGCCACCAAGCCATAGGACAAGCTTTTGGCGGCGATATTATTCGCGCTAATAAAGTGATGCACGGTCGTTTATCTGACATGTATCACAGCGATCAAGGCATTTTCAGCAACCTCCCTTCTCCATTTGCCGCTACTCGCTATCACTCTTTGGTGATTGATCAAGCGACTTTGCCAGAATGTTTAGAAGTGACCTGCTGGACCAATGAAGAAGATGGCACGATGGAAGAAATCATGGGAGTCAAACATAAGACATTGCCTGTCGAAGGCGTGCAGTTTCACCCTGAATCGATTCTTAGTGAACATGGCCATCAAATCTTTAAAAACTTCTTAGAAATTTACGCATAATCGAGTGCAAAAAATATTATGAATATTCAACAAGCTTTAAATAACATCACGAAAAATATTGAACTCACTCAACCTCAAATGGAAGAAGTGATGCGCACCATCATGCAAGGTGAAGCAACCGATGCTCAAATTGGCGCACTGATGATGGGCTTACGCCAAAAAGGTGAAAGTATTGATGAAATCACTGCCGCAGCACGTGTAATGCGTGAGTTTGCGATCAAAATTGATGTCAGTGATCTGCCACATTTGGTGGATATCGTTGGTACAGGTGGTGATGGTCAAAACTTATTTAACGTCTCTACTGCGTCTAGTTTTGTTATTGCAGCAGCAGGTGCAACTATTGCTAAACATGGTGGTCGTGGTGTTTCATCAAAATCAGGCTCTTCTGATCTTTTAGAACAAGCAGGAATTAACCTTGACCTTAACATGCAGCAAACTGAACGCTGTATTCGTGAAATGGGCGTGGGTTTCCTCTTTGCACCTAATCATCATAAAGCCATGAAATATGCTGCTGGTCCACGTAAAGAATTGGGCTTCCGTAGTATTTTCAACCTACTTGGCCCGCTTACGAATCCGGCCGGCGTAAAACGTTTTGTGATTGGTGTTTTCTCTACAGAATTATGTCGTCCTATGGCTGAAGTTTTAAAACAACTCGGTGCAGAACATGTCTTGGTGGTGCATTCAAAAGACGGTTTAGATGAAATTAGCCTTGCATCAAGTACTTATGTTGCTGAACTCAAGGATGGCGAAGTCACTGAATGGGAAATTCAGCCGGAAGCTGTAGATATAGAGTCGCAAACCTTAACAGGTCTATCTGTAGATAGTGCTGCGGAAAGTCTAAAATTGATCAAAGATGCTTTAGGTAAAAACAAATCTGCACTCGGTGATAAAGCCGCGAATATGATTGCCCTAAATGCAGGCGCAGGCATTTATGTTTCAGGCTTAACCAATAGCTATAAACAAGGTGTTGCATTAGCACATGACATTATTTATGGCGGTCAAGCACTAGAGAAAATGGGCATTTTGTCTGAATTTACGAAAACTTTAAAAGAATACGAAGCTTAAGATTAGGACTCAAATCATGGTAGATATCGCCAATACAATTTTAGGTAAAATTGTTGACCGTAAAAAAGAAGAATTTGCAGCCCGTCTTAAACAACGTAGCTATAAAGATGTCGAAGAGCTAGCTCAAGCAGCTACACCCATTCGAGGTTTTGCACAAAACCTCGGCTCTAAACGTCCGGGGGTGATTGCTGAAATTAAAAAGGCATCACCATCGAAAGGCATTATTCGTGAAAACTTTAACCCTGCTGAAATTGCGCAGCAGTATCAAGATGCTGGTGCGGCATGTTTGTCTGTTTTAACTGATGTCGACTTTTTCCAAGGTGCCGATGAAAACATTCAGATTGCACGTACGAACTGTGACTTACCTGCGCTACGTAAAGATTTTTTAATTGACCCTTATGGTGTAATTGAAGCACGCGCTTTACATGCGGACTGTATTTTATTAATCGTGGCTTGTTTGTCTGATCAACAACTCGAAGAAATGTCGAAAACTGCTTTTGAGCACAATCTCGACGTGTTGGTTGAAGTACATGACGAAGAAGAACTTGAGCGTGCAATGCGTCTTTCTGACAACTGTCTACTTGGCGTCAATAACCGCAATCTAAAAACCTTTGATGTTGACCTCAACACATCATTACGTTTGAAGAAGTTACTTGAGCCTTCTCGCCTACTTGTGACAGAAAGCGGTATTGCAACACCTGCTGATGTCGCGATGATGCAAGAACATGACATTTATGCATTCTTGGTCGGTGAAAGTTTTATGAAGCAGCCACGCCCTGATCAGGCGTTTAAGGAGCTTTTTTGTGTTCCAAAATCAATATAAAATAAAAGTCTCAGGGTGTACGCATCCTGAGACTTAATTCGAAGGACGAATGGCGGAAATTTCAACCTTATATTTGGGTTGAATACGGTAAATATCGTATGTTGTAGATATTACCGAATCTATTAAATCCAGACTCCCTCCAATAAAAGTATAGGGCTGATCATAATCCGTGATAATGGCCCATTTCCCTTGCCCACAAAATATTCCGTCAGGCTGAGTATTTATACCTACTGTTTCAACTAATTCAGCATAATCGAGCAAGCCATTGCCTTTAAATAGTCGGTAATCTTTTTTTGAGAAGTCATTATTTATATTTCCATACGCAATACTTTTCAAAATGCCATAATGATAAAATATATCTTGATTTTGAAAGGTATTTAAACACGACACAGTAAAATCAAACTGTTCTATACTGCATTCCCCATTCTGTAATTTATCAACATCCCATCCAGCAATTTCTACATCGCTCCTCCACATGATTTCATCAAATGCGGCATAGGTTTCAATATTTAATGCATCTAATGGGTCAAATTTAATACCATAAGCTTGATAAATATCTTGTCGTGTTTTCAATACACCTTGCCCACCATAAAGATGTTGGTTAGGCTGATGCAAAATGATTGCATACGATTCAAAACAATATGGCATAAGCATCGCCATACTTTCCCAGTAAATTTCTTTTAGTGAAGGTGGTATATGGACATCCCTTTGTCCATTTTCTAAATGTTTTAAACTAAAACGCCCATTGCAATAAAAACTTATATAAGTTTTATACCAATTTGGTAAAGCATCATGTACTTCGGTGATCAATATTACCTTCTTTTTCAACCGTTGCCCTCCTTGATAAATATTAAGTAATTAGGTTTAGTGATCGTTTATAATCTAATTCATATGAACTTAACCTTGTTCAATTCAATGTAAATAAAGACTATAATAATTTCATTCACCTTTATATGCCTGTTTTACTGTATTTATGAGCAAACACGATTCTTCGCTTTCAAAAGATCAGTACAACCTACTGAAATCTTTTAAAAAGCAAATTACGAATCCACATTCCTCAACGATTGCTAAACAGCCTGAGCCAACGCCAAAGACTGTTGAACAAGAGCAGGAAGAAGACTTCGCGCTTTTCCAAAAGCAAATGCAAGGTGTTCAAAAAATGAATGCAGGAAATACTGCAAAAATGGAAAAAGTGGGTCGTAAAAAACCTGATGCGCAAACGTTGGCTAAACGTGCTGCTGCAATTGGTCCTATGGAAACAGATGATGCATTACTTTCTGATACGCAAGCGATGCTCAACCCTGTTGCCAGTCAAGCTGCTTTAAGCTATCGCATTGCAACCTTACAACATAAAGTTTTTGAAGATTTGAAAGCTGGTAATCTACGTTGGTTTGAAGCTGTCGACTTACACGGTTGCACTGTTGAAGAAGCCCGTTCTGCCGTGCTGCAAATTATTCAAATGGCGAAAGATGACAATCAAAACGTCATTAAAATTGTGCATGGCAAAGGTCCAGAAGCAATTTTAAAAACTTATGTAAATAGTTGGTTACGTCAACATCGTGATGTATTGGCATTTGTGAGCGCCCCAGAAAAACAAGGCGGCACAGGTGCTGTACTGGTTCTGCTTAAACGTGCAGAAAAAAACCCACAGTTTAAACAATAATCGGATTTAACTCCAAAAGAAGGCATTGTAATAGTTTTCTGCTACAATGCCGTCCTTGTTCAATCTCTCAGTGTAAGTGAACACGTCTTATGTCTATGCAGCAATCCTACGCAAATATCCTAACTGCCGTTGGTGAAGATCTGAATCGCCCGGGTCTTAAAGATACGCCTATGCGTGCTGCTAAAGCTTTTTCATATCTTACTTCTGGTTATAGCCAGACACTTGAAGAAGTGACCAACAATGCGGTTTTCCCATCAGATAACCGTGAAATGGTCTTAGTTAAGAATATCGAATTCTATTCTTTGTGTGAGCACCATTTATTACCTTTTTATGGTCGCGTACATATTGCTTATCTCCCAGAAGGCAATGTTTTAGGTTTATCAAAATTCGCACGTATTACAGAAATGTTTGCCCGTCGCTTACAAATTCAGGAAAACCTCACTCAGCAGATCGCTGAAGCTGTGGCTGAAGTGACTGGTGCACGTGGTGTTGCTGTGGTGATTGATTCAGCTCACATGTGCATGATGATGCGTGGTGTAGGTAAACAAGAGTCTACAACACGTACCGTTTCTTTTGTCGGTGACTTTAAAACCAATAAAGAAGAACGCCGTGAATTCTTAAGTGCTGTGCCTGAAAGCTATTAACAGAACATTCAGCGTTAGCACTCATAAAAAAGCCTCAAACTCTTGAGGCTTTTTTTATTTGTGTTTTAATGTCGCAAATCGTTTGCTTTGATAGCAAAGCACTATTTTCAGGATGAATCATGTCAGATGTATATATTGCCGGTCAGGGTTTAGCGCAAGCCAAACACAGCATAGACTTCCCTCGCCCAGACCGTTTGGTTCAGGGCAATCCTAAACGTGAAACTGCAAGCCTGTATGTACACCCCAATATGGACTGCGGGATTTGGCAATGTGAAGTTGGCGCATGGAATATTGTCTTTGCACCGAACAAACAAGAGTTTTTTACTATCCTTGAAGGATTAGTACGTATTCATGATCAACAAGGTGGATATATCGAGGTTTCCGCTGGCCAAGCGGGCATTATTCCCCCATCGTTTCAGGGCAAGTTTGAAGTTGTCGAAGCCGTCAAAAAATACTATGTGGTTGTAGAAGTTTAATCGCCCAAAATATTTATTTTGAAAAAATATCTTTTAAAAATATTGTTTGTAACCGTGCTGTAAGACTTGTAACTCAAAACTACAGCATAAAATTGATATCAATTACTTAATGTATTTCTGTTCATAAATTAAACATTTCATAACATGATCTCACCCCCCATATTCAAGATTAGTCCGTACATTGAAAACAAGATGAATCCTTTAGATTCATTGCTATTTTCTTTTTTTTACTAACTAAGGGTGATCACTATGGTAGCCGCAAAAAAGACAACTGAAAAAGATGAGAAAAAGACAGCGAAAACTACGGCAAAAACTGCAAAAAAGAATGAGGATAAAGTAAAAAAATCAGCTAAAGCATCGAGTCAAGATTCAAAGAAAGAAACAAAGAAAACTGCTGAAAAAAAATCTAAGGACAGCACTTCTAAAAAAGAAACTGCAACTAAAGATGAAAAAGTAAAAGCTAAAAAATCTGCGTCAACTAAAAGTTCGCCGAAATCTAAAGCTGACAAAAAAGAGGCCCCTAAAAAAGCCAGCACATCAAAAACAAGCACTAAAGTTAAAGATGAAAAGCCAAAAGCTGAGAAGAAAGCAACAAAAAAATCTTCAACAGCAAAGAAAACAGATGCTAAGGCAAGCAAGTCTAAGGGAGAAAAACCCAAGACGACCAAAGCCAAATCCACCAGCAAAAAGACAAAATAAAAAGTAGCCCCAACTGGGGCTACTTTTTAAGCTTAAGCTTGAAATAGAGTAAGGTTGTAATGGAGTGAATATGAATAATAAATCCATCCCCACACCTAAGCGTGTATCACGCGTTCATTCCAATAGTTTTGATTACAGTTTAGATTTTAAAAAGATAAATTTTCGCGAACACCCTGAACTTTATAGAATTGGACGTGGTGAACAAGGTGTATTACTCGTAGAGCCTTATAAATCTGAAATTTTGCCTTATTGGCGATTTGCTAATGAAGAAAAAGCCATCGAAAGCAGTACCAAAATTTGGCAACTTTTTGAAGAGTATTTAGACGCTGAAGATTTTGTCGGTGCAGATATGGCACGTAAATTTTTGCAGATGGGTTTTACACGTGCACGTCGCTATGCCAACCATAAAGGTGGTAAAAAATATGAGGGTCCAGTCCCTAATGATAAAAAAGGATTAAGTGGTGCACATGGACGCGAAGAGCTTCCAAGACAAAAAGAGGATCCCGTCAAAGCTGCTGCTGCACGAGTATTTAAACAAAAATGGGATGAAGCTAAAGTTCATCCCAAGTATGTAGAGCAAAAAGCAAAATTTTTAGATTTTCTACAAAGCAAAATTAAGTGAATATCCATTTAGGATGAAGATGATCTTGTTTGCTGATCAGTTTTAGCAACGTAAATACGGTTACGAGCTGTATTCTTGGCAGCATAGAGTGCTATATCGGCAGCATCTAGTAAACGTTGATAGTCAGGATGACCATTATACTGCACACAACCAACGCTAACGGTTAAACTAAATTGCTGACCTTGTACTGTTCGGATCACTCCGTTTTCAATATATTGGCGAATATTTTCTGCAACTTTCATCGCACGGTTTACATTGGTGTCCACCAAGAGTTACAAGAACTCTTCGCCACCAATACGGAATGCATAATCGCTACCTTGGCTGTAACGCTGCAAAGCTTCGGCAATAAATTTCAGTGCAAGATCACCTGCCGCATGACCAAACTTATCATTGATCATTTTAAAGTAATCCGCGTCAAAGGCTAGCAAAGACAAAGGCGTTTCATTTTGACGTGCAAAAGTAATTTCACGTGAAATAATAGTACTAAGATAACGACGGTTTAGGAGTTGCGTCAAAGAATCATTGCCTGACTCAATATATTCAGCCACCTGAAATAATTGATCGACTAAATGCTGAATTTCACGATTTAAGTCTCGAATCTGTTGAATCAAATGTTGCAGTTGATCTTTATCCGTTATTTGTGTGGTTTGCTGCGTTAGCTCATCCACTTGATAAATTCGATCAATAATTAATTGAACCTGATCTGAACCCGAAAAAGCATATGCCGCTTTATGAATAAACCACAATCCAAATTCTGATTTTGAAAGTAAGGAATGATAAAAACTGACATTTCCCGAAAAGATTTTAAACATCAATTCATTTTCCCAATTGAGCAATGAACCACGTTGTTTATCTTTATGCACTGCAACATCTTGCATCGCTGAAAATAAGCGATAATTATGCTTGGTTTCTTGCTTTTTTTCCGTATTGATCTCATAAGATCGGCACATAATTTCTGTGCTAAATCCGATAATTTGTACAATATAACTGCACATATGGAGAATATTTTGCGTATGGTTTAGCTCTAAAATTTCAAATATTTTACGTTCTATTTCACGTACACCACGCATAATCAACCATGACGGAATGCCGACACGCGCATGCACCATTCCAACTTTTTGCTGCCTTTTAACCGAAATTTCAAAATCATTATTTAGTGCAACATTAAATGTTTCTAATAACCATTTTCTTAAGGTGTCGATGAGCCTTTTTTGAATAATATCGTCTTTAAAAAATTCAGCTGACGCTGGTTCTCGCGACATTTGTTCATAAAAAACAGTAACTAAATGCTCAACATGCTTCTGGATAAATTGCAAAGCTGCAAGATGTTCATTTTCAGTATATTGATCACAAATATCTTTCCAAGTCTGACTTAGACCTGTAATACATTCTTGATTCATTCGGTGACACAAACCACAGCTATTACAAAGCTAGCAATCATACCTTGCTTTACTTACATAAAAAAACAAATTTATTTGATATTTCACATTTTATCTATCTTAAAAATTAATAGAAAAATACATAACTCAATTTCAATTTATTCCAATCTTGATCATCTTGTTGCTGGTATTCGTATCCTAGTCTTAAAGCATTTTGTTGGTTGACGATATATTGTAATTCAGCATCGAGTTTCAGATTCCATTGATGTGTATCTTCCCAATACGGAAGCTCTGCTTGAACCAAACTATTGAATTTTTCTGACCAAATATTTTGGCAACCCAGTGTCGGCCCAAGGCCCACTCGCCATCCATCATCTAGAGACTTACCGCCCTGCACCTGCATTTGAGACTGCACATAACACAAATGTGTACGTTCCTGATTGGCCCAGCTATAACCAGATTGTGCTTTGAATTCAGCAACGCCATGTTGTTTCTTTTCGCTAAATTGACCTGCATCTACAGACACTTGCTGCCAGCCAAAATTGACCCCCCAGCTTAGCGGTGTTTTAAATGGCGTGATCGGATTGTAGGAGTTGACCGATAAAAAATCAAAATGATTGAGTTTGAGTTGGTCGTCTCGATATTGGATCGAGCCATCCCAAAACATCAACTGCGTACCAATCCGAAAGCCACCTTGCGGATCGATCAAATCATGATAAGCCTGACGATGACCAAGTTCGATATACTTTTCACCTTGAACTTCACCTACTGCGGCTGAAAAATTTCGCGCATGATGTCCATTGACTGGGTCTAGACTTGGTTGCTTAGGTTCAGTCCGTTGTTTTGGTTGCGAAGATTGACTACGTAAGGCCAAGATTTGACGTAATTTAGGCTGCGTTTCTTCCGCACTCACCTTTCTCCCAATCAGCAATAAATACAGATGGTCGTACGCCATTTCCAATATTTTCGCTTGCTCTACTTCATTAAACTGTGAGAGCGCTGTAGACATGTTCTCAGGTTTAATTTCAGCGAGCTTATGCGCTTCGCGTGCTAAACGATATCCATGTTGCTGCGCTTGTGACAAAAGCTGCGTTTCTAATGCAGGACGATAAACCGCTGCTTGAATCAGTTGTTCATCATTGATCGCTTTGATCGTCTCAACGGGAATGGAAGCGACTTTAAATTTCTGGGTTAAATTCAGTGTCGGGCGAACCAAATCCATTAAGCCCAATAATCGATATGCACAGTTATCACTGGCGAAATAATAGGGAAAACTTACATTTTGCATTTCCCAAATATGTTTAACCAAATAACTGGTTTCTTGCTCGGTTAGTGCTAGCTCATATTCCCACAAATCACGACTTTCAAAATCACCATATTCTTTCACTTTACGGTAGTACGGCATCAAGGAATATTCGCCAGGATATTGCCCTGTTAAGCCTTTCCATGCATAAGACCAGTTATCTTCTCCAGCAACAGTAGCCGCATAGTTAATGGCATAGGACACCAAATTTAGCTCTTTCTGATTTTTCGGATCGAGACGCAATAAGGTATGTCCAAACATAGAACTTGGATTACCCATAAAGTCTGTGGCGTAGATTAATGTCGCTTTATAAGGCTTAATTTTTCCAAACCATTCATCAAACTCAGGGCAACTTACCGCAGGTAACTGCTCTGAACGGATGGATAACTCTTGCATCAGCCACTGACTACGCGCTGGGAAACGACAACGAAAGGCTTGATTAGGTTCGGCGGTTTGAAACAGTGCAGCAACATCTGCCTCTAATTCGGCTTGGGCATTTTGACGGCCATTTTCGGCCAAAAAGTAACCTTTATAGGCAACTTCACTTTGTCCTTTATGATCTGTATATAAAAGTCGCTGCCAACTGATGTGTTCAGACAGTTTTTTTGATTGTGCAAGTTCAATATATCGCTGTAACTCTACGGTTTTAGAGGGAGTAGAATCTACAACTTGCTGAGCATATATGATGCTCGGAATCATAAAAGTACAAAATAAAGCAATTGATTTCATTCAGTTATATTCAAATCCATTTTAATATATTTTAGATAATAAAAAACCCTGCCGAGAGACAGGGTTTTGAAAGCATCGATTAAACGTATGCTTTAAGTACTTCGTCTTTTGCCATTACACTTTGTAATGAAGCAAGTACTTGTAGAGAAGACTGGTTTTCAGCTGAATAGATTTCAGCAAAATTTGCTTTAGACACAGCAAAGAAACGTGCTTTATCTGTTGATTGGATGTTTAAAAGCTCAGCCAAAACATTCAGGCTCTCACCTTGACCAACCGCCATATCACGAGCAAGTGATTCAGCATTTTCATTGGTAAATGTTACTGCTTGAGCAGTCACTGTACCTGTACCGCTACAACCTAAAGTACCAAAGGTGATACCAAGTAACTGGTTAGTAAAAATACCGTTGGTAGTCGCAGCTAAAATTTTAGGAATTTTACCTGATTGACCAGCCCAAACTTGAGAACCAACACCACAACCTACGTCACGGTCAGCAAAAGCAGCTGTAGAACCTAGTGCAACGACTGCAACTAAAGCTAATTTTTTTAACATAGCACTTCTCCAGGGAATTTTATTCCATTGTTTTTAATTATTAAAACATGTGTAATTTTGATTACACACCTGTAGATTAACTTGATCTTTCAGATAAGGCAAAACATTTTCATCTAAAACTTTTGGCTAAAAATAATACGTTCTTATTCACTATTTTTTGAGCAACCAAGTACCATTTTCATCACGTTTTCCAAGGATTTTGAGCACTAAAACCAAACTGAGTAATAGCAACAAATACCAAGAACCGAGTTTCCCCCAACCGACCATATGCCATGCATCGACCTGACTTGGATATAACCAAATTTGATAGAAGGTACTGATATTTTCTGCGATCCAAATCAAAAATGCCAAAATCAACAGTACAGGTAACATCGGCAACTGAATCACATGATTTTGTAATTGAAAACTGAGCTTGGTTTTCCAAAAGATCACCACACTCCAAGCAAACAAAAACATACGAATATCTGGCACAAAAAATTTGGTCATAAAATTAAGATATGACAAAACGGCTAAGCACAGCATATTGCCAAAACGCGGTAAGTTACTGAACAACACCTGATATAGACGTAACGAACGTGCAAAGAAACTCCCCACCGCCGAATACATAAAACCTGCAAATAATGGCACAGTCAGCAGTTTAAAAACCGCAGGCTGCGGATATTGCCATGAGGCAATATGTGGATGGGTCAGAAATATTTCCATCCCCATTGCAAGGATATGAAACAGTGCTATGACTTTCGCTTCCGCCCAAGACTCGAGTTTTAAGCAGAGTAAACACACTTGAATGATCAGTGCATAAAACAATAAATAGTCATAACGGAAAAAGCCAAAATATTCCTGACTTCCCATTGCTGCAGTTAAAGCAAAAGCGATCAGCAGTAATATCCCAAATAAGGCAGCCGAAGCTGCCTTATAAGAGAACTCAAAACATGATTTTATCATCTTGACCACGGTTGAATCCTAAACCAATTTCCCTAAAGCCTTATAAATACTTGGCACTATATTCGTGTACCGTATCAATAAAGGCTTTTGGATTGGCTGGATCTACCCACTGGGTAATACCATGACCTAAGTTCGCCACATAACCGGTTTTTTCACCGTTGGCATATGCATCATCTAACATGGCACGTGTCGCTTTCGCAATCGCTTCAGGCGAACCATATAATGTTGCTGGGTCTAAGTTACCTTGCAAAGCTGCACGGCCTGCGACTGTTTGACGTGCTACATTTAATGGCGTAGTCCAATCTAAACCAAAAGCATCTGCACCCGTTGCAATCATTGGCTCTAACCATTGACCACCACCTTTGGTAAACAAAATCACAGGGACTTTGCGTCCATCTTTTTCACGCTGTAAACCTGCCACGATTTTTTGCATGTAGTTCAGTGAAAATTCAATGTATTCACGGTGTGCTAATGCCCCACCCCAACTATCAAAGATTTGTACGGCTTGCGCACCTGCATCAATCTGCGCATTGAGATATTCAGTCACCGCCACAGCCAAACGGTCTAATAAGGCATGCAGCACTTCAGGTTGTGCATACATCATTTGTTTTGTAAAACGGAAATCTTTGCTTGAACCGCCTTCCACCATATAGGTTGCCAGTGTCCAAGGACTGCCTGAGAAGCCAATCAAAGGAACTTGTCCGCCCAAAGCTGAACGAATTGTAGTCACGGCATTCATGACATAATCTAAGTCAGATTTGGCATTAAATTTAGGTAAATTCAGTACATCTTGTTCGGTACGTACGGTTTTATGAAACTTCGGACCTTCACCTGCTTCAAAATACAGTCCCAAACCCAACGCATCAGGTACAGTCAAAATGTCTGAAAATAAAATGGCAGCGTCTAAGTCATAACGACGCAAAGGTTGTAAAGTAACTTCACAAGCAAATTCTGTATTTTTACAAAGGGATAGGAAATCACCTGCTTTGGCACGTGTTTCACGATACTCTGGTAAATAACGGCCAGCCTGACGCATCATCCAAACCGGAGTTGCATCTACCGGTTCACGTAATAAGGCACGCAAGAAACGATCATTTTTTAAGGTCGTCATTCACTTTCCCAACTTAATTCGATATTGGCATCATCATATCAAAAAGGTTGTAAATATAATAACTTCTCAAGCATTTAAAAACCGATCATGTTGAGTGCCAAAAATGATATTTACACAAAACAACTACTGCATCTCCACTTTTTTTCTGTAATACTTAGCCAGTTTTTAATACACAGTAAATGAATAATTCTTAAGGTTGAATTACATGTTCGTTCGCACCATGCTCGCACTGAGCCTAAGTTGCATATTTGCTGGTACAGCTATTGCCGCATCTACTGCTGAACAACCATTAACGCCAAAAAAAGTGACTAATGTTGCAGTTCAGGATCCCATTGATCCGTTAGCGACTGAAGCTTCATCTGCAACTAGCCAGATTAGCGCTCAAGAACAAGAAGATCTGAACCAAGCATCGCAAACTTTAGACAGCCTGCAACAATCAGAAGATGTCAAAGCCGACATCGGTGCTGCACCTGCTACAGCGACTGCTACAACTCCAACATCAACTTCGCCTGCTGCCAAAGTTGCTTGGGGTTTAAATGACCTAAATAATGCACAGTGGTATGACAACATTGGTAAAGGTCAATTCCCTGTTTATGCACGTGCGCATGTCATGCTCAATAATGCTCATGCTTCACCGGGTGCAATTGATGGTACCAGTGGTAAAAATACCCTAAAGGCGATCGCTTCATTCCAACAAATGAATGGGTTGAAACCTACAGGGACTTTAACTAAAGAAACTTGGGATGCGCTGATTGCGAAACAAGGTTCTAAACCTGCATTCATTGAATACACGTTGACTGATGCAGACTTGAAAGGTCCTTATGCAGCATCAATTCCACACGACTATGCATTACAAGCAAAAATGAAAGGCTTGTACTACACACGTGTGACTGAAATGTTAGGTGAAAAATTCCACATGGACGAAGACTTTTTGAAAAAGTTGAATCCAAAAGCGACATTTAAAAAAGCTGGTGAAAAAATCTTAGTAGCGAATATTCGTAACGAAGTTCCTGAAGATATTCACCTGATCGTTGCACATAAAGGCGCGAAACAACTTTACTTGTTTAATAGCCGCAACCAAATGATCGGTTCATTCCCGGCAACGATTGGTAGTTCAGATACACCATCACCTACAGGTACATATAAAGTAACAGGTGTTGCACCAAACCCTTGGTACAGCTACTCACCTTCTAACTTTGTTCAAGGCAACAACAGAAAACCATTGTCTTTACCACCTGGTCCAAATGGTCCTGTTGGTAATATCTGGATTGGTTTGAGCAAAAAATCATTTGGTATACACGGTACTCCGAACCCATCTGCAATCTCTAAAACTGCGTCACACGGTTGTATTCGTTTGACCAACTGGGATGCAAATGACTTAGGTAAGAAAGTGAAATCTGGTGTGACTGTTAAATTCTTAGAATAATTTTAGTCATATTTAAAAAAGCCTGCTTCTTGCAGGCTTTTTTATAGTTGCGCCTTTATGCATAACAAAAGACTCAATCTTGGCTGAGCGTTGCAAAAATAGGATGAATTGTCGCTAAAAAACTATATATCCCTATTTAGTTCAATCCTAAAATAGGCATATGTTCAATAATTAAGATAAGGATGAATGCCATGAATGCTTTTTTACATCCAAGTGAAAACCGTGGTCACGTAAAAATGGGCTGGCTTGAGTCTAAACACAGCTTTTCTTTTGGTAACTGGTATGACCCGAAGTACATGGGCGTTAGTGCGCTTCGTGTAATTAATGATGACTTAATTGCAGCCCATGAAGGTTTTGGTCAACACCCACATGACAACATGGAAATTTTGACCTGTGTGTTAAAAGGCACCATTACGCATAAAGACAGCATGGGCAACCATGGTGGCATTTCTGCGGGTGAATGGCAGCTCATGAGCGCAGGTACAGGTGTGCGCCATAGCGAAATGAACCAAGGTGATGAAAATGTGCATTTACTACAAATTTGGATCGTTCCAAATGAACGTGATGCTGAACCGACCTATCAACAAATTAAATGTGATCCACGTGATCAACCCAATCAATGGCATTTAATTGTCGGTCCAAATGACAATGCAGCTATGCATATTCGTCAGCAGGCGGAAGTTAAATCTGCATTTTTGACGAAAGGTCAATCTTTAGACATCCATGCAACGCAGCATATCAATTATATCCATGTTATTTCAGGTTCAGTGCAAATTGCTGAACATAAAGTTGAAGCTGGTGGTGCAATTGCGTTCTTAGAAGATAGCCAAATTGAAGCGCTTGAAGATGCTCAAGTGATTTGGTTTGATTTACCCGAAGTAAAATAACGAAAAAGCCCTCAAATGTGGGGGCTTTTTTTATGCAGCTTGGCTAAGGCGTTCACTGCGTTTATATAACCACATCAACACTAAAGACGGAATAATAAATCCAGCAGCAAGCATGGCTATATGTTTTATTGGAAATGTGCATGGTGACATTTGTAGTGCCAGTAAAGCGAAGAAACTGAGCTGCCAAGTTATGTTTTCACCTTTTTGAGCATGCTTTTTATATTCATAAGCCAATATATGGCAGCAAATCCAATGTCAAAGACCTAAGATCAAGTACCCCATTCCCCCATAAGTCTAAACCAAAGACAATTTTGCAAAAATATAAGTTCATATCTGCATAATACTGAAGGATATCGTCGAAAAATGCAGAAAACATGACAAGACTCTAATTGTCGCAATATGCTTATCTTTAGCCCCAAATATGTATTTTAAAGAATAAAGCAAATTACCTCCCTCACGAGAGAGTGATCCAAATCTATAAAAGTTAAATTAAAATATAAGTATGGAAATGTTTGAAGATTTGAATTTACTTGTAAAAGGCGAAATTACCCGTTTACCTTATAAAAATTAGTAACACAAAATGCCATTAAATCATCTGACCTTGCGTACCAAAGCCCGAATAAAGTTTTTGCTATAACCATGCTCTGCAATAGCAGCAAGCCATTATCGAGGAGATTTTGACAATTTTCTAAATTTTGATCTGCTTAGGACATGGTTTAACTAAGATAAACTGAGAGTTAAATGAACAGATGCTCAGTTAATTCATAAACGATTTTTTTTAGTAAATCTTAAATTTGATACGCCATAGCCCTGATTTAACTTAAAACAAAGACATAAAATATGAAGATTAAATACATCTGAATGCATCTTAAGTGTTCCAATAAAAAAACCTCGATCAAAGCCATTTTGCTTTAACAGAGGTTTTAGCTTGTTGGATATCGATCAGAAGTTAAAGCCAATATTTAAATTGACGCGATACAGCCATTTATCGCTATTTTCAGATGTTGCTGAAGTAAAGCCTGTGCCATTGGTCGCCCCACCAATAATATTGGCATTTTTGCCCCAAGTATAATCTGCCCACACCATAAATGGTGTAGCGATAAACATTGCACCTGTGGTATTCATTTGCGAAGCTGACCAGTCACTGCGTTCTTTGTCTAAATAACTGTAGTCATTGTAAAAACGAATGGCTTTGAGTTTACCCATATTTTGAACAGGTAATGTATATGCCAAATTGACGCTCGAAACTGTACCTTCAGAGGCAATGAAATAGGCTGGTGTTAAACCATTTGCGCCCATCAAGGTCATGTCATTACTTACACCTTCAGGGTTTTCAGCATCATATTGATAATGAATCACCGAAGACTGTAAATTCCAACGTTGGTAGTTGCTGTTGGTATGAATCCCAGCGGCATAATAACTACCTTCATCGCGGGTCGTTTTGTTATGCAATTGTGCGGCAGATCCAGATATACCGACCTCGTGTTTCCCGATTTGATCATTACCGAATTTACGTACAATACGAGTATTCAGCTGATTGTGCTTTTCGTTTTGATAAGCAGCTTGAAAGGGTAAATGATTCTCTGAAAGATCATCATAAGTTGCAGATTCAGGTGAATAGCGTAAATTGGTTTCCAACATACGTGGGTAGTAACCAACTTTCACATCCCATTCAGGATTATTGTAATTCCAGTTAATCCCCGGCGCGATGTTGTTGCCATAGCCCAAGAAGAACGGGATATGATAGGTCCAACCATTTTGCGGATATGGATAAAGCGCAAATGGCTTATAGACAAAACCTGCTTCGATGCTGTTGTTTTTGTCTAGGTTATAACCCACATAGGCTTTTTCAATTGAGGTTTTTTCCTGATCTTGAATTAAATAGCTCGCATTCAAATAGGCATCACCTGATTTGCCTTTTAAGTCGATACGGAAAATATCAAAATCCAGTTTGCCTATGCCGCGTTTATCACTTGGCTCCCACTGTTCATAACGATGATTAAAACGTAAAGCTCCACCCAATTTAAACGATTGTGTGCCATCGTCGCTTTTCCACTCTAATGGATCCTCTTTGGCTTGAACGCTAGCGGCAGCTGCGCTCAAAGACAGCATCATCGCTGTTATCAATATGGTTTTATTCATCTCAAGCACCTGTCCTTATTTTGTTTTGCATGCAAAACTTTGTTTATTTCCATATTTAACTAAAAAAAATTTATTTAGCAGTCACTGCGAACTTCATTTGCAATTAAGCAATGTCTTGCAGCGGTGCTTCGAAGTTTCGAACTTCCGAGATTAAATTTTCAAAAGAAAAGACTTCTTTCAATTGCTCTTCCGTCATCAATCCCTGAGACAGCACCACTTCTTGAATGGTTTTGTTTTCAGCAATACATTGTTTACCAATGGCATCACAGCGGTCATGTCCAAGAATTGGATCAAGCAAAGTCACAATGCCAACACTACGCATGACCAAGTCATAGGCTTGTTGTTCATTGACTTGAATGCCTGCAAAACATTTTTCATCCAAACTGCTGATGCCATGTTGAAGCAATTCAATCGATTCATTCAGTGACAACGCAATCACAGGTTCCATCACGTTCAACTGTAATTGTCCTGCTTCAGCTGCCATGCTGATGGTTAAATCATTACCCATGACTTTAAAGGCAATTTGATTAACCACTTCAGGAATCACTGGGTTCACTTTGGCGGGCATAATGGATGAACCTGCTTGCAATTCTGGTAAGCGAATTTCGGCCAGCCCAGTACGTGGACCTGAGCTGAGTAAACGTAAGTCGTTACAGATTTTTGATAGTTTGCATGCCAGACGTTTTAGGGTACTTGAAATCAGAATGAATACGCCACAGTCACTGGTGGCTTCAACATAGTCTTCGGCGCCTTTGACTGGTAATCCAGTGAGTTCAGCTAAACGTGCCGTAATATGCTGCGCATAACCTTCAGGTGTATTCACCCCTGTACCAATTGCCGTTGCACCTAAGTTGATTTCCAATAAAAATTCACGCATTTTCTTAATCAAACGCATATCTTCATTCAGTAAAGTGGCAAAGGCTTGAAACTCTTGTCCCATGGTCATCGGAACCGCATCTTGCAACTGTGTACGGCCCATTTTCAACACATGTTTAAAATCAGCTACCTTCGCACGAATGGTTTGAATCAATTTATCCAGTGCTAAAAGCAGGTCTTCTATACGGTGATATAAACTGATCCGTAGTGCTGTTGGATAAACATCGTTGGTCGATTGGGATTTGTTGACGTGGTCATTCGGATGCAGAATCGAGTAACTCCCCTTTTGCTCCCCCAAGTATTCCAAACCAATATTGGCAATGACTTCATTACAGTTCATATTGACCGATGTACCTGCCCCACCTTGGTAACAGTCAATTGGAAATGACGCTGCCCATTGCTGTGGCTGTTCAATCAATTGATCAGCTGCATATTCAATGGCTTTAAGCTGTTGCTCACTGATTTTTTTATAATCAAAATTACTTTGTGCAGCTGCTTTTTTGACAAAGCCTAAAGCACGAATAAAATGCAGTGACTGTCCAACCGTTAAATGGGAAATTTTAAAATTTTCTAATGCACGTTGGGTATGAATGCCGTAATACGCACTAAATGGCACTTCTTTAGCACCCAGTAAATCATGCTCAATCCTTGTTTGCATATCCACTCACCTTGTTTTGCTCTACCTTAGTCTGCTGAACTCAGGTTTTATGTCCTTTGACTTTACATGTCGTCTGACTGTAACTCAGGTGCAATTCCCCTTCGGGGAAATTACACCGTTCAATTTCATTCACTTTTGTTTGATCAAAAGGGTTTTAGACTTTACTGATCCAATTCGGATGGATTAGTACAATTTCTTCTGTGGTGGACCCGCAAATTTCAATGGACCAATTGCGTTCATATCAAGCTCAATAACCGCTGGACCATTCAAATCAATGGCTTCTTTGATTGCAGTTTTAAACTCTTCCGCGCTCGCTACTTTCCAGCTCTTCACACCCATTGAATCACCAAGCAATTTGTAGTCTGGCGTATGCAGTTCGTTATAGTATTGACGACCGCCAAAGTAGTTATTTTGAATGCCACGCATGACGCCATAACCACCATCATTCATAATCATCAGCACCATATCGGTGTTTTCTTGCGCCATCGTCGCAATTTCACCAATACCCAGCATCAAGCCACCATCACCCACTAAGCCCACAACTTTTTTGTCTGGGTTAGCAATCGATGAACCAATGGCATGTGCAAGACCCAAGCCGATTGCACCAGCCAATGAGTGGATGTTTTTGTTCGGTGTTTGTACTGGGAACAAACGGCTGCCCCAAGTACTGCCTGACATGGTGATGTCACGAACAAAAATACCGTCTTCTGGTAATGCTGCACGTAAGTGATCACAAATTAATGCGTATTGATCCATTTGCGTACGTAGTGCATCTACCGCATGTTCACGCGCAGCCTTAACATCTGCATCATATGCAGCATCAATTTTGCTTAGGCCATTCAATGCGCTAATGACACGTGCAAAAGTATCTTTGGTATCTGCACATACAAATTGTGAAATCTTGTAGTTACGTTGCTGTGCAACTGGATTTGCATCAATTTGGATGATGTTTTCAGGGAATTCAACTGAGTAAGTCTTGGTTTCATTACTGCGTAAACGTGAGCCTGCAACAATCAATAAGTCCGCTTCTTTCATCAGTTTTTCAACGGCTGCAGAGTTATGGAATGCACGTAAGCTACGTGGATGATCATCTGCCAATACACCGCGTGCATGCGTAGATGAAACAACTGGAATACCTAAGTCAGCCAGCGCTTTCACTTCTGCAACTGCATTTAACGTACCGCCACCAATCCACAGTAATGGACGTTTCGCCTTTTTCAATGCATCTGCAATCATGTTAATTTCAGCATTTTCCGCTTGCGGCAGTTGCATGGCTTTTACTGGGCCAAGATTGGCTGGCAAATCAATTTCAGCCGCTTGCACATCAATTGGAATTTCTACACTGACTGGCCCCATAGGCACAGTCGTCGCAACGCGAATCGCTTCACGAATAACACCAACTGCATTGTCTGGACTAGTAATACGAAAAGCCGCTTTGCTTGATGCTTTTAAGAAAGTCAGTTGATCTTTAGTTTCATGAATAAAGCTTGCATCGCGATCTAAATATTCACGTTCCACTTGCCCTGTTAAATGCAACACTGGACTGCCTGCATTCATTGCTTCAATCAGTGAACCCACAGCATTACCTGCACCAGCACCAGTACTGGTCAAAGCTACACCTAAACCTTTAAAGCGTGCATGTGCGTCTGCCATAGTGACAGAACCTGCTTCACCACGCGCTGCGACAAAGCGCATTTTTTCACGGCGGCCTACGGCATCTGCAATAGGCAAGTTGTGAATAGAAATCACGCCATACATGCTGTCTACATTATGCTGTTCTAAAACTCGAGCGATTGCTTCGCCTACATTTACACGTTCAGTCATTGTTCTTTCCTTAAATTCTTGAATTTTTGATTACTAATTTTTTGAGTCTGCTAGTCCGACCATGGATTGGCTTGCTCGTTTAAACCTAGATAAATACTTTTTTGCTGCATATAAGACAGGATACCGAGACGGCCTTTTTCACGGCCAATTCCACTGTCTTTAAAACCACCAAAAGGTGCGCTGATGGAGAATTTTTTATAGGTGTTAATCCACACCGTACCGACTTCCAGCAAACGGGCAATTTTCCATGCTTTACGGTAGCTTTCTGTCCAAATCCCTGCCGCTAAACCAAAACAGCTATCGTTGGCTTGCTCGAATAAATCTTTTTCATTGTCGTATGGCATAACGACCAACACAGGGCCAAAAATTTCTTCTTGGCAGGTTTGCGCGCTGTTGCTCAAACCCGTGATGATCGTCGGTTTGTAGAAACTGCCTTTGGCAAATTCACCTTCAGTGATCGCTTCACCACCCGTAACAACCGTACCGCCTTCAGCTATGGCTAATTCCACATACCGATGCACAGATTCCAAATGCTTTTGGTTAATGAGTGAACCCATATGTACATTTGGCTGTTCAGGATGGCCCACACGTAAACCTTCAGTGATTTCCACCAAACGCTTTAAAAATTCGTCATAAATGGAAGCGTGAATAAATAGACGTGAACCCGCAATACACGCCTGTCCTGCCGAACTGAAAATACCGTAAGCAATGCCTTTGGCTGCGATTTCAATATCTGCATCTGGCAATACAATCGTTGGCGATTTTCCACCTAACTCTAAAGACGTGGTAATCAACTTTTCTGCGGCAATATGTGCCAAGTGACGGCCCGTCGATGTACCGCCGGTAAAGGAAATTTTTCGAACTAATGGATGTTGGGCAATAGCATCACCAATCACTGAACCGCGTCCAACCAGCACACTCAAAATCCCTTTTGGCAATCCTGCTTCTTCAAAGATTTTAGCCAGTTCCAAAGCAATTAATGATGTCGCTTCGGCTGGTTTTAAAATCACTGCGTTGCCTGCAGCAATGGCTGGCGCCAATTTTTGTACTTCACTGGCAATTGGAGAATTCCAAGGGGTAATCGCTGCCACCACACCCACAGGTTCATGCACGCTCATGGTCAAAAAGTCAGATGCACGCTGCGTAGTCAATTCTTCATTAAACGTTTCGCAGGCTGCGGCATTAAAGCGTGCCGTTGCTGCTGCACTCATCACCAAAGCACGTGTTTCGGCTAAAGGCTTCCCGTTGTCACGGGTTTGCAATTTAGATAATTCATCTGCGCGGGCTTCAATGATATCAGCGACACGGTACAAAATTTTTGCGCGCTCATGCGGCAAAGAATTGCGCCACGCTGGCTTACGCCACGCTTGATCGGCCTTTGTAATCGCTTCTTCAACATCTTCCAACGTTGCTGTAGAAATTTCCGCATTGACTGAATTATCTGCTGGGAAAACACTTTGAATCACGTTGCCGCGGCCTAAACGCCATTCACCTGCAATATAAATTTCTTTAACCATGGCACTCACCAAATTCCTTTTAAATCTGAATCGCATCTACGCTGTTGCGGCATGCACGGATCACACTCAATGCTGCCAATGTTGATGTTTTGGGATTGCTCTCCAAAGGCACACCAATCATTTCAATACTCATTTGACCAAACCGCCCTTGGGCAATAATGGTGTGTTTGTTTTGGCTAATATGCGGATCGACCGTTAGCTCAACCATGGTTTCATCCATGCCGATACCCGCCAATGCAATGGTGGCAGCCACGTTGGCATTGGCTGGAAAATGCAATGCCGCTTCACGCGCAGTACCGGTATAAAAAACGGTGGCTTCAGTCACTTGATCTAAATCAATGAGCTTTTCTGCATAACTGCCACGCCAACTGTTTGGACTTTTGCAGCCTTTATAAGTGACCTTTTCCAATCCACCTTCTTTGGCCGCTGAAATGCCGTCAATTCCTGCAATCGCACCTGCCAGTAAATGAATGTGTGCACCCGAATGTTCAGCGGTATTTTGCAACTCTTCAAAGAAAGCGCTGTCAGCCAAAGTGCCCACAGAGATCAGGCCAATGTTCCAGCCTTTTGCTAAAACTTTCGTGGCATGTTCTTTCACCGCAGCTTGGCCTGCCACTTCAATCACATAGTCGGGCGTGCCATCACAATCGTCGATATCGGAAATGACCTGCACATCTGCGGCAAGCGCGTCCTGTACACTGGCAATACTGCGCTCTGGTACCACCACCCATTTCAATTCAAGGTCTTTGGGCAAATGGCTGCGAACCTCATTGGCCATTGCGCCAAAACCAATCATCATCAGCTGTTTCATATGCCCACCTTATAAATGCTTGTTAAAGCCGCCAGAAACATCGATTGCGGAACCTGTGGTATATGACGCCATTGGCGATGCCAAGAAAACCAAAGCGCGCGCGGGCTCTTCAGGTTTGCCTAATCTCTCCATTGGAATACCTCGTTTTTTAGCGATATTGCCAATCCATTCTTCCCACGTTTGATTTTGATCAGAACGGGCTGCAAAACGGCGTTTCCACTGTGCAGATTCCACCATGCCCAATAGGATTGAGTTGACACGAATACCGTATTGAGAAAATTCATGCGCCAATGAATGGGTTAAATTCAACAGTGCTGCACGTGCAGATGAGGTCGCTATCATGTGCGGTTCAGGCTGCAACGCTAGTAATGAATTGACATTGGTAATCGATGCACACTCTGACTGCTGCAATGCCGGCAAAAATGCGCGGATAGGATGCAGCACACTGAAATATTTTAATTCAACTTCTTTCAGCCAATCTTCATCCGCAGTATTTTCGAAGTTTGAAACACGACCTTGGCCTGCGTTATTAATTAAAATATCCACGCCACCAAATTCTTTTTGAACTTGATCTGCAAATTTTTTCACATCAACTTTATCTAAAACGTTGCAAGTTGAGGTAAAGACTTTGGCATTTGGGTACCGTGATAAAACCTGTGCTTTTGACTCATTCAAACGCTGTTCGTCACGACCACACCAAGCAACTTGTGCGCCTTCGGCTACCAAAAGCTCAACCGTTGCCAAGCCAATACCAGACGAGCCACCGGTGACTACTGCTTTTTTGCCTTCTAATTGGAAGCTCATTTTCCTATCTCACATCCGTGCGTCATGTAGCGACAATAAAATTTGGTTAAATTGCGCTGCTTGATCCAAATAACTCAAGTGGCCTGCAGCGGCAATTTCGTAGCATGGATTCAACTGAAACTGATCCGCCAATGCTTGAATATCCTGTGGAGGCGTTATGCCATCCGCCATGCCTTTAATCACATGAATATTGTACTGTTCTGGGTTTAAATAACTTTGAATCGCGTCATAGGCCAAAAGATACGATGCATCAGTAAAGCCTTCTAATTGAATGTTTTGCATCACTGTTTCAATCAGCGCTAATGCCTCTGCTGAAGCATTAGCAACCAAATGCGGCCCACGTGATTGCGCCATGCCTGATGCGCCTAAGGTCTGCAGCATTTTTGGACGCTTTTCAAAGACATCCTGCTGCTTTTGTGCATCACTACCTTTATAACCCTGCGCTGCATTGGCAAGGACCACTGCATCTACCATGTCTGGATAGCGTGCATTAAAGGCTGCTGCCTGCATTGCACCTAAAGAATGACCGACCAAAATCATTTTGTTTTGATCCGGAGCTGATCCTAAGTTCAGGCCTAATGCAGTCAACATGCCTTTTAAACGCTGTGCATAATCTTCTGCATTCGGCTGTTCTGCAGCTAAAGGATCTGACTGGCCATAACCCGGTGCATCCCATGCAATCACATGAAAATGATGACTCAAATCTTGCAACTGCTTGACCCATGAACCTGAACCCGAACTGATGCCATGCAGCAAGACCAGAACTTTGCCTGCGCCTGCCTCACGGTAAGATTGCTGTACACCGTCAAACTGAACGGTTTTTAATTCAAACTGTGCCAATTGCTCAACTAAAGTCATCTCTTTTCTTCCTAAAATTAACGCTTGATTTGAGACAGAGGGTGTTCAGGCGGATAGTTCGGAATCGTCGGCTTGCCAGTACCTAGCATTACGCACATTAGGGCATCTTCACTTCCTGGGTTAAATAAGCCGCGGTAAATCCCCGGTGGAATTGAAATCAAGTCACGTTCTTTTAAGCGGGTTGAAAACTTCTCGCCTTCATGTTCGATAAAAAGATCAATTTCACCACGCAGCATAAAGAACACTTCTTCTACATCGTGATGAATATGCAACGGACCTTCGCACTGCGGTGGCAAGACCATAGTTGAAAAGGTAAAGTTTTCTGCAGGCACCGTATTTCCATCATTTGCTACACCTGTTGCACCTGTCCCCATATAACGCATTTGCGCACGGCGGTATTTTGGGTCGTAATCTGCTTGGAATTTGAGTGCATCATAATCGTATTGACGGGTTTCAAAGCGAGCGATGCGTCCGCCAATCCAGTCTTCTAATGTTTGACCTTCAGGCTGTTTCCAAGATTCAAATTGCTGTACGGACATGATTCTCTCCTTATTTCAGCTCACTGCGATTTCATAAAAGTGGAGCTGGATCTGATCTAAATTGTTCTTACCGTCAGCACCAGTTGCTTTAAGCGTCATGACGGTCATGTATATCGGTTAAATAAAAGTAAGGGCTAATTTCTTGGCTTTAACTTTGGCTCAAGCCTTAATAACGTTTCAGCATTGGCGCGAGGAAGAAGGAACCGATCACGGCGACTGCTGCCAAGAAGGTAATGCCAATATTGAAACTACCGGTTTGCATTACGATCGCACCAATTAATACCGGTGCCGCTGCACTGGCAAAGTTACCAAGACCATTGAAAATACCGCCTGCTGTTGCGCCTACGTCTGCTGTAGTAATACGTGCTAACAATGCAAATACTGCTGCTACACCGAAGCCCCATGCCATAGCACTTAGAGACATCGCTAGAATCACCATCACAGGATCAGTTGCAATCACCATGGCATACATGAATATCCCTGCAATCAGTAAGCCACCACTCACTTGAATCGCACGTTTGCCCATTTTGTCCGAAAGGAATGCACCAGCGACTTCACCCACTAACATCGCAATGAATGGAAGACTTGAGTAGGCACCGAATTCTTTTAAGTTAAAGCCTTTGTCTTGAATTAAGTACGAAGGCACCCAGCTGTTTAAACCCCAGAGGTAAGTCATCAATGCAATGTTAAAGATGCACAGTAACCAGAATGAACCGTTGCTTAGCAAAGTCTTGGTATGCGCCACATGGGTACGGAAATTTACGCGTTTACCAACACCTTCCAAATCCACTGTGCGTTTCAACTGTAGGTTACGTAGGCCATACACAATCAGTATCAATACAATGAAGGTCAATGCCCCCATAACAAAGAACGTGGTGTGCCAGTCATAGTGCGCCAAAACAAATGCAGTAATCGGAAAGCCTAGGAATGCGCCAATGGGAGTTCCGAGGAGGAACATGGTTGAAGCACGCGCTTGCTGACGGTCGGTATAGGTTTGTTTCACAATGGTATAAGCCAAAGCAAACAATGGGCCTTCAGCTAAACCGAGCAGAACGCGCAGCGTCATCATCGTAGAATAATCTGTGGTGAAACCCATCAAAAACATCAATAGGCCCCAAGACGTCACACTCCAAAACAGCATTTTTTTAGGACAAAAAATATCGCCTAAAAAGCTTAGGAACATTGACGAAAAACCGTAAGCTAGCAAAAAGCTTGTCATCAGCCAGCCTAGTTTTGCCTTGTCCTGTGCAATGCCCATCGCATCTTGGAAGGTTGCATCTGAAAACAAGACAGCAATACTAATTTTGTCAAAGAAAGCCAGTACCACGCAGATCATTAAAATGATCGCTGGGGTCCAATGCTTTAATCCTGTTTTTGCATCATTATCCATGGGTAAATCCTTTCATACATGGGCTAATATTTTTTAAACGCTTATTTCAATTTCATTAAATTAAAGTGTGGATATTGCAATTGAGCTGGATCCAATTCGCGCTGGCTGGCCATCCATCGTTTTGCCAGTTTGATTAATTTTGAATCATTCACTGCGATCATATTCAGCAGCTGTTGATTTGCATCTAAATAGAAAAAACTGATTTGCGTTTCTGTAGTTTTACGAATCACCACCTGATGAGTTTTTTCAGGCTGATAAGTCCCTAAAATCTGAATGTTGCATTGATACTGATCTGACCATAACCAAGGTATATCCTGATAGGCTGTCATCTCACCCAACATTGATTTTGCTGCAGAAATAGCCTGATTTTGCGCATTCGCCCAAGACTGAATGCAGTAACCGAGTGATGGATGAATAGCCACATCACCTGCAGCATAGATATCTACATCTGAGGTTTGTCCATATTCATTTACCACAATGCCATCTTTAACTTCGAGTTCAGCTAAAGTAGCCAATTCTTTTGCAATTTCTGCACCTGCGCCGACCACCACACAATCAAACTGTTTTAATTTAATGTCTGCATCAAATACTTCAACATGATGATCTGCAGTTTCAATCAAATGCAATTTGGTCGCATTTAAATGAATCGCTGTACCATTGCTTTCATGCAAGTGCTTGAGAAAATCAGAGACTTCTGGGCTGACACTGCGTGCGCAAAGGCGTGAACCGTATTCAAAAATTTCGACCTGCTTGCCCTGCTTACGCGCAGTCGCAGCAATTTCTAGACCAATCCAGCCACCGCCAATCACGGCAATATGTTCTGCAGCTTTAAATTTTTCTGTCAGCTTTTGGCAGTCTTGAATATCACGCATGGTGTATACATTCTGCATGCTCGACCAAGCTGAAACAGGAATACGCGCTCGGCTTCCTGTCGCAATCAGCAATTTGTCATAAGGCAAAACTTTGCCGCTTTCCAAATGCACGGTTTTATCCGCTTTATCTAGTTTGACCGCATGATCTGGCTTGTGCCAAGTCACTGAAAAATCATTCACCTGCTCCTGAGAAAACAGATTCAAGCTTTCTACTTCTGCTTCTTGTGACAGCACTTGCTTTGACAATGGTGGACGTTCATAGAACACCTGCTCTTCATTTGAAACTACGTGAATTTCACCGTCAAAGCCTTGACCACGTAAAGTATGTACTGCCCATCCTGCAGCTTGGCCTGCACCGACAATCACTATTCTGTTCATGCTGATCTCCTTATCACCATTTACCTTAGGCAGGCTTTACTTGACGGCGGGTTTCATGGTCCAAACCACCTTCAATTGCCCATTCGGTAAATAATTCCAAGCTGTGCTCTTCTACACGCGGCTGCCATGCTTCAGTTAGATAATCATCATTGGTGTAGTACTCAAAAGCACCGCCCAATGGTGAGTTCACATACCAAAAGTAAGCCGATGATATTGGGTGACGACCCGGACCAATAAAGGTTGACCAGTCTTGACGATTCATACTTAAACCGCCGCCAATGACTTCATGAATATCACGGACCACAAATGCGACATGGTTCAAGCCCGCTGGTTTATTCGGCACGGACAATAAGAACAAATCATGATGGAAACCTTCGCCGCGGCAGCGTAAGAATGCACCGCGCTTACGGTAAGCATCGGATAAATGGAAGCCAACTTTCTCAATATAAAATGCTTGTGTCGTTTCCAAATCTGGTGTGAAAAACACCACATGACCAATGGCTACCGGTTCTGCTTTTTCATACACAGGACTAGCTGCATTCACACGCTGTATATTGCCAAATTGGTTAATGCCTTCTGTTTTTGCTTCTGGCAATGCATGCGTTATGCTTTTTTCAAACACAATGGTCATGCCGTTAGGATCGCGGCACTGCACATGCGATGCTGAACTTGCAAAACCCGGCTCATTGGCTAATTTTGCTTTTAAACTGTCAAAATCTTGATCATTTTCAACACCCCATGTTACTTCACGTAGTGTTGAACCGGCTTCAATGGCTGGCGGTAAACGTGCATCAGAGGTATCAAAAAGATACAGTTTGCTGCCATTTTGCGTTTGATATAAATCTGTACCATCAATATCTGTTGCCACCGACTTTAAGCCAAAATCAGCTAAAAATGTCTTTGCCTCTTGGCGGTTTTCGACACCAAATTTAAGGACTTCAATTCCTGTAATCATGTCTTGCTCCTTAATTAAATACGAAACCGCCATTCACAGGAATATTCTGTCCGGTCACAAAAGATGATAAATCTGAAAGCAGATAAATCGCTGTGCCGTTCACATCCTGCGGAAGTTGTTGACGCTGTATTGCTCTTCCATTCACATACAAATCATGGCGTGATTGCGGGACATATTCTGTGGCTTCGACCAGTGTTAAACCTGGGCTGATGGTATTCACACAGATATTATCTGCGCCTAACTCACTTGCCATTGAACGGGTCATCGAAATAATGGCGCCTTTACTTGCAACATAAGCCATCAGCTTTGGTGCGCCCCACAGCGCTGTATCGGAAGCAATATTGATAATTTTGCCCTGCCCTGACGCTTTTAAATGTGGTACGCAAGCTTGAGAAACCAACCAAGTGCCTTTAACATTGACAGTCATCACACGGTCCCAAAGCGCTTCGTCATAGCTCATCATATCTACACCGCCCACCCCGGTCGCCAAAGCAGCACAGTTGATCAAGCCATCCAATCCACCTAAAACACCTACGGCAATTTGTACGGCATTTTGAATCGAATTTTTATCGCTCAAATCAATCATGACAGATGAGACTTTTAAGCCATTTTTCGCCAAGCTTTGCGCTTCATCATGCACTTGATCTGCCAAGATATCAGCCATCACCACCGCAGCGCCTGCTTCAGCAGCCGCTTGGGCGAAATCAAGTCCTAGGCCGCGCGCAGCTCCGGTGACCAAGATGCGCTTGCCGGCTAAAATCTGCACATTAGCCATTTGACGCTTCCTTCATTTCAATGCGATTTTCATCTTTCACTTCACGCAGCGCTAAGATTTTTTTGATTTGCTTTTCCGCCTCTTTTTTCATGAGGCGGCGTAAGCGCGATAAGCCCACATCATGCTGATAAAGGAATTCGTGTTGACGCGCATTGGGCGCCATGTTTTCTAAGATAATGCGGTCTTGTTCCAGTACATCCCAGTGCAATTGCTCAAGATGGTTACGGTACAAGAAACGCCAAACATTACGTTGCCAACCTGACACTTTACGGCAGCGCCAGAAGAATACGCGAGTGTTGTCGGCATCAATCGGGGTAGCAAAACCGACAATCCAAAACTCACCACCCGGACCAAAAGACTTACGGTAAGGAATCGATAAACGTAACCATGCCGCCCCCGTTTGACCATATTCAACCCAGTCAAAGTTCACACCAGTTTGACCTTCTTTTTCAAAGACGAAACCATCTTGGGTTGCGCGGTGCTTCATTTCAGCTGTACGTTCACCTTCCGCCATCGAGTGCGATGTACAATGCAGGTATGTGCCGTGCATCGGGTCCATCACGTTATCAATGGCATATTGATGATTCACTTTCCAATCTGCCATACATAGGAATGAGCTCCACTCATCACTTGACAGCTGATCGGGTAAGTTAAGTTCTGCAGGCGCTTCACTAGCATCAAGACCAAACCAAATGAAGATCGCATCATTCATTTCTTTGACTTGATATGATTTTACACAGTCGCTGCCTTTGAGCGGGCAATCATTTACTGCTGGCACATCTTCCACCACGCCGTCATGACGTACTTCTACACCGTGATACCAACAAGCAACGCGGTTACCCAAATTCCAGCCAAGCGATAAACGTGCGCCTCGGTGCGGACAGCGGTCTTCTAGTGCATGTACAGCGCCTAGCTCATCGCGCCATACCACAATATTTTCGCCTAAACGGGTAATCCCAACAGGATTTGAACCTACTTCCCAGCTTGCCAAGACTGGATACCATTGATCACGCAGACCAAGATCCAAATATTGTTCTAAATTAATTTCTGCAGTCATGATGAAATCCTTTTCTTAATAGCCTAGACGCTGCATTTCTTTCGAGAAGCTCTCAGTGGTCCAAACCTCTCCTGCTACTGTTCTAAACCCTTGCTGATTCAGTGCATCGGTTAATGCATCCAGTTCTGTCACATCGTTATTGAAGGCTTGAATTAAATGCTGCACAAAATCCAATTCATATTGGCTCGGCGCGCGGCTGCGGTTTTGCCAAACCAAATGTTCAACCTGACCCGGAATTTGAATATTGTTAATGCCTGCGTCATTCGAAGGCGTTGCGTTAATCCATTTAGCTAGCTTTTCGTTAAATGCTTTCATGTGAATATTTCCTTTTCTTCCTTCAGCCTTAGAGTTGAATTTGAACTTCACCGTTTTCAACGCGTACTGGGTAAGTACATAAATCTCTGCAACCAGGGCCACTTTCCAAAGCCCCTGTTTCCAAGTTGAAAATCGCTTCATGCAGCGGGCATTCAACTGTCAGTCCTTCAATGAAGCCTTCTGTCAGTAACGCAAATGCATGCGGGCAGACGTTTTCAACCGCGAAATAATTTTCTTCGATAAGAAAGACACCGATCTTTTTGTCTTCGACTTCAACCGCTTTTGGCTCTTCATCAGCGACTTCATTCACTTTGCAAACAGATATCCAGTTCATATGCTCATCTTCCATGTTTTATATGCAAAACAATATTTAATATTTGAAACATTATGAATAGAATAATGCGTGAGCAATTTAATTGTCAATTTTTATAAATTTATATATTTCATCAAGATAGTTAAAAAACACATTTTGCAATGTTTTATTTACAAATAAATGTTTTATATATAAACATTGCGATCTCATTTTTAGGCCGCTAAAATAGCCCCAATAGGTTATTTATTTTTATATAAACTTGATCAAAGATGAGCTTGGCAAATGAATTCAATTAATAACGATGCCTCTTTAGAGAAAGAAACTGAATCTTCCAATGACGAGCGCTATTTAGTCCCAGGCTTAATTCGTGGCTTGGCCATTTTAAAATTATTCGATCAACATCATCAGGAAATGACCATTTCTGAAATCGCGGAAAAAATAGATGTAAACCGTTCCAGCGCTTTTCGTTTAATTCACACCTTAGAGCACTGCGGCTACCTGCGAAAAATGTCGCAAAAAACCTATGCGCTCAACAGCAATGTGATGGAACTGGGCTTTAACAGCTTATCTAAATCATCACTGACCGATTTGGCTGCGCCGATCATGCGCGAACTGCGTGACCGAATTAAAATTGCGGTGCATTTATCGGTCTTAGAAGGCACAGATATTGTTTTCGTCAGCAATGTTCAGTCCAATGGTCCATTTACCAGTACCGTGCATATCGGCACACGCTGGCCTGCACATGCAACGGTGATTGGTCAATTGATTTTGTCGCAACTTTCGGAAGCTGAAGTCATCAAGCGTTATGAAAATATTCAAGATTGGAAAATATTTTCGGAACGTACACCGCGTAATATTGAGGCTTTATTAGAACGACTACGTGAAGTACGCAATCAGCCATTTATGGTGAGCTGGGGACATTTCAATACAGATATGGCCGCTTGTGCTGCGCCTATATATAGTCAGGCAAGTGGGAAAATGAGCGCTATTTTGTCGGTCAGTTGCCCTTTGAGCACCTATACAGAAGCTCAATTCCGTGGAGAAGTTGCCAATACCGTCATAGAATGTGCCGATAAAATTTCAAAATTCATTTACGTCTAAATAGATGGAATCACTTTAAAAGTCTCGAAATCAAGCATTTCGAGATATTCTTAAATGACACTCAGCATCTAATTATCTAGATAAAATTCATCAATCAATGGTGACTTTATATTGTTGTATTGCCGATACAGTCTACAGTTTCTGTCTTAAGTTTCCACGCGATAAAATGATTTTGCATAAAGACGCCAAACATAGAAGCAAATAATTGCCGATCTTGTTCAGCTTGAAAGATGCCCCCGAAATAGTCCCGATCTGTGGTTAAAATTAAATCTAAGAATGTTGCCTGCTTGGGAACGGCACCCTTTCTTTGGCAATATGCAAAATATGCACTGACATCTTCAAATAAAATCCACCACTCATGTGGACTTCCAATCTGAACGCCACCTAATGAATGCTCTAGATCAAACATCGCATTAAGCAGATATTGAAAATTTTGCTTTGAACTTTGAAATTGAAATCTCGGATAATCTGTTGTTAGATTTAAATCGATCAAATGTAAATGGACGCTCCGAGCACGCTCTAATCTACTTTTAACTTTTAAATATTGTTGATAACGACGTCTATCTTTTGCTGTGACCAAAGTTAAGCGAGACAAATCCATATTGTCGTGTAAATCACTGAGTTTTACTTCACACGCAATTGCATTTTTAGCAGTACGCTGCGCAGCTTGAAATCGGTTCTCACCGGCTGTTTTAGTCAGTGCTAGTATCGCGTCGATAATATGGGCTTGAAAACCCATAGCACGAAGCTCATCCGTCGTTGTCGCAGTATCTTCTAAAATGTCATGTAATACAGCGACGATTTTAGCATCGGGATGTTGCACATTTTGCATCACACGAAGTGGATGCTGAATATAAGCTTGACCCGCTTTATCGACTTGTCCGAAATGGCGTTCAGTCGCCAATGAAATCGCGTTTTCTAAAGTTGAAATAAAGAATCTCCCCTTCGTGGTCTTTTTTATTTTTCTCCATCATATTAACCAATGAATACATCTATTTATAGCTCTAAGTACGCCCCTAACGACACAGATTGACTCGTAAAATACATATCTACCGTGAATTATCGTGAGCTAGATCTTTTGCAAATAGTTCTATGCCATTCGCGCCAACATTTCCAAAGTAATTTTTTTCACCTCTTCTTTACTTTGCTGAATATGGCTGCGCATTTTCTCCAATGCCGCTGTAACATTATGTCCAAGGATCAATTGTAAAATCTGTTGATGCTCTGCATAAGTGGCTTCAATTCGATAATCTTTAGAAAAATCTAAGCGACGAATAATACGAATTTTTTCACTCACATCCCGATGCACCTTTGCCATTTCACTATTACCGATTGCTTCAAGCAATTGGCAGTGAAATGCTTCATCTTGCATCGATAAAGTTTTTAAATCATGCAGAAACTGCTCAGGCGGAATACACCACACATTTACTAAGTCCTGTAAAGCCTGTTTGAGTTGTTCTGGTTCCATTTTGCAGAGCTGCTCAATGGCATAGCATTCCAGCAAAATCCGTAAATCATAGAGTTCTTCATAGGCTTTAAAATTGAGTGGCTTCACCTCCCAACCGCTACGAAAATTTACCCTTACATAGCCATCTTGCTGTAAACGGTATAAAGCCTGCCGTACGGGTGTACGGCTGACTTCATACAATTCTGCAATTTCAGATTCGGTAAAACGTGCACCAGGTTTGAGCTGAAAATCAAAGATATCGTTTTTTATTTTTTGGAAAACCAGCTCAGACAAGTTGTCTGAGCTTTTCCCAACAATAGCTGAGCTCATGTTTATTCCATATAAACTAGCGGTTCACCGCTATGTACCGTTTGTCCTGCACGGCAGATAATCGCTTTCACTATGCCGTCATCATCGGCATAGACTGGAAGCTCCATTTTCATCGCTTCAATAATGGCTACAGTATCGCCTTTCTTCACAGACTGTCCAGCTTCGACAAAAATTTTCCAAATGTTGCCGGTCATCGATGCATTTAAGGCTGCATACTGGCTATAGTCGGTATCATCTTGCAGGATTTCCATTTCCGCAGGTGCATCAAACTCATCTTTCCAGCGTTCAACTTCAGTTGTAAATGCCTGTTGCTGCTGCGCTTTAAATTCTGCAATACTGTCCTTTTCTATTTCCAAAAAGGCTTGATAGGCTGCAAAATCAAATTCAGTTTCTTCAATTTTGATTTCCGCCACACCATTGGCAAAGTCAGCACGGAATTGATCCAGTTCAGCTTCGGTTACTTCATAATATTTAATTTGATCAAAGAAGCGTAAGAACCATTGCTGATCGCCAAACTGCTTGTTCTTTTTAAACTTATTCCAAATGGGCAATGTACGACCAATCAACTGATAACCGCCCGGTGAGTCCATGCCATAAATACACATGTACATACCGCCAATACCGACTGTGCCTTCTGCGGTAAAGGTACGTGCAGGATTATATTTCGAGCTGAGTAAACGATGACGCGGATCAATTGGAACGGCACAAGGTGCAGTTAAATACACATCACCCAAACCTAAAATCAGATAATTGGCATCAAAAATGATGTCTTTGACTTGTTCACGGCTGTCTAAGCCATTAATGCGCTGAATGAAATCGACGTTATTTGGCAACCACGGCGCTTTGGCACAGACACTTTCTTGATAACGTTCCACAGCACCTAAAATGGCCGAGTCCTCAAATGCCATCGGCAAGTGAATAATACGGGATGGAATCTTGATTTGGCTCAAATCTCCCATCTCATTTTCGAGTCCTAATAAGAACTGAATTAAATTCGCTTGGCTGAAACACAATCCATCATATTTAATTTGCAGTGAACGCACACCCGGTGAAAGCTCTAAGATGCCATCAATGTTTGCTTCACGAATCAGCTGCATCAGTCGATAAACACGTAATCGCAAAGCCAAATCGAGGACGTTTTCGCCATATTCCAGCAAGATATAACTGTCACCTGCCTGACGATAGACAGCTTTCGGCGCATGTGCATCTGCTTCACGCACAGCCAATATCCCTTCAGGCTTACACTCAAAATTTGCCAACTCTGACTTTTCAGGCGCTTGAGCAAAGTTTTGAATATCGGCAATTTGCTGAACTTCTAAGGCATTGGCTTGTTCCACACTCATTGGATAGAAACTGATGCTGTCATCTGCCTTCAGTTGACCAATCTTCCAAAGTTCTGCTTTGGCAATGGTGACTGGACAAACAAAACCACCGAGGCTTGGGCCATCTTTAGCCAAAATCACAGGGAAATCACCAGTGAAGTTAATTGCACCAATAGCATATTCGCAATCATGCACATTGGATGGATGCAAACCTGCTTCACCGCCATTTTCACGTGCCCAGCTTGGTGTCGGGCCTGTTAGGCGAATACCTAAACGGTTTGAGTTAAAGTGCACATTCCATGTTGAAGCAAAAAATTCTTCAATATATTCAGGTTTAAAGAAATCTGGTGCACCATGCGGGCCATACAGCACACCAATTTTCCATTCCTTGCCATAGCTTGGAATACGCTCTGCTGCCAAAGCTTGCGGTGCTGCTGTTGCAACCTCCAATCCATCCAAAGGCAGGCTTGGATTAACCATTTTAATCATGTCGCCTGCGCGCAGTACTCGCCCTGCATGACCACCAAAATTACCCAATGCAAAGGTTGAACGGCTGCCTAGATATTCAGGCACATTTAGCCCATTACGGATTGCAAGATAAGTACGGCAACCCGATTCAACTTGTCCGAGTGCCAAAGTTTGCCCAGCTTTGATGCTGATCGGCTGCCAAAAATCGACATTCACACCATCTAGAGTCGAGCTGCATGGCGCACCTGCAAGGGCTACGATGCTGTCGGCATGAAATTTTAGACTTGGCCCTTGTAAGGTAAACTCAAAGCCTGCTGCCGCTTTTGGATTACCCACAACTTGATTAGCCAACTGAAATGCATAATCGTCCATTGGGCCTGATGGCGGTACACCAATATCCCAATAGCCCACACGCCCTGGGTAGTCTTGAATCGAACTTTGCGTGCCCGGTTGCAGCACTTCAATCACATTTGGCACGTATTTAAAATCATCCAGTAGACGTGTCCAGATTTGCATATTTTCAAAGCGTGCATCTGATACTACGGTATGTGCATAATCTAAGTTAGTGCTGATGCCATTCAAGCGAGTTTCCGCCAAGGCTGTTTTTAGCTTGGCAATCGCACTGTCTCGATCTGCAGCATGCACAATAATTTTGGCAATCATCGGGTCAAAATATTGTGAAATTTCAGTGCCTGTAGACACCCAAGTATCCACACGAATGTCTTCTGGAAAATATACATCCGTGAGTACACCAGGACTTGGCTGGAAGTTTTTCACTGGATCTTCCGCATAAATTCGCACTTCAATGGCAGCGCCATTGGGCTGAATATTGCTGAGTTTTTCCCAATCTAAAGCATCACCTGCCGCCACTTTCAGCATGCATTCAATCAGATCTAATCCTGTCACCATTTCAGTGACTGGGTGTTCAACCTGCAAACGGGTATTCACTTCAAGGAAATACACTTCATCACGGGCAGCATCATAGATAAACTCAACCGTACCTGCGCTGCGGTATTTCACCAATTGACCAAGCTCTACAGCAGCACGGTGCAATTTTTGACGTGTTGCTTCTGGTAAGTGCGGTGCAGGTGTTTCCTCAACGACTTTTTGGTTACGGCGCTGCAATGAACAATCGCGCTCCCCAAAGGCAACGACTTGACCTAAACCATCACCAAAAATTTGTACTTCTACATGACGGGCTTTATCGACAAAACGTTCGAGAAACACGCCTGCATCTTTAAAGAACTGCTCGCCTAGACGCTTTACACTTTCATACGCATCTTTTAATGATTGCTCATCATCACAGCGGGTTAAACCAATCCCGCCACCGCCTGCGGTACTTTTCAGCATGACGGGATAGCCAATCTCTGCCGCAGATGCGAGTGCTTCATCTAAACTTGCCAATAAACCTGTGCCCGGTGTCATGGGCACATTGGCTGCCGCAGCCAATTCACGTGCACGATGCTTCAAACCAAACTCTAAAATTTGTTCAGCCGTTGGCCCCATAAAGGCGATACCATTTTCCTCACATGCACGGGCAAAATCAGCACTCTCAGACAAAAAACCATAACCTGGAAATATTGCTTCAGCGCCAGTTTGTTTGGCTGCTTGAATCAATTTTTCAATACTTAAATAAGTCTCTGCAGGTTTGATGCCCTCAAGTGAAACCGCCACATCTGCATCTAAGACATGTTGTGCATAACGGTCTGTCTCTGAATATACGGCAACCGACTGAACACCGAGTTTCTTTAATGTACGAATCGCACGAACAGCAATTTCACCACGGTTTGCAATTAAAACTGTTTTAAACATGATTATTTCCCCGAATTTTTTAAATTGATTTTGCTGTTGTTGCTTGCAGTGATTGGATATAGGCGCGCCAGCCGCCAAATTCACTGATATTTTTTGCACCGTTTAAGCCATAAGGTTCACAAATAAAGCCTTTCACCCAACGTCCATCGGCAAGCTCGATATTGCCCATACCCAGTGGTGTTGGAATTTCGGCGACAAATTCACCAAAGCGAGCTTTTGGAATATCCCAAAGCTCGACAATAATTTTTTGACCCGCTTCCTGACGCGCTAAACCTGGTTTCGGCGGTACTGTGCCCGGCAGTGCATAGAGGGCGTAATCGGCAGAAGTGGTTGTGGTTTCGACATGCACAGCTTGGCGTGTTGTCAGTTGGAAATTGAGTGGCATGCCTGTGAGATGTGCGCCTACAACAGCAACACGAAAATGCTGTGCTGATGGTGCAGACATGACTGAATTTGCTTCAGGCAATGTTTTAGCTACTGCACCGAGTGGTAATTTCAGATGCTTTTGCCATTTTTCGGCAAAATCTGCTAAAGCCGTATCGTGCCAAGCCGGTGCAATGAATGTGATTCCAAAAGGCAGCCCGTCGGCACGAAAGCCTGCAGGTACAGCGATGGCACTCAGGTCTGCTAAATTGGTAAAGTTGGTATAGGTGCCAAAGTGGCTATTATTTTCAATTGGCGATTCAGCCATTTCTGCAAGTGTGTGTATGGTTGGCGAGCTTGGCACCACTAAGGCATCAAATTGCGCTAAGGTTTGCTGAATGTCTCGAGCCAATTCTTGCTTTAAATATTCGGCGTTATAAGCATCAACCGCAGTGTACTGCTGGCCTTTTTGAATAATTTCTAAAACTGTTGGATCAAAATCTTGTACCGATGTTTCTAATAAGTCTGCAACTGCAGCTGTTCGCTCTGCGACCCATGATCCTTGATACAGTTGTACAGCCAATTTTGCAAAAGGACTGAAATCAATTTCAGTTAGTTCTGCACCTAATTTTTTTAATTCAATTAATGCTTGCTGAAATGCAACAGCAGATTGAGCATCACCAAAAAATTCTAATTGTTTTGGAATGGCTAACTTTAATTGTGCACTGAACTTTGCAGGCGCTGTAGCAGGATTCACACGTGAATAACTGTCGGTTACATCAAAACCTTCCATAACTTCTGCCACTGCAGTTGCATCAACGACAGTTAAAGCAAAAATTGAAATGCAATCTAAGCTTTTACACGCAGGCAGTAAGCCAGTATTTGAAAAGCGACCTTTGGTCGGCTTTAAGCCAACAATATTATTAAATGCTGCGGGTATACGCCCTGAGCCTGCTGTATCTGTACCGAGCGCAATCGGGACTAAACCGCGCGCCACTACACTGCCTGAACCTGAACTTGAACCACCGCTTACAAAGTCAGAATTAAAAGTATTCGGCACTGCACCAAATGGCGAACGTGTACCGACCAATCCTGTGGCAAATTGATCAAGATTAGTTTTGCCAACAATGATGGCACCCGCTTGTTTTAAGCGTTGCACCACATAGGCATCTTCAGTTTTTATGTCCGTAAATAATTTAAACGCAGCCGTTGACGCAAAGCCCACCACATCAATATTGTCTTTCACTGCAATAGGCACACCAAATAAAGGTAAGGCCGCAGCATTTTCGATTTGTTTTAAAGCGTCAATCTGTGCAGTTAATTGTTCTATCGATGCAATGGAAATCCATGCTGGATCTGCATGATCAAATTGCTCGACCAAGGCATATAAGTCTTCGAGTTGAATTGTGTTATTCGTGTAGCCCGCTTTCCATTCCGCTAAAGTCCAGCCTAAAGTTTTTATTGGGTTCATTGATGTGCTCATTCTTGTATGCAAGTTTGAATACTGAATTGCATACATCATGCCAAAATTAATTTTTTGTTATTTTTTAGTATGTTAATATTAAAGCACCAATCGTTTTCCTATTTTATTTAGGCAATACAAAACGATAAGTGTTCTATTAAGTTTCCAAGCTCCACTATTTTGGTGCATGACTTTTATAATCGTGTTTTCAATAGATTCTTTTGATTTAGATGCAGATATAAATACAGTGAACTTTCTATTTTCAATATTTATAAGTTTTCGATTTAAATGTTTTGTATGACTTTGAACTTTCAATATAAAGATTGAGAAATATTTTGAAATTTATGTGTTTGGAAAAAGATACATCAATATTGTTTTTTTGAAATTGATTGGGATGAATAGAAATAGAGATATAAAAAAAGCAGTTGATTTGCAAAATTTAGTTAAACAATCAAAACTAAAAAATGGTGCGCTCAGCGGGACTCGAACCCACGCCACAGGCTTCGGAGACCTGTACTCTATCCAGTTGAGCTATGAGCGCTTATTTTGGATTGCGCACATCATAACAAAAAAAACTGTAAGGTAAAGCAACTATATAGATGTTAGGCTTTTTTCTGCTTAAGCTTTATACAACGTTCTATTTATAAAATGCAGAATTCCATACGATTTACTTGGTTTATTTGCCCCGATATCGCACAATACTCACACTATTTATAGAGTGAATTATTTATGACTGATGCACTAACGTTAAAGCAGCTGTCAAAAACCTATAAAAATGGGTTTCAGGCGCTTAAAGGTATTGATTTAACAGTACCCGAAGGTGAATTTTATGCACTTTTAGGTCCCAATGGTGCAGGAAAATCTACCACGATTAGTATTATCAGTTCACTTACCCGTAAAACTTCAGGTTCTGTTGAAATCTTTGGCCATAATTTAGATACCCATCCCTCGCATGCAAAGCAGTGTTTGGGCGTTGTCCCTCAAGAATTTAACTTTGGTCAATTTGAAAAAACGTTTGATATTTTGGTGACTCAAGCTGGTTATTACGGTATTTCTAAAAAGATAGCAGAGAAACGTGCAGAGGAATATTTAGAAAAGCTTGGCCTTTGGGAAAAACGTAGCACCCAAGCACGCATGCTATCGGGCGGTATGAAACGCCGTTTAATGATCGCTCGTGCCATGATGCATGAACCTAAACTGCTGATTTTAGATGAGCCGACTGCTGGTGTTGATATTGAACTACGCCGTTCGATGTGGGATTTCCTCACAGAAATGAACGAAAAAGGTACGTCTATTATTTTAACGACACACTATTTAGAAGAAGCTGAAATGTTGTGCCGTCGAATCGCAATTATTGATCGTGGTGTGATTAAAGAAGACACCAGCATGAAAGGTTTCCTCAGTCAGTTGAATGAAGAAACATTTATTTTCGATCTAGCCGAACCCATTGAACCGATCCATATAGAAATTATTGGTGTCCGTTTCAACTTAGTAGATCCTGTCACCTTAGAAGTCACTATGGATAAAGCCCATACCTTGAATGATTTATTCCAACTCATGGAATCTCAAGGTATTCAGGTTCGTAGTATGCGTAATAAATCTAACCGACTAGAAGAACTGTTTGTCCGTATGGTCGAAAAAAATCTTGAAGGTGCAGCACAATGAATTTTAACCAACTGTGTATCGCCCTCTACACCTTAGTGTATAAAGAAATTCGCCGTTTCATGCGTATTTGGCCGCAAACTCTTCTCCCACCTGCGATCACCATGAGTTTGTACTTTGTGATTTTCGGTAATTTAGTTGGTTCACGCATTGGGCAAATGGGCGGTTTTAGCTATATGCAGTTCATCGTGCCCGGCTTAATTATGATGGCGGTCATCACCAACAGCTATGCCAATGTGTCATCCAGTTTCTTTAGTGCAAAATTTCAAAAAAGCATCGAAGAATTAATCATGAGTCCAGTACCGTTACACATGGTGCTTTGGGGTTATGTGATCGGTGGTGTTTGCCGTGGTGTTTTAGTCGGCTTTATTGTCACTGTGATGAGCCTATTTTTTACTGAATTACACCTGACCAATATCTTCGTAACTATATATACAGTTCTCATTACTTCGCTGCTGTTTTCTCTTGGCGGATTTATTAATGCTGTTTATGCAAAATCTTTTGACGACATTTCGATTATCCCGACTTTCGTCCTGACTCCGCTGACTTATTTAGGCGGTGTTTTCTATGCCATCTCATCACTGAGTCCTTTTTGGCAAAATCTCTCTTTAATCAACCCTGTCGTGTATATGGTAAATGCATTCCGCTACGGTATTTTGGGCCATAGCGATGTGAATGTCGGCATTTCACTGACAGTAATTACTGCATGTTGCGTTGTACTTTATGGCGTGGCGTATCATTTACTTTCTCGTGGTTCAGGAATGCGTGAATAATGAGTGTAGAACAATCCCTTTTAGGTAAAGACACCAACTACCCAACAGAATATCAACCTGATATTCTATTTCCGATTGCACGTGCCACTGCACGTGAACAATATGCCCATGTGGAAGGCATCCGCCAAGGTACAGACTGGTGGCATGTTTTTGAAATTTCTTGGTTAAATGCTTCTGGTGTGCCTCAAGTCGCTATTGGCCGTTTAACTTTGCCTGCAAGTTCAGACAACCTCATCGAATCCAAATCTTTAAAGCTCTACTTTAATAGTATGAACTTTACCAAATTTGATTCTCAGGCAGCGTTTAAAGCAACCGTTGAAAAAGACTTATCTGCTGCAGCCAATGCCGCTGTGACTATTGATCTATTTCATGTTGATGAAGTTGAAATTTCAAAACCGCAAGGCATCTGTATTGATGACTTAGAACCCACCCAGTTAGAAAATCATCCAAATGCAGCTTTACTCTCTTTAGATGAAGATGCAGCGCAAGAAGAAGTTGAAATTCAACTTTATTCACATTTATTAAGAAGTAACTGCCCAGTCACGGGTCAACCTGATTGGGGAACGGTATTTATAAGGTATAAAGGTACTAAGCCTTGTTATCGTAGTATTCTGGCTTATATTATTTCTTACCGTCAGCATAATGGTTTCCACGAACAATGTGTGGAGCAAATGTTTGCCGACATTTGGCAACATTTAAAACCAAGTCAGCTGATGGTATATGCTGCCTATACACGCCGTGGTGGATTGGATATCAACCCTTGTCGTGTATCGGATTTAACATGGATGCCTCGCCCCATTCGATTGGCGCGACAATAAAAAAATTGAGGTTAGTGATGCCATTTTTTGGTTTTATTCCTTCTGAGGAACTTCTAAGCAGTATCCAAACTGGTCACGCGAAAAAAAATTCGAGTGAACCACTTTATCCTTTACGTGATAAAACAGCTTTGCTGATTAATGAAGAAATCATTGGTGCAACTATATTAGCTCCTGTTCATCTGTTTCCTGCAAGCGATAAGCGCGACACAGCAGAAAAACTGGCTGGCTATGTCAAATCAACAGTCGCTGTATTGTTAAAGCAACTACTAGGTAAATCTCCGAATGATGTGGTGAAACAATCAATTGAATTTTCAGAACGAAGTTTATTTCAAGACGCGACTGGCACTTATCGTGTAGGTCTAAGTTTAGATGCAGGACTAGTCACTAACCTTAAAAATAGTTATGCGGAAATTAAATCGGGCGCAGATATAAATAAAGCTGCTTTTGGTGAACTGTATAAACAGTTTGCTGAAGCTGCAGTGCGTCATTTTATGAATGACTTTAATAAAACACTCGATTTAGGCATGATTAAACGTAAAGCAGCCGATATCGGTTCTTCTGCTGTGATTAAAGCTATTCATATTGCAATTGATAAGATTTTCCCAAATTTAACCAAAGAAGAGCTAAGTGCCCTTGCAGAAGCACATGATGCGATGTTTAACAAATAAATCTCGCTTTTCGTCAAAACCTAGCTTTGGCTAGGTTTTTTTATGGCTAAACGCATATAATCGAATCCCGATACAATGACTATATAGTCATGCAAACACAGTTCTAGAATTGAACAGATTTTTATTAAAAGAAAGACAGTACATTGATATCCACAATTTTTAAAAATCTACAAAGAACAGGAAGGACCTGAATATAGATCATATTTTAATGTGAGCCGTCATTTTGGCTTAAATCTCAATGCGTCCATTTTAATATTCAATCTCTTTCTTTTTTATCATTCAGTCTATATTTCTACTATATATAGCGACGTTTTCAACAGCATTGAAGTGCTGACGAACAAAAACTATGCAATGAATAAATCACTGCTTGCATATAGGTGTTTTAGACCGGTACCTTTTTAATCATGTCCCTTTATTTTTAGATATAACATTGCAACTTTTGTAGCTTCTAAACAGTATTTCGCAACGCGATAAAGTTTACTCGTTCTGCGTTTTTATGACGCATGAGTTTTAGAGTCATCTTTATTTCAAATGATTTGTGAATATTTGCAAGTTATGTAAATGAATATGTCACTTTTCAATATGTTAACTGCGAAAAAACCCTTTGCTTTGTCTTTTTTTGTATATCTATTTATGAAAGCATGCGCTGTCAGTGGTATCTTAGTTGCTATTGGTAACGTTTACCTTTAATGAGCTATGAAACCAGAAGGTCATCACAATTTTCAGGATCTTTTCCCCTCGAAATTTTGTTCATACTCATCGCTAAAGCAACTGGAAATTTTTTATTTATGCTAAATCGAAATTTTTATAAAAAACTATCACATATTGCCATTATGGCCGGTTCAATTTCACTGACCAGTTTTTGTCAGGCTAACGACTTCCAATCTCATCCGGCATATGCAAGCTTTAAACAAAATGCAATGCAAACCTATGGTCTGAGTGAAAATCAAATTGATTGGGCAATGCAAGGCAGTAAAAACCTACCCAACATTATTAGCATTATGAATAGACCTGGTGAATCAAAGCCTTGGTACCAATACAAAACCAATTTTTTAGCTGAAAGTACAATTCAACGCGGCGTTCGCTTCAAAAATCAATATGCCGACACTTTAAATCGTGCAGAACAACAATTTGGTGTGCCTCAATCCGTGATTTTAGGCATTTTGGGTGTTGAAACAGGCTACGGCAGCAATAAAGGTAATTTTATTACCCGTGATGCTTTGGCGACCCTTGGTTTTGGCTACGAACGCCGTGCGCAATATTTCCAAGATGAACTTGCTGCACTGATTGCTTGGTCATATAAAGATGGTGTTCCAACCAACTCTGTCGTCGGTTCATATGCAGGTGCTGTGGGTTATCCTCAATTTATGCCAAGTAACATTCCAAAATTTGGTGTGGACTACGATGGCAATGGTCATGTTGACCTGCGTAATTCAGCTGTCGATGCCATTGGTTCAATTGCAAATTATTTAGCAAATTATGGTTGGCAGCGTAATCAACCGATTGCTTTTGCTGCTCGCTATAGCGGAAACAACCCAGATGCTATTATTGCAAAGGATTTAAACCAGCCAACACCCTATGGTGTACTCAAGGCTCAAGGTGTAACCCCTATGAATCCATTGGTAAAAATCGATGATCTCGATTTAGTCAATGTCATCCAATTGCAAGATAGTTATGGACCAATTTATTACATCACTTATCCAAATTTTCAGGTCATTACAACCTATAACAAAAGCCGTATGTATGCGACTGCACTATGGCTTTTAGGCACTGAAGTTACCAGTCGATAAGACTGGTTTTTTCTTATAGAGCAAAAAAGTCAACAAATATTTTCACCAAAATGAGCATTTATTCGACATTTTACACACCTTGTTACATTATTGATTATTTTTTAACCAACTATTGTTAATTTTTTAGACATTTTCAAAGTATTTTAATTAAACACTAGACAGCCTATTGATGGCATGAATATTATCCATCTCGTTAAATATAGTTGCAAAAGTGAAATATCAGACGTGTTTACATGGATATCAGCGACTTAGTTGAACCAGTAAATATGCCATTGGGAGATAAACAATGCAGTCATCAATTATTAAATATGCCTTAGCGGTTGCCACGGCAGTTGCGCTAAGTCAGTCACAAGCTGAGATGGTTCAGTCATCATCATTCAATCATGATAATGACAACTCTCGTCTTGCAGCTCGTGTATTGAATAAAGAAGCTCAAAGCTTCAATTCAAACTTTACGAATTTAAGTAGCCTTTCAATCACTGAGCGTTCTGGCGATAAAATTCGTCGTCAAACAATCGCTGCTAAAATCGAAATTCCTGAAGATGAGCCTTCAGTGATTGAAAAGTTAAATACTGTTGCATCGAATACTGTTCGTAAGTTCACTCAAACAGGTACTGCTTCTTGGTACGGTCGTCAATTCCACGGTCGTAAAACAGCAAGCGGTGAAACGTTTGACATGAACGCACTTACAGCAGCACATCGTAGCCTGCCACTTAATTGCTTTATTCGTGTTACGAATCGCAATAATGGTAAAAGCGTCGTGGTGAAAGTAAATGACCGTGGTCCATTCCATGGTAACCGTGTTCTTGATTTATCTTATGGTGCTGCTAAGCAATTGGGTATTACCAGTGCGGGTACTGCAAATGTGAGCATTGAGCGCGTAGACGGTCCAAATTCTTAATTCTCCAATGAAGTGACTGCATTTAACAGACCACGCCTAGCGTGGTTTTTTTATTTGTGGCCTCTTAGCCTTTCAAATCATCAGTAATCCTGATTTTGACCCTTCCTCCATTCTTGTTTATATTGGAGTCCTTCCCCATGATTAAGGACTATCATGAAAACAATCAACGAATGGTTTGATGAATACAGCGAAAGTCATCAAAATAAAACCAATAAAATGATTCACTGGATTTGCGTACCTACGATTTATTTTTCAATCGTTGGCATATTGGCGCATTTTAGCGCGCTACTTACTGCTGTCTTACTTGCTTTAGCATTTATCTTTTACGCACGTTTAGACATTGTCCTTGCTGTTGCAATGGCCGCGTTAACGTTAATCATGGTATGGCTAATTTGGGTGCTACCAGTTGGTTATGGCTTTTATATCGCACTCTTTGTATTCGCATGGATTGGTCAATTTTATGGCCATAAAATTGAAGGTAAAAAGCCCTCTTTTTTCAAAGATCTCCAATTCCTCCTCATTGGCCCTATTTGGTGTTTAGACACATTTGCAATTAAAGTACTTGGTAATTGGAAAACACGCCATAAATCGCAAATAAAGAGCATTTAAAGCATGATTAATTTCATAGATCTCTTTTTCACTTCTTCCACATCGGTTTTCTTCATATTCGATGCTTAAAACCCTATTGTTTATAGGTGTATTTATCTCTGGTATTTCCAATCATTTTTTCTATTTATACGACCAAAAAGCCAGTGTTTAAACACTGGCTTTTACTCAATATGGTTAATCCAATTTTATGTTGATAGCTTCATCTGAATCATGATCATTTAAATGACTAAAGTTAAAAATGACTACGTGATTTTTATTGATAGGTTTTATCTTGATGCTTTAACCAACCATCCTGATGACGTCCATTCGGATCGTGATGTGTCCAGTGCATCACCCCCCCCTGATCTGAATATTCATATTCACCGTAAAATTGAACTGTATCGCCTTTTTGCAAGTTATCAATTCGTGGGGCTAGATCGATATTATGTGCAACTAAAAGGGTTTGACCATTATTTAAGGTCAAAATGAACTTTTGATGCCGACTACCTTCATTATCATCTCGAAGTACCGCTTTCACTCGACCTGTACCCTCAACCTGAACATTACTAAGTTTATTTTTAAATGCATGCGCAATAACATCTTCAGCACTCTGCCCTTTTTGTTGAGCATCTACAGGTTGTACTGATTCTATTTGTGGCTGTGCGTTTTGTTCCGCTGTCGTCTGAACTGGTGCAGATTTTTGTTGTTGTAAATCAATTCCGAAATAAGCGGCTGCAAGCGCAACAATAATTCCGCCGATGGTTAAATTTGTTTTGTTTGCCATAAGAGAGTTTAAATCTAAATTTTCAACTCATTATAGTCATTAATATGGATAAAAATAGAATCTGTGAACAACAATGTACACAATATAAAGTTTAAATAGCTTTGAAATCAGTAAAGCTACAGCCATAAAAAAAGCCCTCTAAAACGAGGGCTTTTTTCTACAAATAATCAGAGATTATTTTGCAGCAGCTTGAGCAGCAGCAACTTCTTCAGCGAAAGAAAGTTCAGCTTTTTTCTCAATACCTTCACCAACTTCGAAACGTACGAAGTTAGCAACAGTAGTACCAGTTGCTTTAAGAACTTCTGCAACTTTCTTATCGTTGTCGATAACGTACATTTGGTTCTCAAGAACAACTTCGTTCAAGTATTTCTGAACTGAACCAGTTACCATTTTTTCAACGATGTTTGCTGGTTTACCAGATTCAATTGCTTTCGCTTCAGCAATTTCTTTTTCTTTAGCGATAAGTTCAGCAGAAACGCCAGCTTCGTTTACAGCAACTGGGTTGAATGCAGCGATGTGCATAGCCAAACCTTTACCAGTTTCAGCATCACCAGCGTATGCAACTACAACACCGATTTTTAAACCGTGTTTGTAAACTGCAAGGTTGTCGCCTTCAACGATTTGAGCACGACGTACTTGGATGTTTTCACCAATTTTTTGAACAAGCGCGATACGAGCTTCTTCAACAGTAGCACCATCTTCAAGTTTCAATTCAGCAATTTGAGCAGCGTCAGTTACACCAGCAGCAAGCGCAGCAGCAGCAACTTTAGCAGAGAAACCAGCAAAGTTTTCGTCTTTAGCAACGAAGTCAGTTTGACAGTTCACTTCTACAAGGATTGCTTTGTTGCCTTCTTGAGCGATAGTGATCGCGCCGTCAGCAGCAATGTTACCTGCTTTTTTAGCAGCTTTAGCTTGACCAGATTTACGAAGGTTATCGATCGCTAATTCGATGTCACCGCCCGCTTCTGTTAATGCTTTTTTACATTCCATCATTGCAAGACCAGTACGATCGCGCAATTCTTTAACCATGCTTGCTGTAACTGCAGTCATGTTAATCTCCTAAATACGGTAGAAAATGAATTCTTTTTAGAACAGAAACGGCCCAGAGCTGTCTCTTGGGCCGTCTGCATACATGACGCTTACTTTGCCACCATCACGTGTCGCAAAAATGACAAGCTTACGTCAAACGCATTAAGCCTCAGAAGCAGGAGCTTCTTCGCCTTTAGCTTGTGCATTTGCTTGTGATTGAGCATATTCTTTACCAGCAAGAATCGCATCAGCCATAGCAGAAGCGTAAAGAGTAACTGCACGGATCGCATCGTCATTACCAGGGATAACGTAGTCTACGTTGTCTGGGTTAGAGTTTGTATCAACGATACCGATAACAGGAATACCAAGGTTTTTAGCTTCTTTAATTGCAATTGCTTCGTGATCAACATCGATTACGAATAATGCGTCAGGTAAACCACCCATGTTTTTAACGCCGCCAAGAGCGCGTTCAAGTTTTTCCATCTCACGAGTACGTTCTAAAGCTTCACGTTTAGTAAGTTTAGCGAAAGTACCGTCAGTAGATTGAGTTTGAAGGTCTTTTAGACGGTTGATTGACTGGCGAAGAGTTTTCCAGTTAGTCAACATACCACCCAACCAGCGGTGATCAACATATGGTTGACCTGCACGTTGAGCTTGTTCACGAATGATTGCAGAAGCTGCACGTTTTGTACCAACGAACAAAACTTTGTTCTTTTTGCTAGCCAAGTTGTTAGCAAAGTTCAAAGCATCATTTAACGCAGGAACAGTGTGCTCAAGGTTGATGATGTGAATTTTGTTGCGCGCGCCGAAGATGTATTCGCGCATTTTTGGATTCCAAAAACGTGTTTGGTGACCGAAGTGTGCGCCTGCTTGAAGAAGGTCGCGCATGCTTACGTTGTAATCTGCCATTTTCTTTACCTTAAAGTTTGGGTTAGGCCTCCATATACCCGCATTCTCCACCTAAAAAGGCACCCAGAGAAATGTGTCGATATATGTGCGGATTTTATTGCCCCATCGCACAAAGCTCGTGAAAGATATTCACGAAAAAGCATTTGATAAAATGGGCGGCTATTTATACCATAGTCACATACAAATTTCCAAAAGTTTTTAGAGATCATGAACAGTACTTACGAAGCTCCACGTCGATTAATTAAAACGCCTGACGAAATTGAAAAAATGCGCGTCGCGGGTCGACTGGCGGCAGAAGTTTTGGATATGATCAAACCGCATATTGTTCCAGGTGTGACTACCCTAGAACTTGATACGATTTGTCATGACTATATTGTCAATAAACAAGAAGCTATTCCTGCATGTTTAGGTTATGGCGCTGCGCCGGGTCGTCCAGCATTTCAGCACGTTATCTGCACTTCAGTGAACCATGTGGTGTGTCACGGTATTCCATCTGAAAGCAAAAAATTAAAAAAAGGTGACATCTTAAACATCGATGTCACTGTGATCAAAGATGGTTACCATGGTGATACCAACATGATGTATATCGTAGGTGGTGAAACATCTATTTTAGCGAACCGTTTATGCAAAGTTGCCCAAGAAGCCATGTACCGTGGTATGGCGGTGGTAAAACCAGGCGCAACCATGGGTGATATCGGCCATGCGATTCAACAATATGTTGAATCAGAACGTTTTGGTGTTGTACGTGAATATTGTGGTCATGGTATTGGTACCGTTTTCCATGACGAACCACAAGTTTTACACTACGGTCAACCAAATACAGGCATGATCTTAGAAGAAGGCATGACCTTTACCATCGAACCAATGGTGAACGGTGGTGACTGGAAAACCAAACTTCTTGGTGATAAATGGACTGTCGTGACTAAAGATCATAGCTTGTCTGCACAGTACGAACACACGCTACTTGTAACAAAAAATGGTGTAGAAGTGCTAACTGCTCGCCCTGAAGAAGATTTATCGCGTTTTGTTCAATAAGCAAAGTATTTGAAGTATAAAATTTAATTAAAAAGGTCACACATATTGTGGCCTTTTTTATGCCCTTTTTTTATCCGTGACTTTAAGATTTTTCCATAAAATTTGATTAAAAATTTAAGTAACTCAATGTAAATTTTCTTAATTATAGGGTTAGGATGGAATATCACACTTTTTTGCACATTGTTGATTTTGCCACTCCCCATTACTGTGCATTTAAGCTAAGATAGTGTGCTTTTTATTTTTTAATCCCTATAAGAAGGAATACTGCCGTGGACGTACGTCTGTCTGATCGTGTAAATAGCATCAAACCGTCCCCTACACTTGCTGTTACTAACAAAGCTGCTGAATTGAAAGCTGCTGGTAAAAACGTAATTGGTTTAGGCGCAGGTGAACCGGATTTCGATACCCCACAACACATCAAAGATGCTGCAATTGCTGCTATCAACAATGGCTTCACTAAATATACAGCTGTTGACGGTACTCCAGGTCTTAAAAAAGCAATTATTGCTAAATTAAAACGCGACAATAACCTTGATTACACTGCAAACCAAATCTTGGTTTCTTGTGGTGGTAAACAATCTTTCTTTAACTTGGCACTTGCTTTGTTAAACAAAGGTGACGAAGTAATTATCCCTGCTCCTTACTGGGTAAGCTACCCAGACATGGTGATCATTGCTGAAGGTACTCCTGTAATCGTGAAATGTGGTGAAGAACAACGTTTCAAAATTACGCCTGCTCAATTAGAAGCTGCAATCACTGACAAAACTCGTTTAGTGGTTCTAAACAGCCCTTCTAACCCAACAGGTATGATCTACACTAAAGAAGAATTACTTGCTTTAGCTGAAGTTCTACGTAAATACCCTGAAGTTTTAGTTGCTTCTGATGATATGTACGAACCAATCCGTTGGGACGACGAATTCTACAACATCGCAACAGTTGCACCAGACCTTTACGACCGTGTAATCGTTCTTAACGGTGTATCTAAAGCTTATGCAATGACTGGCTGGCGTATTGGCTACGCAGCGGGCCCTGCTAAACTGATCGGTGCGATGAAAAAAATCCAATCTCAATCAACTTCAAACCCAACTTCTATTTCACAAGTTGCTGCTGAAGCTGCATTGAATGGCCCTCAAGACGTTCTTGAGCCAATGATTGAAGCATTCAAACGCCGTCACGACCTAGTTGTGAAAGGCTTGAACGACATCAACGGTATTACTTGCCTTCCTGCTGACGGTGCATTCTATGCATACGCAAACATCCGTCCTTTAATTCGTGCCAAAGGTTTAAAATCTTGCACAGAATTCTCTGCATGGTTGTTGGAAGAAACTGGTGTTGCAGTAGTTCCTGGCGATGCGTTCGGTCTTGGTGGCTACATGCGTATTTCTTATGCAACTGCAGACGAAGTGCTTGTTGATGCGCTTGCTCGTATCAAAAAAGCTGCTGATTCAATCGAAGGCGTTGACGCTGCGATTGCTTCCATTGCTGCTGAAAAATAATCTGCTTTTAAAAAGTTAGATTTAAAAAACCCGCGAATATCGCGGGTTTTTTATGGTTTACATTTCACGGCTTAATATTGTGATGATTTAAAAGCCTCATCGTTTAAATCTCATGCAGTCCCCAATAGACTTCAGTTTTAGGAGTACAGAAGAATCCTTCAAAGGGGTGAATTTCTAGAATCTGATCAATGATTTTTTTTGAAGAACATAAAAAAGTACAGTGACTGTCCCAATGTGTGGCAAATAGAAGCTGATAATCTTCAGTGTAATTACATACGTCAAGCAGATCATTTGCGATCAAATAATCAATCTGCATTTTTTTCGGTTGATTTATCCCATGCTCATCAACCGTCAGCAAAAAGTCATAGCCGATTTCTTTCAATGCATATAAAAGCGGATTTTCTAAAAATGGCGAAATAAGCCCATCATCACATGGATTAATAATTTCACTCTGCTTGTATAAATCAAGAACCTGCTTTTCCCACATTTTATTTTCATATTGTTGTTTAATTCCGCCAATCATCGTCCTTAATGCAACATCAATTTGAGAGACATTCTCCAGCTCAGACAAATTTAAAATTTCATGCCATGCAATTGGATAACAGCCTTTGATAAACTCATTTTTTTCAGGCCACGTTTCAACATTATAACGTTCCAGTTCCAATGTGACTGCTTTATAAAAGGGATGCAAAATGATATACACCGATTCAAAAACGCCCTGATAATATTCTAAAATCTTTCCATCATAAGGATAAGAGGCGTAAATTTCAGGAATTAATACATTATTTTCTTTCATGATTTATATCTTCTAATTTTCATGTTTTTCAGAATACCCTTTCCCTGCCGAAGACCAAACCACCAAGTCAATTCCGGCGAAGACAATTACTTCGGGTAAAATAATATGCCAACTCAAAGGCACACCGATAAACCACATTCTGCCGATAATGGCTAAATACAGCACAGACAATTGAACACTTCTCCGTCACACAGTCTATCTACTTCACTAAGGTATATACAACTTGAGGCTAAATCGCCAAAGAGCATCGATAGAATGATATCTTTGGGCTATTCGAAGCTTTGACAAATAAATCAAAAGCATAAAAGGAATTTCCAGCACAAAATTGGCTAAACAACTTGTCATTTGACAACTTTGATAAAACCTATCTCTCTTATAGCAACGAATAGCTCTATCTATCATCGTACTACACATATAAGTCTTACCAAATCGACTCTTCATTTCATTCTATTTAATTGACGCATCTGCTGTTTTTTGTTTTATTAATAATCAAGTTCCAAAAAGGAACTAAAAACTTAGTAAAAGAAAAAGCACAATGAACCCAAAAGAAATGACTGGACTGCAACTTCTACAAGCCATGTGTGCAGGGAAAATTCCTCCTGCAAGTATTAGCGAAACTATTCCTATGCAGCCTTATGAAGTATCTGAGGGAAGTATTAGCTTTAAGGCTAAAGCAGATGCACGACACTTAAATCCGCTAGGCGACGTGCATGGTGGCTTTGCTGCTACCGTACTCGATTCTGTGACAGGTTGTGCCATTCACACCTTATTAGAGGCTGGTGTGGGTTATGGCACCATCGACTTAAATATTAAAATGTGTCGTCCGATCCCAAAGAATGTTGAACTTACTGCTATAGGAACAGTCATTAATATCAGTAAAAATTTAGGGATTTCTGAAGGGAAAATTATTGATGACAATGGCAAACTTTATGCACATGCAACTGCAACTGCAACTGCAACTTGCATGATTATACGTCCTTAATATTTTTATTTTTCTGCTCGCAATTCAATGCGAGCAGATGATGATTCAAACTTAAATTGCTGAATGTAAGGCGCGAATTAATTGGCCTTCGCTTAGATCAATGCGATTACTGCCCTTTTGAAAGCAGTAATATTTTAAAGCACTATCTAACTCAACACGAAGTTCCCGTTGTTCTGAAATAGACCATACTTTAGAACGATTTGAGCCTGATAATGCATTACCTGCCAATTGGTATAAATACAAGTCTTGCTTGCGTTGCAAAGGCACACGACGACCATCATCTTGATGTTCAAAACGTAAATGACATGGCGCGTTGATCAACCATTTTTCACTAAACCACAGTTGTAATAAATCACCCAATGCCAAGTCACGTCGACCCAAAGGCCAAACGTCAACGTATGCACCTTCGACAGGTGTTTGATATTGCTCTTGATTACTGATAATAGAAAGATAGTTTTCTTGATAAAAAGTAAAGTTTGAAAAAATCTGAGAAATAGTCAGCGTATTCATTCGCTTTCTCCTGTTTAGCCATTTTAGTGCTGGCAAGTTGGGTTTAAATCCACACTGTTTAAACATATGTTTAAACGCTCTTTTGTTGTATTCAGACTATCAATTGAATTTTTTCTTTGCAAGCCTAAGATTCATTTTTTCTAAAAAATCCTTTTTTTTGTTCAAATAAAAAACATCTATCACGCATTTCTCCTCATATTGGTATTTTTAGCTTGACCCTCTTCAAAATCTGCTTATAATCGCATTCAGATTCTCCAATAGCTCAGTCGGTAGAGCGACGGACTGTTAATCCGCAGGTCCCTGGTTCGAGCCCAGGTTGGAGAGCCAAATTCTAAAGCCCATTTATTTAAATGGGCTTTTTTAATGCCTATGATTTACATATAATCTATAAGTCATTGTCATTAAAATAAAAAAAATGTTCATTCAAGTTGATGCAGAATCAAATAAAACTGCCTTAAAACACTATCTCACTGCATTCATTTTTCTTTTAATTTTTATCAGCCCATTTGCAATTTATTTGGTGAGCTGCACACCCGAAAGTGAAATTGAGCAACATTTCAAAACACCACCCAATTTATATAATAGCGAATCCAACACCCTTCTTGACAGCAAGCTACAATGGTTGATTCCACCTCAGCAGTTTCAAAATCACAATACTATTCCCGAAATATCTGAATCTGTATTGAACGATATGACAGAAGGACTATATTGGTCAAGCACACCGATTACGCTGCAAAACCACTCTGATCAGCTATATGTTCATATCGATTTTGCAGGTCAGCAACAAATACGAAAAGATCTTGAAATTTCGGTACTTCCGTTATGCATTGTTAACGAAAAAGAAACACCATGTATGAAAGCTGGATTAAATGCAAGTGGACAACTTTTTAACATCTCAACTCAAAAAAATACGCAATATCGCACATTGGAGACCAATAAATCTTGGATCTTTTATGGCCATGATTTCCAAGAAAATTATATTATTCCACCACAAGCCACTCTCAAATTTTTAGTTAAAGCCAACATCCCTAAATACTTAACCCTGCAATGGCTTCGCCTAAGTATCAGTACCAGCCCCATTGTTGAGAAACAGCAAAATTTTATGCTCATAGCGCAAAAGAATATGAAAATAAAATATGTACTTGCACTATTACCACTCTTCATATTCGCTTTGATGCACATTTTTCAAGGGTTTGAAAGCCTTCGTAATTTATCTATCGGCGCACTTTCAGCACTTTTATTTGTAATCAACACCATCATTTGGGATATCCACTATATGGTGATTGGTTGTCTGATTTTATGTTTTGCAAGTGTCTGTTATTGTTTTGAGAGCCGATATTATCGATTGCTTTATTTAACGGGTTATTTACTAATTGCAGGCTATTCGCAGCAATATTATGGCGGTTTTAATAAACACTTTTTCGCTCAAACCAGTTTAATTTTATTGATAGGTTTATCGATGTTTTATCTTGAACCTAAAGATAGCTAAATCATTTTCATAAAAAAGCTCTGCAAATCGCAGAGCTTTTTCTCATTTAACTACCCTTCGCTTTAGATCACATTAAAACTCAAAGTATATTTATATCGTTTTAATGCGTCTCCCTTCATTTCAAAAGGCTGCTGATAGTCAATTTTCAGTAAATACTGACCACGATCTGCTAGATTAAAATTTAAGTTTCCATCTTGATCAGTTTTAAGCGTTTTATAAACCTTTCCTTCACGGCTGTAATCCGTCGTTTGCTGCAAAATTTCAATCTGCAAACCCGCAACCGCTTTTTTCTGATCTAGCACTTTCAGTTGTACTGACTCATTTTGCATAATGGCATTCGGATGAGTTTTAAATTGCACATCAAAACCATCATGTAAATGATTCACCACATGTGTAGACGTTACACGGCGCGATACAAAAGTTTCAATGATTTCTTGGGTTTGAATACTTTTGATTTGCGACTTTTTAGTCAACTCGGCTGTATAAATGACATTTGCATTCGCAGTTTTTTGAGGATCACGTACACCATTGATTAACGCTTTCCACTGCTTTTGATCATAAGCAAAACGCGCTGTACTTCCCTGCTTTTCACCACGAATACGATACGTGCCATCCTGCTTATTTTCTAAACTATAACTGCTGACTGTTTGAGTTTTTGCCCAATCGGCATCTGTTAGATGCAGCCTTTCACCTGACGGTGTATGTACATGGAAATTAAAATTTTTAATGGCTATTTCAGAAACAAACGGATTGTCATAAAAACCAGAAAGAATGGCACTATGATTATTAAATGTTTGATAGTTTAATGGCGCTACATAAGGATAATGCGCTTCAGCCTGACCAACCGCACACAAAGCGATACAGAGTAAAGTGAATTGTAATTTCATATTGAATAAGTGAGCTTAAATTGTTTGATTCATAGAGATCGTTTCATTTTAGATTCACCCAAGACAATTGTAAATAATTCTTATTATCGTTTATTTTAAGTGCATAAAAAATCCCCCATTTTGGAGGATTATTTTATCAAGCTGCTTTGACTGGCACACCACTATGAAAGCGGAATAAATCATCTGGGCTGCTAATCAGATTTTTTTCAACTTCACGAATATGCTCAATACGCATCTGAATATCTTCTTTCGGGTTCTTTAGCTTATTGGTCGTCGCCACATCCATGGCCAATGCTAAATAGTCCTCATAATGGCGTGATTCAGACTTTAGCAAATAGCGGTAGTACCGCCCCAACTCTTCATCCACATGTGGTGCAAGCGCATAGAAACGCTCACATGACCGTGCTTCAACAAATGCGCCAATCACCAAGATATCAATTAACGCTTCTGGCTCGTAAGTCCGCACTTCTTTACGTAGACCACCTGCATACCGACCAGCACTGATTGCAGTCCATTCCTGACCACGTTTTGCCATCAGTTCCAGCACTTGCTCATAGTGCAGCATTTCTTCACGTACTAGCTGTGCCAGTTTGATTTGTAAATCCGAGAAAAAACTATAACGAAACATCAAATTCATTGCTGTACTTGCTGCTTTCTTTTCACAATTGGCATGATCCTGCATCAGGATATCCAAATTATTTAAAGCTTCATCTAGCCATGCTTTTGGTGTTTCACACCCCAAGAAGCCAATGACTGGCTTCATTAGGGCATCATAATCAATATTTGACATATACTTTACTTAAAAATTAACGTGCGGCTTTAATCGCAGCTTTCATTTGTTTTACAGACTGTGCCAATCCAATAAATACAGCATCAGCAATAATCGAGTGACCAATATTCAATTCATGAATTTGCGCAATGCGCGCAATCGGAGTGACATTGTCAATATTTAAGCCATGGCCAGCATTCACAATCAATCCTTTAGATGCCGCATATTCAGCACCTCGAATAATACGTTCCAGCTCTGCTTTCTGCGCTTCAGGTGTTTCAGCATCTGCATATGCACCTGTATGCAACTCAATCGTAGGCGCACCACAGGCAATCGCTGCATCAATTTGAGCAAAGTCAGCATCAATAAATAATGAAACTTCGCAACCAATCGCCACGAGTGCTTGAGTCGCGTTTTTTACATCTTCAAAATGCCCAACCACATCTAGACCGCCTTCAGTCGTGACTTCTTCACGCTTTTCAGGAACAAAGCATACATGATGCGGCTGAATCTCTTTGGCAAATTCAACCATTTCATTGGTCACTGCCATTTCAAGGTTCATATGGGTTTTTAATACAGAACGCATACGACGTACATCATCATCTTTAATATGGCGACGATCTTCACGTAAATGCAGCGTAATCCCTTCCGCCCCCGCTTGCTCACAAATAATTGCGGCATTCACAGGATCTGGATAAGTTGTCCCACGTGCATTTCGTAGTGTTGCCACATGGTCAATATTTACACCAAGCAAAGCTGCCATAATTCTTTCCTAATGACGTTGAGTTTGATAATTCTGTATCCACAATTGACGACTTTTTAATGGACGATCGCCAAGCAAGGAAGTAATCATTTGTCGGTACAACTTAGACAGTAATTGTAACTGTTCAGAATTAAATTCCCCACCTTTTTCATAATCACACATACTTAAAATATGTTGACCTGACAATGTTGCGCGTGAGGCTTTAATGACAGGTTGAAAACCTTCGTTTAAATGAAATTGATAATTTTCATGAGGCTGAATTTGCTGTTGATTTGCATCAGTTGAAAAATCCAACGCAAAACCCAACTCTTCAAGCAGCACATGCTCAAATTGTCTAAGGATTTGCCGTAAGAATAGATCAGGGTTGGCCTGGACAGACATGCATTGAAGTTGTTCCAAGGTGTGTGCATATTGAGCAAATGTCTCATGCATCTCAACCTCTAACGGACATAGCCTCAATAAGACTTCATTTAGATAAAATCCTGAAAAAAAAGCATCCCCAAAAAAGAAAATCGGTTGATTTACAATTTCGAGTTTACTAAAGTTTTTAAGTTCGGACTTACCAGATGCTTGCAAGCAAATTGGTTGATACTGGGGAGGTGGCGTTTGCCTGAGAATACCATCAATTCGACCATGCTCCTGAGTAAACAAGTGCACAATATGACTTTTTTCACGATATTTACGATGGTGAATTAAATAACCATGCAGTATCTCATTACGCATGATTTGAAATATTAATCCTTGTCTTTCTTTTTCTTGTCGTCTTCATCTTCATCCCCATCTGGAATGACTGCACCCACAACTGCAGCAGTACCTTTAACCACGCCTTTTGTGGTTTTATAAGCCACTTTGACAGGAACAGTAACGATTTTATGAATACACCCTTGTAGAAACAAAACACATGCAACTACGGCCAATACTTTCATCATTACTCTTCCCTCAAAGTTTGTTATTTAACGATTAGATATCGCTATAACCTAAGCTTTTCAATGCACGTTCATCATCAGACCAACCACCTTTGACTTTCACCCAAAGCGTCAACATGATCTTTTGCTCGAACATTTTTTCCATATCTACACGTGCATCCATACCGATTTTCTTCAGTTTGGCACCCTTCTCACCAATAACAATGGCTTTTTGGCCAGAGCGATCGACAAAAATCGTCGCATCAATATAGGTACACGCCGCTTTAGGACGACCAGTTTTTGGATTAACTGTTGCTTCTTCTGTTTTAAACGACTCAATTTGAACGGTTAGATCATAAGGAAGCTCTTCCCCCAATTGACGCATGATTTTTTCACGGATAATTTCAGAGGCAAGGAAACGCTCTGAACGATCAGTCAATTGCTCAAGTGAATACAGTGGTGGTTGGAATGGTAAATATTTCTCAATCGTGCTGCGCAAATGATCTAAATTTGCACCACGTAATGCTGATACAGGAACAATTTCTGCAAAATTCATTAATTTTGCACGCTCTTGTATCAATGGTAATGCATGGTTTTTATTCTCTAGTGTATCAATTTTATTGATCACAAGAATCACTGGCATATCGGCATTTTTTAGCTTTTCTAACACTAAATCATCATTCTGTGTCCATTTGTCTGCATCAATCACAAACAAAACTAAGTTCACATCACGAAGTGCAGAATGTGCCGCACGGTTCATCATTTTATTGATGGCACGGACTTCTTTTTTGTGCATCCCAGGGGTATCTACAAATACCGCTTGAGATTTTTCGCGTGAGTCAATACCCACAATTTTATGACGTGTGGTCTGTGGTTTACGAGAGGTAATGGAAAGTTTTTGACCCAAAATATGGTTCATCAACGTTGATTTACCCACGTTTGGACGACCAACAATCGCCACAAACCCACTTTTAAAATCGGCTGGAATTTCAGTGCCTTGTGCACTAAAAAACTGACTAATTAAATCGTTACTGTCGCCTTGCGACTCGTGATCAGCATCTACGTGATCGGAATGAGTAGTCATTAAGACTTTTTCTCCAAAATTTCTAAGATTTCTGCCGCTACTGCCTGTTCAGCAAAGCGACGGCTTGAACCTTCACCGTATTTAACAGGGAGCCCTTCAACTGTACATTCAACTTTAAAATGTTGGTTCGGAGCATCACCCTGAATATCTACAACCTCGTAAACCGGGAGAGGTTTTTTACGTGCTTGTAAATACTCTTGCAAACGTGATTTAGGATCTTTCAGTTGATCAGTTGGTTCAATATGATCTAAATATGGCACATACCATTTAAGAACAATCGGTTCCAGAATTTTTAAATCCTGACAATCGACATAGATTGCACCAATGATCGATTCAACGGTATCCGCAAGTATAGACTCACGATGATGACCGCCAGATTTCAACTCACCTGTACTCAAGATTAATTCTTGACTGAGTTTTAAGTCATTGGCAATTTTTCCTAGCGCTTCCTGACGAACCAGTGTCGCACGCATACGCGTTAGACGCCCTTCATTTTCATGCGGGTAGGCATGGTACAGATAATTGGCAATTATCATACCCAATAATGAATCGCCCAGATATTCTAGGCGTTCATAATTGTATTTATGGCTCACCGATCGGTGGGTCAAGGCCAGTTGTAACAATTCAGGTTGTTTAAACTGATAACCGATACGACTTGCTAAACGAGCTTCATTTAGCTTGGACTGAGCTTTGATCAAAACTTTTCTCGAACTTCAACACAATATCAATATTCAATAAGAAAGGTTTTCTTATTTCATAATCTGTTTTCACTTGTAGACCATCTACATTAGTGACTTGAGCAATATCTTTAAAATTTAAATCACGTACACCATTCATATCTAAACGCTGTGACATTTGTGACTCAAACTTACTCGGAGCAATATTTTTAGGACTGCTCTTCATCAATTCTTCAATTTCATTGTTGACGAGACGATCGTCAACATACGGTCCCCAAACCGCAATTAAAGCTTTAGCTAAAAAAGCGAAACCAATCACAGCAATTAAAATTGCAATATAAGACGTTCCCCGTTGATGTCTCATTTTATTTTCCTGATGTAAGACTAATCAATACTGCCATTACGACTAAATGAAGGCAGTTTTAAACCAGGTTCCTTATGCATCCACTTGTAAAAAGCACGTCCAGTGAGGTTTTCTTCAGGCACAAAGCCCCAAAAACGACTATCCGCACTTTGATCACGATTATCCCCCATCGCGAAATAGTGACCCTCAGGAACCTTAACTTCCCAATATAAACCATTTTCTGTTGAATATTTACCATTTTCAACATAGTTGATAAATGGTGCTTGGCGCGCAACATTGACGCCTTCAAGCTCACGCATGGTAAACGTATGCTTACCCATGGTTTCTTTATGATAAATCGATGCAGGTGTATCGAGTTGATCTTTTTCACGGCTAAATTCTACAGGAACTTTTGCCACCTTTTGACCATTCACACTCAGTTGACCATGATCATAAATAATATGATCACCTGGTAAACCGACCACACGTTTAATATAGCTAATGGTTGGTTGTGGTGGATAACGGAATACAATGACATCACCACGCTCAGGCTCACCAACATCAATAATTTTTTTATTAATAATAGGTAATCGTACGCCATACTGATATTTATTCACCACAATAAAATCACCTGTTTCTAAGGTTGGAACCATAGAGTCAGATGGAATATTAAATGGCTCATATAAGAATGAACGCATCACCAAAACTATCGCTAGAATCGGCCAGAAATCATAAGCCCATGCGATAACGACATTTTCATTCCCTTTACCTTTGGTCTGCCGTTGCTTCCAGACAAACTTATCCAACAGCCAAATTAAGAAAAAAATGACTGTGGCAGGAACAAGGATCAAATTAAAGTCAAAATCCATGAGCTCATAAACCTCTATTTATTATCTTTCTACTTTCAATACAGCAAGGAACGCTTCTTGTGGGATTTCGACGCTGCCCACTTGTTTCATACGTTTCTTACCTTCTTTTTGTTTCGCAAGAAGTTTCTTCTTACGCGACACGTCACCACCATAACATTTAGCCAAAACGTTTTTACGCATCGCTTTTACAGTTGAACGTGCAATGATTTGTGCACCAATCGCTGCTTGAATAGCCACATCGAACATTTGACGTGGAATTAAATCTTTCATTTTTTCCACAAGTGCAATACCACGATGGCGAGCATCTTGTCGGTGGCAAATCATGGCCAAGGCATCGACCTTTTCACCGTTGATTAACACATCTACCTTAACTAGAGATGAACTCTCAAAACGCACAAAGTTATAATCTAACGATGCAAAACCGCGTGAACATGATTTCAATTTATCAAAGAAATCCATCACTACTTCAGCCATTGGGATTTCAAACGTAATGGCCACTTGGTTCGCCATAAACTTCATATTCTTTTGAACGCCGCGACGTTCAACACATAAAGTCATCACATTACCCAAGTATTCTTGCGGTACTAAAATGTGACATTCAGCAATTGGCTCACGTAAGTCTTCAACTGTTGAACCATCAGGCATTTTAGAAGGACTGTCGATATAAATGGTTTGACCATTTTTCATCACCGCTTCATAAATTACGGTTGGTGCTGAAGAAATCAGGTCCAGATCATACTCACGTTCTAAACGTTCTTGTACAATTTCCATGTGCAGCATACCCAAGAAGCCACAACGAAAGCCAAAACCAAGTGCATCTGAACTTTCAGGTTCAAAGAACAACGCTGAGTCATTAATTTGCAGTTTGTGCAGCGCCTCACGGAACGGTTCAAATTCACTTGAATCGATTGGGAATAAACCTGCATAGACCTGTGGTTTCACTTTTTTGAAACCCGGTAAGCTTTCAACTTCTGGTGTAGTTGCCAAGGTAATCGTATCACCAACTGGAGCACCAAAAATATCTTTAATACCCGCAATCACGAAACCAACTTCACCTGCTTCGAGCATGTCAGTTTCTGTATGTTTAGGATTAAAAATACCTACTGAGGTGATGATGTGCGTTTGACCAGTTGATTTCATCAACATTTTATCGCCTTTACGCACACGACCTTCTTTAATACGAACTAAAGAAACCACGCCCAAATAGTTGTCGAACCAAGAGTCAACAATTAAGGCTTGTAATGGTGCATTACGATCGCCTTCGGGTGCAGGAATGACATTGACTAGTGTTTCAAGCACCCCTTCAATGCCTAGACCGGTTTTAGCTGAACACGTCGGTGCTTCAGTCGCTTCGATGCCAATAATGTCTTCAATTTCTTGAATAACACGCTCTGGCTCTGCTTGCGGCAAATCGATTTTATTTAAAACAGGTAGGACTTCTAAGCCTTGTTCAATTGCTGTATAGCAGTTAGCAACAGACTGGGCTTCTACACCTTGTGCAGCATCGACAACCAATAATGCGCCTTCACATGCAGCAAGTGAACGTGAAACTTCATAAGAAAAGTCAACGTGCCCAGGTGTGTCAATAAAGTTAAGCTGGTATTCTTCACCGTTAGGATGAGTGTAATACAAAGTCACAGACGTAGCTTTAATCGTAATACCACGCTCACGTTCTAATTCCATAGAATCTAGAACCTGTGCCTGCATTTCACGATCTTGCAGGCCACCACAAGTTTGAATAAATCGGTCGGCAAGCGTCGACTTACCATGGTCGATATGCGCAATGATCGAGAAGTTACGAATGTTTTTTATATCAACAGATTTTTTAGCTTGCGCCATGGGCTACCTTGGAAAAATAAAAGCGCTATACATGCAATTCTTTATGCATAGCAAAAGCCGAATAGAAATTGCCGAGGATTATAGCAGATGGATTTTTCAAAGTATCGAAAATAATGCATTGCTTTTATGCTAACCACTTATCCTGCGTGTAGAACTTAACTAGTCTTCGCATTAATATGAGGTTTCAATTAAAACTCAGAGATCATAAGCACTAAAATCAAGCGGATTTATGCTATCTGCGATGGGTTGATAAGCTTGGGTAAATGTTGGCGACATGCGCTTTGGACGGCCTGTAGCAATTTCAATGCATGCCCACTGTGTATTGCCTGTAAATAATATCGCTTTGTCTTTAGGGCGATAAAATACGTACTGCCGAAACGAATACAATGCATTGATATCATTTAGCCAAGTTCGTAAAATAATCTCCTCACCTTCGAGCGCTGCTTTACGATATTGCACATGATGCTCAACAGCGACCATGGCATGCTTCAATTCAATATATTCTTTTAAGCCTAAACCCAAAGCTTCAATATGTGCTGTCGCGACATCTTGCATCCAACTGACGTACACCACGTTATTCACATGATTTAATGCGTCGATATGTTCAGCTTGAACTGTAATTTTTAAATCAAAGATATCGCTCATAGCGTCCTGCAAATTTTAAATTGTGGCCCACAGTCTACCCATTTTTAGCTAAGGGTGAATTGCAAAAACGCTAAAGTTAAAAAACCACTCGCTTGGAGTGGTTTTCATTTAGTAACTCATTACTGAATACGCATGCCCACAATCGCACGCTGTCCCTGACGAATCAAAGAAACACGTGCAATGCTACCATTTTTCAACTCAGAAATAACTTTCACAAAATCTTCAGCATTGTTTACGACTTTATTATTAACTTGGGTGACAACATCCCCCGGCTGAATTCGTGCTTGTGAAGCTATACCTCCTGCACGTACATCTTGAATTAAGACACCGCCTTTTAGACTCAGTTGTTTTAATTCATCTGCGTTTAAGTTGCGAATTGACACCCCAATCACTGGACCTTTTTTCACAGATGTCGTTTCAGCTTTTGCAGGCGTATCATCTGGTGCTGTGATCAAGGTTGCTGAAATATTTTGGCGTTTATCATCACGCAGTACTTCAAGCTGAATACTTTGATTTGGACCTGTACGATTAAGATAATTCAGCAGTTCGCCTGTACGTGAAATTGGTGTGCCATTAAACTTCAAAATGACATCACCCACTTTAAAGCCAGCTTTTGCAGCAGGTGAATTTGGTGCAACTTGAGTAATCAAAGAACCTTCTGGTTTTGAAAGGTTATAAGACTCTGCAAGATTACGATCGATATCTTGTAGCATGACGCCTAAATAAGCACGTGTTACCTTGCCGTTTTTCTTTAATTGGTCTGCAACATCCATTGCAACATCAATGGGAATCGAGAACGATAACCCCATATAACCGCCTGTACCACTAAAGATACGAGAATTTACCCCGACCACCTCACCAGACTGATTAAATAATGGACCACCAGAATTACCTGGATTCAATGCCACGTCGGTTTGAATGAATGGAACCGAGGTTTCTCCCATCATATTACGCATTTTAGCACTAACGATTCCTGCCGAAGCTGAATAGTCAAAGCCAAATGGTGAACCAATGGCCAACACTGGCTCACCTACACGTAAACGGTCAACATTGCCTGTGCGTAGCTCAGGAAAATTTGAACCTTTGACCTTTAACAAAGCCACGTCAGTCCGCTCATCACTACCCACAACTGTGGCATCAATTTCACGGCGGTCATTCAGTACGATGGTGACTTTCGAGGCATCTTCTACCACATGGTGATTGGTTAATAGATAACCATCTTTACTAATAAAGAATGCGCTTCCATAACCGGTCTTTTCTTGCGGCATTTTTTGCTGCGGAATAACCACCTGATTACCGAAAAAGCGTCGTAATATTTCTGGGACTTGTTGCTGCAAAAGCTCTTCTTGACTAAGCTTTTTAACCACATTCACGCTTACGACAGCTGGGCTGACTTGTTCAACCAAATTGGAAAAATCAACAGGACCCGCTGCCTGAGTCTGCACGCTAGCAACCGTAAACACAGCTGCATAGAGTCCCTTTTGTAAATACGATTTATTCATTGTTAGCATTCACTCAATTGTGCTTATCATTTGAAATACGTTAGTTTTTATCACAATGCAAGTCTAAGCTTCGTAATAAAATGTTTGATGATTATTTATGATAAACAATCTTAAACATTCCTTAAATATTACAGATCTATGAATATTTTTCATTATTTAGTTAATTTATAGTCATTGCGTTTATAAGAAAAAACAGTTGTGATGATCGGACATTTTTTAAAATTAGCTGATGGACATGTCTAATTTAAACACGACACATCAATTTGATGTGATTATTGTGGGAAGTGGCGGTGCAGGCCTAAGTTTAGCCCTATCGTTACCAGATCATTTTAATATTGCTGTTTTAGCTAAATCGACGCTGACGGATGCCAGTACATATTATGCCCAAGGTGGTGTTGCTGCCGTCCTCGATAAAACAGATTCTATCGAACAACATATCAATGACACCATGATTGCCGGTGCGCATTTATGTGAAATGGCAGCGGTAAAACAAACCGTTGAAGGTGGTAAATCTTCTGTCGATTTTCTACTGAATCAGGGTGTGCAATTTACTTTAGACGACCAAGAACAGTTACATCTGACACGTGAAGGTGGTCACTCTCACCGGCGGATTATCCATGCAGCAGATGCCACAGGTCGTGCTATTTCCACAACATTGGTTGAACGTGCGCAAGAAAAAGCCAATATTCATATTTTTGAAAATTTTATTGCAATCGATTTAATCACCGCACAAAAATTAAATCCTGAAACTGAAAACCGTGCTCTCGGTCTGTATGCTTTAGATGAAAAAACCGAAAAAGTACATACCTTTTTAGCACCCTTCACTGCCCTTGCCTGTGGTGGTGCCATGAAAGCATATTTATATACATCAAATCCCGACATTGCGACGGGTGATGGTATTGCCATGGCGTATCGTGCAGGCTGCCGTGTTGCCAATATGGAGTTTAACCAATTCCATCCAACCTGTTTATATCATCCTCAAGCTCGCTCTTTCTTAATTACCGAAGCGATGCGTGGCGAAGGTGCCTATTTACGTCTTCCAGATGGTGAACGCTTTATGCTGCGCTTTGATGAGCGTGCCGAATTAGCACCACGCGATATCGTAGCGCGCGCTATTGATTATGAAATCAAACGTCTAGGAATCCGTCATGTTTGGCTTGATATCACCCATAAACCTGCAGAATTTGTCAAAGAACATTTCCCAACATTGTATGCACGCTTAATGGAACTCGGTATTGATATTACCAAAGAAATGATTCCGGTGGTTCCGGCAGCACACTACACCTGTGGTGGCGTTGTGGTTGATGAAAACAGTCAGACCGATATTCCAGGCCTATATGCCATTGGGGAAACCTCTTATACCGGCCTACATGGTGCAAACCGTATGGCGAGTAACTCCTTACTGGAATGTTTCGTCTATGGTATGAGTGCTTCAGCACATATCACATCACAACATCAAGGGACTTATCAGGCGCCTCATGTCCCAGAATGGGATGACTCGCAAGTGACCAACCCTGATGAAGACGTGGTGATTTTGCAAAATTGGGACGAGCTTCGCCAAACCATGTGGAACTACGTGGGTATTGTCAGAACGACCAAGCGCCTCCAACGTGCCCTACACCGCATTGAAATGCTTAAGCGTGAAATCACCGAGTATTACCAAGATTACCAAGTCAGTAAAAATCTGATTGAACTCCGTAACTTAGTACTGGTATCAGAAATGATTGTGCGCTGTGCAATGGAGCGTAAAGAGTCTCGTGGTCTGCATTTCACTTTAGACTATCCTGAACAAGCAGACGAACTACGTAAAACGGTGTTAAGTCCACCCGATTTCACGGTTGATTGCCCTGTAGTTAATACTGAGTTAGTCTCTTAAAACTTTTAAATTAAAAAAGAAGCCGCACATGATGTCGGCTTTTTTTTGATTTTACTACCCATAAATATGTAATGCCGCTTTGAAAGTTTCTAAGTGCAGATTTACAAGATCATTCATATTTTGATAGCCCCCAGCCAATACAAACATCAGCGGAATATCTGCACGTTTAGCCAAGTTAAAGACCATTTCTTCACGTTTTTGTATCAAAGCGGTGCTAAACCATGATGAGCCAAAAGGGTCAGCTTGATGACAATCCATCCCTGCTTGATAAATAATTAAATCTGCACCCCATGCTTTGGCATGCTGTATTCCCTCATGTATAGCCAAAGTATATTGTGCAAAATTTCCACGATCTTTATGCACATGCCGAGTTAAAGAACGTTCATAAGTAGGACAACCAAAACGTAGCCCATAAATACTAAAGTTAAAAAGGTTCTCTAAGCGTCTAGTAAACTCAGCTGTACCATTCCCCCCATGTTGATCGCAATCGAGTACAAAGATTTTTTTATTCGGATTCTGCTGTGCCACCAAAGCCAAACCATTGAATGTGCAAAATGATCCGCCATATTCATACACTGCATGATGAAAACCCTGTGCAACATTTGCTGCAATGCCTTTTTGCAAAGCCATTTCTGCTGCCATCAACTGCCCTGCATTGATTCTCAGCACTGCATCTCGAAGCTGAGTATTCCAAGGCTTAAAACCTGAAAAGGTCGCAAGCTTAGTGGGCTGCCCTGTCATAAATGCGTCCACATAAACAGGATCATGCACTTGGCTTAAAATTTCAGCGTCGATACACTCAGGCTCATGTATTCTGATGTTCTGCCATTGTTCTAAAGCTGTTCCAACCGCCAATAATTTTTCCATACTATTGGTATGGGTATGAGCAAAATATTTTGGCGAAAAGCATACATCTAACATGATGGAAACACTCAAAGTTGCGCTATTGCCACATCAATTAATTGCTGAAGCTCAGTCGTACCTGGGCTATACAGACCATTATCCACTTGCTGCTGAAAATGTGTACTGAAGGCACGCTTTCGATTTTGAGGCGACACTGACAAAGTCGTTAAACGTAAAAACCACCACCCAGAAATAGCCTGATAAGGAATCACAAAGCCTTTAAACTCACGATTCCCCCGTTTTTCAACTAATTGTTCTGGATCATAATCGACGGAAAAAAGTGAACCGGCTGGAATACGGACACCATTCATGAGTACAGGTTTCAAGCTGATACAAGAATGGTTATCCCCCATATTTAACTTTTCCATAAATAAGGGCTGACCGTATTCATCTACAAAAATATTAATTTCACCGCTACGAAATACACGTCGATGTGCAATTTTTAAAAAGAAATTTTCAGCCATTGGACAAGAGCCAACTTTTGGCTTTTTAGCCAGTGCTTGCACTTCAACGATTTGGTTTTCAGTTGATGATTTTGGCAAAATCAGATCTTCAATCAAAGAACAAATAAGCTGACTTTCTTCCAAATTTGCATGTTGCTGGATTTGACGCAAACTTTTTTGAAAATGCAATTCTTTCTGTAAAATCTCGTAAAAGTCTGGGGATTGTTTCAATTGCTGAATATTTTGATTTAAATCTAGATGACGCCAACTAGACAAATCTAAATGATAAGCACGACTTTGATCTAAAATTTTGCGTAAACCATGCGTGTCATATTGATCAAAGAGTTTGAGATCTTGAAATTCATGTGATGCACGCGGCAAATTAATATATTCAGCTAATACACGTGTGGCTTGAGTATATCCACAGCCACGTCGTTCTGTTTGATGTGAGTAATGCTCATTCAGCATTTCTGTCAATTTTTCTGACAAAGGATATGCATGCTCCTGAAAGAGCCGAACAACTTCATGTGCAGTAGCAGTCATGTATTTAACCAATCAAATCTGTGATTCAATTATAGATTTAAAATAACACTTATGAGTTAATTGATTTCTACTAAGTTATTGAAATTATGCAAATTAAAATACACTACGCAGAAAATTCACCAACCAATGCACAATTTATTTAGACAGACTGCTGCATTTTAATCCAATCTAATTGATCAACTGCATATTTTCAGTTCAATATCGCTGCGGAGGAATCGAATAGCTACCGGTAATATGAGCCACAGGCTCTTCAACACCCTCTGAATAAACCAATACCTCACCATAAATGATGCTTTTACCGACTTTAAGTAATCGACATTCTCCCCGCAAATCTTTATTCGCCTCAGGCTTCCTTAAAAAGTTAATATTCATACTTGTGGTGACTGCAAGTCCGACAATTCCAATCTCTGCAAGTATTGCCACATACAATGCAAAGTCCGCCAAAGTCATCATAGTCGGGCCTGAAACAGTATTGCCAGGCCGCAAATCTTTTTCAGTCACATGCCAAATTAAAGTGGCAGCCTTTTCACCAACTTCAACGATAGTGCAATGCTTTAAGCTTGGCGCAAATTCAGTCTTAAGGAAATTGATAATCTCCTGTTTTGTAGCATGCATAAAAAATCATCCATAACTTTTGCTATGAATGATTTTTAAATCAATTGCCTAACAAATACTATGGCATTTTAGATCTGCTGTAGATGCGATAATGCCTGTTGGAAAACATGCTCAGGTGTTTGGGTTGCGTCAAGGCGTTTCATTCGTTCAGGGTGCGTTTGATGAATCTCAGCAAAACCTGATCTTACTTTCTCAAAGAAAGTTGCTTTCTCTTGTTCAAAACGGTCTAAAGCACCACGCTCTCTTGCTCTTAACATTCCTGTTTCAATCGGTGCATCAAGCCAAAAAGTAATATCCGGTATACGCGCAACAAAACTTGCATTTAAGACATTGAGCTTGTCACGATCTAAACCACGTCCTGCACATTGATAAGCAAAACTCGAATCGGCAAAACGATCACATAAAACGATTTTACCTTCTGCCAATGCAGGTAAAATCACGCGCGCCAAATGCTGTGCGCGTGCAGCATACATAAGTAACAACTCTGTATCATCACTCATTGCTTCATCATGATTGACGGCCAAAAGTAATGCACGAATTTGTTCAGCCATAGGTGTACCACCCGGCTCACGTGTAAGTACGACATTTTTACCCAAATTTTGGAAATGATCATGTAATTTACGAATGAGTGTAGTTTTACCCACACCTTCCGTGCCTTCAAAGCTAATAAACATGCTCACTCCTTAGTTTTTCGCACGAATTACAGATAAATATTCTTGTACCGCGCGGTTATGGTCTTGCAAATTACTGCTAAATTTATGGCCGCCATTTCCTGTTGCAACAAAATATATATTGTTAGATGAATCAGGATGCATCGCGGCTTCAATTGCTTTTTGACTCGGCAAAGCAATCGGTGTTGGTGGTAAACCATTAATCGTGTAAGTGTTATAGGCTGTTGGTGTACGTAAGTCCTGACGAGTTATATTACCGTTGTACTTATCGCCCATGCCATAAATAACCGTAGGGTCCGTTTGTAAACGCATGCCTTGTTGTAAACGACGCACAAACACCCCTGATACTTGTTCTAACTCACGATCAAGACTGGTTTCTTTTTCAATAATCGATGCCATGATCAAGGCTTCATATTTATCTTTATACGGTAAATCATTAGCACGATTTGCCCAAGCTTGATCTAGCGATTTCATTTGACGTTGGTACAAATCCTTCAAAATTTTTCGATCAGATTCACCTTTTGCAAAGAAATACGTATTCGGAGCAAATAAACCTTCTGGGTGTGAATAAGGAATACCCAGTTCCTGCAAAATCTTTGAATAAGGCAGATTGCTAATGTCATGCGTTACCAATGGGTCATTTTTTAAAGCATCAATGAGTTGCTTAAATGTCGTCCCTTCAATCACTAAAATACGATTCATTTGCGCATTTTCAGAATTCGAAATCAACTCCATAACTTCTCGTACACTCATACCTTCATGAATTTCATACACACCTGCTTTTAAGGTGTCATTGATCATGAACTTTTGGTACAACTTCAAAATAATAGGAAAATGAACTTGTTTCTCTTTGGCCAGTAGGTCAATAAATCCTGAATAGGTATCCCCTGCACCAATCGCCAACATTTGCTTTTTGCCTTCCACGGGATAGGCTTTAAATAAACTCGACCACAGTAAGATCGCCACAAGTACAACGATGCCAAGTAGCACAACCAAACATGCTTTAAATGGAAAACCTGCTTTGGCAGATTTTTTCTTATTTGTTTTTTTAGACGCGGTGGACATATTAACGAATCTGACTTAATTGAAGTGTTCGGAAAAGTTCAATACAAGCTTGAACATCTAACTCAACTCCATTCAGAGTTGATGCAATTTTCATGGGACTTAAGGCATTACAGAAAAAAACACTCTGAAAATGCGTAATTTCATCCATATTGACGTGACGTTGAGTACATGGAATCTGATGCTGCAGCATCCGTTTTAAAATTTCTGCACGCATGACACCATGCACGCCATTATAACGAAGTTCGGGTGTAATCCATCCTTCATTTGTGCGAATAAAACAATTACTGCTCACACCTTCAACAACTGTACCTTGCACATCCGTCACCAAAGCTTCGCCCCATGGGGTTTGATCCAACTCTGCTTTGAGCATAACTTGTTCTAATCGATTTAAGGACTTCAAACCCACCAAACTTGGCATGGTTAACCCAATGGCTTGATGTAATACACCACTTTCGACAGTTTCGTACTCAAAATCTGCAACAGCTTTGGGGTAATAAAACACCCAAACATCTGCTGGATGCTCAGGCAAACTATAGCCACGCTGACCAATACCACGACTCAACACAATTTTTAAAGTGCCATTGACGATATCTTGTTTACGTAACAATTTTAAAGTGTCTTCAATAAGGTTTAAATCTGCATTTAGCTTTAATCGCTCATTGCTCAATTTTAATCGTGCAATATGCAAAGCTAAAAGTTCTATTTGTCCTTGGCGAATACGTGCCGTGCTAAAACAGCCATCGCCATAGTGAAAGGCTCGATCAAGTAAATTAACTTGTTCTATTTGCTGCGCATTTTTAAAACACTGCATACGTCGTCATCCCAATTACATCACTTTATTTTAAAAAATAATCGCTCAGCATATATTTCTTTTTTGTTCATATTAAATTCTTTTTTAATTATTTTTTCTGCATTAAAACTACAGATATTCTTGCCTCATTCAACAAAACATGTATAAAAATTGAGGACAACATGAATCTATCGAAATTAAAACTTGGGGTTTTGGCTGCATTCATTTCTGCCACAGCATTCAGTGCATCTGCCAAAGATTTCTTAAATGTGTCATATGATCCAACCCGTGAATTGTATGACAACTTCAATAAAGACTTTAGTGTTTACTGGAAAAAAACCACAGGCCAAGACATTAACTTTAAACAATCTCACGGTGGCTCAGGCAAACAGGCTCGTGCAGTTATTGATGGTCTAGATGCAGATGTCGTCACTTTGGCTTTGGCTGCAGATATTGATGAAATTGCTGCACGTGGTTTAGTTGCAAAAGACTGGCAAAAAAAATTCCCGCAAAACTCAACGCCATATACATCGACCATTGTGTTCTTAGTGCATAAAGGCAACCCGAAAGGCATTAAAGACTGGGGCGATTTAATTAAACCTGGTGTCGACATTATTACCCCGAACCCAAAAACATCGGGTGGTGCGCGCTGGAACTATCTAGCAGCGTGGGCTTGGGCAAAACATCAAGCAGGTGGTAATGATGCAAAAGCCCAAGAATTTGTCCGTCAAATTTATAAGCAAACCAAAGTCCTCGACTCAGGTGCTCGTGGTGCAACAACTACATTCGCTGAACGTGGTATTGGTGACGTGTTATTGGCTTGGGAAAATGAAGCACATTTGGCAGTTCGTGAACAGCCAGGTAAGTTTGAGATTGTGACCCCTTCACTTTCTATCTTGGCCGAGCCGCCTGTTGCGATTGTAGAAAAAAATGCCAAGAAAGATGGCAATGAAAATTTAGCCAAAGCGTATTTAAATTATCTGTACTCACCTGCAGGTCAAACCATTGCAGCACAGAACTATTATCGTCCACGTAATGCGGCAGTTTTAGCAAAATATAAAAATGTTTTTAAACCTTTAAAACTCGTCACGATTGATAAAGAGTTTGGTGGTTGGAGCAAAGTACAGAAAAAACATTTTGAAAATGGTGGCGTCTTTGACCAAATCGTGAAGACCAATAATTCAAAATAATGCTTTAAATACTGAAAAGCATCTTCCTTTCGCATAAGGTCGATGCTTTTTTTTCGTAGACACACTTATTATCTTTTTTATTCATATAAAATTCGTTTTTAATTATTTTTTATGCATAAAGATTGGCGCTATTCTTCATCCATGTTACAGACTAAGTAAAAATTATTGAGGTTCACATGAGTCTTTCCGCAAAATTAAAATTGGGTGTTCTTGCAGCAGTCATCTCGACGGTTTCTTTTGGCGCAGCTGCAAAAGACTTCTTAAACGTATCTTACGACCCAACGCGTGAACTCTATGAAAGTGTGAATAAAGACTTTAGCAAATATTGGGAAAGCCGTACAGGTCAAAAAATTAATTTTAAACAATCTCACGGTGGTTCAGGTAAACAAGCACGTGCAGTCATTGATGGCTTAGATGCCGATGTGGTGACTTTAGCACTTGCAGCGGATATTGATGTGATTGCAGAAAAAGCCAAACTTTTACCTGCAGATTGGCAGAAGAAACTTCCACAAAACTCAACGCCATATACCTCAACGATTGTGTTCTTAGTCCGTAAAGGCAACCCAAAAGCAATTAAAGATTGGGGCGATCTGGTTAAACCAGGCGTGGGTATTATTACCCCAAACCCGAAAACCTCAGGCGGTGCGCGTTGGAATTATTTAGCAGCATGGGCTTGGGCAAAACATCAAACGGGTGGTAATGATACAACGGCTCAAGAATTCGTCCGTAAGATTTATAAAAACACCAAAGTACTCGATTCAGGTGCACGTGGTTCGACTACGACCTTTGCTGAACGTGGTATTGGTGATGTATTACTGGCTTGGGAAAATGAAGCACATTTAGCGATTCGTGAACAACCGGGTAAATTTGAAATTGTGACCCCTTCACTTTCAATTTTAGCTGAGCCCCCTGTTGCTGTTTTAGAAAAAAATGCAGAGAAAAAAGGTAATCTTTATTTAGCCAAAGGTTATTTAAACTTCCTTTATTCACCACGTGGTCAGCAAATCGCAGCTCAGAACTTTTACCGTCCACGTAACGCTACAACGCTTGCACAATACGCATCAGTCTTTAAGCCACTTAAACTCGTAACCATTGATAAAGAATTTGGTGGTTGGGATAAAGTCCAAAAAGCACACTTTGAAAATGGCGGCGTGTTTGACCAAATCGTCAAAGCCAACAATGGAAAATAAGGCCATTCATTGACTGAATCAGGAGAACTTGACATGACACATACAGTAATTGTCCCGGGTGTAGGCGGTAGTGAACACGTACATTGGCAATCTTGGTTACAACGTCAGCTCATGTCTAGCTCTCGTGTTCAGCAAAAAGACTGGAATCATCCTGTACTAAAAGACTGGATTAAAGAATTCGTTAAAACCGTACGACCTTTACAGGGTGAAATTCAAATTGTGGCGCATAGCTTTGGTTGTTTAACCACGGTGGCAGCATTGGCCTTGCATCCAGAACTCAATAAAAAAATCAAAAATTTAGTTTTGGTTGCGCCAGCCAATCCAGCTCGCTTTGGTGAAAATGGCTTTGCACGCGACAGTACAACGGATTACAAAGCATTTTTTCATCAGCTGAGTATTCGTGTGCCGACAACGATGTTGATTAGTGAAAATGATCCTTGGCTTGGCTTTGAAGATGCAAAACAACTTGCAGGTGCTTGGAAGCTCTACCCTGTGAATATGGGGGCTGTGGGTCACATTAATGTTGCATCAGGTTTTGGACCGTTTCCTGAAATTTTCAATTACTTAATTTCAGAAAACCACATGAAACATATCAGCTTTACTGATGAAAACAAGTATTTATTTCAATTTGCTTTTTAAGTACTGAGCATTAAGCTTGTCGCAAAATCATTTATTCAATTTTGCTGACCTTTTAAGTCAGCTTTTCTCATTTTGAGGAGTCATCATGTCGCAGCGATCCCGAGTGCTGCCAGGATTTGGTCTTTCTCTAGGCTTTACCCTAGCGTATTTATCCTTAATTGTGCTCATTCCCCTTTCAGCCGTATTTATTAAATCTTTAGGTATCGGTTGGGAAGGACTATGGGAGATTTTAAGCTCAGAACGTATTTTAAAATCGTTACAACTGAGTTTTAGTGCCGCCATTATTGCTGCGTTAGTCAATGTGGTTTTTGGTTTGCTCTTAGCATGGTGTTTGGTTCGCTATACCTTCCCGGGTAAACGTATTATCGATGCATTGGTTGATTTACCTTTTGCATTGCCAACTGCCGTTGCTGGTATTGCACTGACTTCGTTATATGCACCGACTGGTTGGATCGGTCAGTACCTTGAACCCATTGGCATTAAAGTCGCATATACCCCGATCGGTATTACCTTGGCCCTCATCTTTATTGGTATTCCTTTTGTGGTTCGCACTGTACAGCCTGTACTGAGCGACCTAGAAACTGAACTTGAAGAAGCAGCTTCTGCACTGGGTGCAAATCGCTTTCAGATCGTGACCAAAGTGATCTTACCTATTCTATTTCCTGCGCTGTTAACAGGTTTTGCTTTGGCATTTGCTCGTGGTGTGGGTGAATATGGATCGGTGATTTTTATCGCAGGTAACCAACCCTTCAAGACTGAAATTGCCCCATTGATGATTATCTCTCGCCTTGAAGAATATGATTATGCAGGTGCGACCACGATTGCTGTTGTGATGCTGGTGATTTCTTTTGCCATTTTATTCTTAATTAACTTGGTTCAAGCATGGGCAAGTCACCGTACAGGGAGAACTGCACGATGAATACGAACAGTAATGCGCTTGCGGAAAAATTACAGTCGCGTGATGCAACGCGTGAACCGACATGGGTTCGTTATACCCTGATCATCATTGCTTTAATTTTCTTCTTAAGCTGCCTGATTCTGCCATTGGTTTTGGTTTTCGTTGAAGCCTTTAAACAAGGTGTTGGCGTTTACTTCCAAGCACTGGTACATCCAGATACATTATCAGCAGTAAAACTTACGCTACTGACAGCTGTGATTGCCGTACCGTTGAACGTCGTCTTTGGTGTAGCTGCGGCATGGTCTGTTGCCAAGTTTAATTTCCGTGGTAAATCTATTTTAACCACGATTATTGATATGCCATTTTCAGTCTCTCCAGTTATTGCTGGCTTAATGTTGGTATTGATTTTCGGTACTCAAGGTTGGTTAGGCGGCTGGCTGATGGATAACGACATCAAAATTTTATATGCCGTTCCAGCCATTGTCCTTGCTACTGTGTTTATTACCGTTCCTTTTGTGGCACGTGAGTTGATTCCATTAATGGAAGCTCAAGGGACTGAGGAAGAAGAAGCAGCTATCGTATTGGGTGCTTCAGGCTGGCAGACTTTCTGGAAAGTGACACTTCCAAATATCAAATGGGGCTTAATCTACGGCGTGATTCTATGTAATGCACGTGCAATGGGTGAGTTTGGTGCTGTTTCTGTAGTTTCAGGTCACATTCGTGGCGAAACCAACACCTTACCGCTACACGTAGAAATCCTTTATAACGAATATACCTTTAGTGCTGCTTTTGCTGTGTCTTCACTATTAGCGCTCTTGGCGATTGTGACCCTGATTTTAAAAACATGGGTTGAACTACGTCAGGAACGACAAGACAAGCGTAAAGAAGATTCACAAGTTTCTTAAGGAATGACCTCATGAGTATTCAAGTAAAAAATATTGAAAAACACTTTGGTGCATTCCATGCACTTAAAAATATCTCTTTAGATTTCCCTGATGGCCAGCTCGTTGCGCTGCTTGGCCCATCAGGCTGTGGCAAAACCACCCTGCTCCGTATCATTGCAGGACTTGAATCTGCCGATAGCGGTCAAGTCATTCTAGAAGGTGAAGATGCCACTAAAGTTCATGTCCGTGAACGTGAAGTTGGTTTTGTATTCCAACATTATGCACTGTTCCGTCATATGACCGTATTTGACAACATTGCTTTTGGTTTACGTGTACGCCCACGTGCAACACGCCCATCTGAAGCCGAGATCAAAAAACGGGTTACTCGTTTGCTTGATCTTGTTCAGCTTGGTTTCTTGGCTGACCGTTACCCAGCTCAGCTTTCAGGTGGTCAACGTCAACGTATTGCCTTAGCACGTGCATTAGCGGTTGAGCCGCGTGTGTTATTACTGGATGAACCTTTTGGTGCATTGGATGCCAAAGTTCGTAAAGAATTACGCCGCTGGTTACGTACCTTGCATGACGAACTCCACATTACCTCTATTTTCGTGACCCATGACCAAGAAGAAGCGCTTGAAGTGGCCGATCAAATCATTGTGATGAATAAAGGCAACGTAGAACAGATTGGCTCGCCACGTGAAGTTTATGAAAAACCTGCAACACCGTTTGTATTTGACTTTTTAGGTCAAGCCAACCGTTTTGAAGGTCAAAATAGTAATGGCCTTATTCAAATTGGTGAAGACCGAATTTTGTTGCCACAAAATGCTAATGCACCGCAAGGCAATGTCATTGCCTTTGCTCGTCCGGATGAACTGCGTATTCATGCACAGCCGCAAGAAAATGCCATCCAAGCGACTTTTGTACGTGAGCTTTGGATTGCAGGTAAAGTCATTGCTGAACTGCATGACCGCCAAGGCAATCTGATCGAAATTTCATTAACGGCTGATGAAGCGAAAGCGCATCAATTCCGCCCAAATCAAACGGTATGGTTAAGTGCAACAAACTTGCATTTATTTGAAAACCAAGTTGCATAAAACAAAAAGTTGGGGCCGTCACAAGCCCCACTTGCTTTTAAGGTAAAATAAAATTATGAATTTCCAACAATTAAGAATTATTCGAGAAACCGTACGTCAGAATTTTAATTTAACAGAAGCATCTGCTGCACTTTACACTTCGCAGTCAGGCGTGAGTAAACACATCAAAGATCTAGAAGATGAACTTGGTGTACAGCTGTTCATCCGTAAAGGTAAACGTTTACTCGGTTTAACCGAACCAGGCCAGTCATTATTGGGTATCGTTGAACGCATGCTTGTAGATGCAGACAATATTAAACGTCTAGCAGATGACTTCAACAAAGTAGATGAAGGGACATTGACGATTGCGACCACACATACGCAAGCACGTTATGTCTTGCCGCCGATTGTGAACCAATTTAAAAAAGAATTTCCAAAAGTTCATCTAATTTTGCAACAAGCAAGCCCTATTGAAATTACAGAAATGCTCCTTCAAGGTGAAGCGGATATCGGGATCGCAACCGAATCATTAACCAATGAAGATAACCTTGCAAGCGTGCCTTACTACAACTGGCAACACAGCATCATTACGCCTAAAGAGCACCCACTGACCCAAAAATCAAATATCTCCATTGAAGATTTGTCGAACTATCCAATTATTACCTATCACGGTGGTTTTACAGGTCGTTCAAAAATTGATAAAGCCTTTGAAGATTCAGGCTTTGATGTTGATATCGTGATGTCCGCACTTGATGCAGACGTTATTAAAACCTATGTTGAACTTAATATGGGAGTGGGTATTGTCAACGATGTGGCATATGACCCAGAACGTGATTACCGTTTAAAACAAATTCCTACCGATATTTTTGGTGTTAATACCACTTGGATTGCTGTTCGCAAAGGACATTTACTACGTGGTTATGGCTATGAGTTTATTTCTTTATGTTCACCAGATGCTGACATCAAAGCGTTGAAAAAAGTCGCTTACCCAGAAGACTGATAGACCAATTGACGAATTAAAGAGGACACCTGCTGTCCTCTTTTTTTGGTAAACACATATTTTATCTAGGTTTTCTTGGCTTTATTTTTAATTGTGATTAAAATACGTTCAACACAATAAAAATTAAAACTTCATTACTTCCGACCCATAAGCCAGGACTTTATGAAAAATCAATTCGTCGCAGTGGCAGTCGGTATCGTCTGCCCCATACAAATCATGTATGCAGCAGGGATAGAAAACTCAGATCAATCGATCTCGGCCTTTCTTGAACCCGGAAATTATACTGAAGCCAGTTTCGCTTATGTTGATGCTCAAATTGACGCGAAAGTACAGAACCAAGCTTCAATTAGTGAACTAGGTGTAACTGATTTTTCTACAGGGAATCTCGCCCATCAACAATTTTCTGGGAAATTGGCACTCAAAATTCAACCGCATAAAAATATTTCTGCGGGGGTGATTTATGAACAACCCTTTCATACCGATATCAGTTATCAATATAGTCCTCGCTTACCAGATAACTCAAATATCGATATTGAAAGCGCCGATATTAACTTTAGAACGCATAACCTAACTGGACTGGTAGGCTATCAACCCAATAATAATTGGAATATTTATAGCGGTTTAAGCCTACAAACATTTAAAGGTGATTTAAAAATTTCTGGACAACAATATGCTGCTCTCAATGGCTACCATGCCGATTTTAAACAAGATGAAGCGCTTGGTTGGCTGCTCGGATTCAGTTATCAAATCCCTGAATATGCTATTAAAACTAGCCTAACCTATCGTTCAAAAATCAAACATGAAAATAAGACCTCTGAATCAACTTTATATTCAAATGGTCCTTTTCAATTAGTACTTGACACCCATACCTCAATTCAAACGCCACAAAGCGTCAATTTTGATTTTCAAACAGCCATTAGCCCACACAATGTTGTATATGGCACAGTTCGGTGGATTAATTGGAAAGATTTCAACATTCAGCCACCGCAGTTTAATGCCGTGCTTCAATACGCAGCACTCGATCCACAATACCGTGATTTAACTGATATCCAATTGGTGGAATATCAGAAAGATCAATGGTCAGGAAAGTTAGGGATTGCACATCAATTGAATCCGAGTTGGCTCGCTGCTGCAGAGTTTATTTGGGACAACGGGACAGGAAATCCGGCGTCGACCTTAAACCCAAGTGATGGCTATCGAGGTTTAGGTTTAGGTATGATGCATAAATTTAACCCGAACAATTTTCTAGCGACTGGCTTGTATTATATGAAACTCTCAAAACCATCGAATACTGAAACATCTCATATTTCAGGTCTTGCAAGTGTCTCAGACAATGATGCCATGATCTATGGTCTGAAATTTGGTCACAGATTTTAAACGCTTTCTAAAAACAAAAAAAACGAGCCGAAGCTCGTTTTTTTGTTTCAGTAAGAACTTACCAATGGTAGCTCACACCTACTTTACCTACTGGAAGCCATTCATATTTGTCATCTTGTTCGATGCTACGTTCATGGTCAGCAAGTAATTCGCGGTCAGCAGCAGTACCACCAACAGCCGTTAATTTTGCAGTTGGGTTACCAGTGTAATAAGCACCTACTTCACCGAATACGCCCCAGTTTTTATTTAATTTTGGTGCAAAACCAAAACCTAGGTATGGTGCGATATCGTTATCGTAAGACACTTTACCGTTTAGGCGTTCGAAAGAAGTTTCTTTACCATCAATTTCGATTTCACCGCTTTTCGCTGTAGATTTCAAACCATATTCAGTGTCGATATAACCTACACCCGCAGCAACATAAAGACCTTGAGCCCATGGATTAGCACTTGCACCCCAAGGACGAACTTCTGCATTTAAGTAACCAACTTTGTTATCCATATCCATGTCGTATTTTACGCCATCGACAGATAAATCATCAGACCATGAAATATCACCACCGTTATAACCTAATGCAAGGCCGACGTATGGGTTCGCAGTCCAAAGTAACGCACCACCATAACCAGTCGTACCCACTTCTAGACGAGCGCCAGTTGGGATAAGTTGGTTTTGATCAAATGCATAGCCATCATGAACTACAGAGGTATCTGCCATTGCAGTACCTGCAGCAGTAAGTAGAGCAGCTACTGTTAATAAACGTAATGATTTCATGTGTTTCTCCTCAAAATAAACTTTTATTCAGATTTTACAGACTTGTTATATGGCACATGTTAAAAGGAAACACAGCTCAACATTTATGCAAATTTACTGATTTTTTGTTAACTTTTGATACATTTAGATTTTAATATTGATTAATAAAGAGTTTTTGTTTCATTTTTTTAAATATAATAATGATGTTAAGGAACAATTCTGTATATTTTGCGTATTTTTTATACAAACCTTATGAAAATGCTAAATTCATCACTCTTAATTTCTTGGTTTTAGTACTTGCTTAATAATTAATTCCGATCCTAGGCCGATTTACCATCTATTTTTAACTCGATTTAGTGTAAAATCTTGGAAAATTTTTTTCTGGATGGAAGAACATGTCTCAGCTTTCAACAATCATTGAACAAGCGTTTGAAGACCGTGCTAATTTCACTGCAGCTGACTGTCCTGCTGAAGTACGTACAGCAGTAGAAGAAGTGATCGCTGGCCTAGATAACGGTACATTACGTGTTGCTGAAAAAATTGATGGTGAATGGATTGTTCATCAATGGGTGAAAAAAGCCGTTTTGCTTTCATTCAAATTGAACGACAACAAACCAATGGAAGCTTGTGACTTACGCTTCTATGACAAAGTTGACACTAAGTTCTCTGACTGGACTGAAGAACAATTTAAAGCTGCTGGTGTACGTGTAGTACCACCTGCTGTAGCACGTAAAGGTTCTTTCCAAGCAAAAAATGTTGTATTGATGCCTTCATATGTCAATATTGGTGCATATGTTGACGAAGGTACAATGGTTGATACATGGGCAACTGTTGGTTCATGTGCTCAAATTGGTAAAAATGTTCACTTATCTGGTGGCGTTGGTATTGGTGGCGTTCTTGAACCACTTCAAGCGAATCCAACAATTATTGAAGATAACTGCTTCATCGGTGCACGTTCTGAAATCGTTGAAGGCGTAATCGTAGAAGAAGGTTCTGTGATTTCTATGGGCGTATTCATTGGTCAATCGACTAAGATTTATGACCGTGAAACTGGCGAAATCCACTACGGCCGTGTTCCTGCTGGCTCTGTTGTGGTTTCTGGTAGCCTGCCTTCAAAATGCGGCAAATACAGCCTATATGCTGCAGTAATCGTGAAAAAAGTTGACGCGAAAACTCGTGCGAAAACAAGCTTGAACGAATTATTACGCGAAGACTAAGTCTTTATTTCAGCGGAGCATTCGTGTTCCGTGGAGCTTCTATCGCTCCTCGTCTCTACGGTTAGCAATAATCGTAGAGATTTTTTGTTTTTTTATATCTGGTTAATTTTGTTATGAGTACCCTTCGATCTTCCGCTATTCCTGTTTCTGATCCGTCTGCGGGTTTACGTATTACGGAGATTTTTTATTCATTGCAAGGTGAAGCCAATACCGCAGGTTTGCCTACGGTCTTTATCCGCTTAACGGGCTGTCCGTTACGTTGCACTTATTGTGATACAACCTATTCGTTTGAAGGCGGTGAACGCCAATCATTAGAAGAAATTATTCAAACTACTTTAGATTTTAAAACCCCTTATATTTGCGTGACGGGTGGTGAGCCGCTTGCTCAACCGAACGCCCTTCCCCTCATGACTCGTCTGGCCGATTTAGGCTGCGAAGTCTCATTAGAAACCAGCGGTGCTTTAGATGTCTCTAAAGTTGATCCGCGTGTTTCTAAAGTTATGGATTTAAAAACCCCAACTTCGGGTGAAGTTGCACGAAATTTGCTTAGCAACTTCGATCATCTAACTCAACACGACCAAATCAAATTTGTGATTTGTAACCGTGAAGACTATGAATGGTCAAAACAGCAAGTTGAGCGCTATAAGCTAAACGAAAAAGTTAGCACCATTTGGTTCTCCCCTGCATTCGCAGTAGAAAAAGGTGCGGTTCGTTTACCTCAACTTGCACGTGATTTAGCACAATGGATTTTAGAAGACCATCTCCCTGTTCGCTTCCAATTGCAATTACATAAGTTGCTTTGGAACGATGAAACTGGTCGTTAAGTTTTAAAGAATTATTTGGAGTAATGCATATGCGCCCTCGTGCCATAGTTTTATTGTCTGGCGGCTTAGACTCAACCACTTGTTTAGCTTGGGCTCAAGCACGTTATGAATGTATTGCCTTAAGTTTTATGTATGGTCAACGTTCTACGACAGAACTGGATGCTGCTCGTGAGTTAACTAAGCAGGCTGGTGTAGAACATCGTGTCATTAATATCGATTTAGGTAACTTAGGTGGCTCTGCGTTAACTGACCATAGCATTGAAGTTCCTGATCATGAACAAGCCGGTATTCCTGTAACTTATGTACCAGCGCGTAACACTATTTTCTTGTCATATGCTTTAGCTGCGGCGGAAGTTTTTGGTGCAGAAGCAATTGTCATTGGTATCAATGCAGTTGATTACTCAGGCTATCCAGACTGTCGTCCAGAGTTTATCGAAGCATTTGCCAACATGGCTCGCCTTGCAACAAAGGTTGGCGTTGAAGGAAAACCACTTAAATTTGAAACACCTCTGTTACATTTATCCAAAGCAAATATCATTCGCTTAGGTATAGAACATGGCGTAGACTACAGTCAAACGGTGTCTTGCTATCAAGCAGATGACCAAGGTCGTGCTTGCGGTAAATGCGATAGCTGCCGTCTTCGTAAACAAGGTTTCGTTGACGCAGGTGTTGAAGATCCGACACGTTACATACCGAAATAACAAGGTAGGGTTTATGAAAAATTTAAAATCAAACATTATTCTTTCTGCTGCTTTCTCTACAGCTGCATTGTTTGCTTCAGTTGCACACGCTGACAACGACAAGCTTCAACAAGCATATAAGAGCACTAACGTAAAATCTTCGTTAATTAATGTTTGTAAAGAAGAAACTGGCAAAGGTAAAAAACTAACTGCCGCTGAAGTTAGCAAATACTGTACTTGTGCTGTTGAAGCAGATGGTCGTTTAACCAATGCTCAAAAATGGGAAATCCAAAGCACAATCAACCAGAAGAAAAGCCCTGCAACACTCGCTTTTGTTCAAAAACAAAATAAAGACCTTCAAGCATGTTTCGGTCCTCAGTTAACAGGTAAATTAAAAAATTTAACTGAAGAAGCAATGAAATCTGCTCAAGCGAAAAAATAATTTTTCGTCTTAAAAAAGCCTGCAATTGCAGGCTTTTTTATTGCTTTAAGTTCAAAGTAAATTCTGTATGATGGTCATATTTCACATACTTTGTTTAAGCCCGTTTAGGGATAAGACATGAAAAAGGAAATCTTCATGACTGAAATTAGCTTACCAAATCAAACCTTTCCAACAACGACTGGTGAAGTCAACCTTGCAGAACTAAATGATGACTGGCTGATCGTCTACTTCTATCCTAAAGATTCAACACCGGGTTGTACGACGCAAGCCATTGGGTTTTCATGCTTAAAAGATCAGTTTGATGCGCTTAATACCCCAATCTACGGCATTTCTCGTGACTCGGTTAAAGCCCATCAAAACTTCACTGAAAAGCAAAATCTAAGCATTGATTTAATCAGTGATAAAGAAGAAGTGCTATGTCAGCATTTTGACGTGATTAAAGAAAAAAATATGTATGGCAAAAAGGTTATGGGTATCGAACGTTCAACCTTTATTTTCCATCATGGCAAGCTGGTAAAAGAATATCGCAAAGTCAAAGCTGCAGGCCATGCAGAACAAGTCTTAGAAGATTTAAAAGCACTACAAGCAGCATAACAGTAATGATTTGAGCCCGCTCCTTTAGGAATGGGCTCAAACTTAATAAGAAGCTTCTAACTAGAGCAATAATGAGGCTGCAATTCCCCACATCACAACGCCAATAATAAAGTCTAAAACTTTCCATGCCTTTGCACTTTGGAAAAGCGGTAATAAATAGCGCGCACCAAAACCGAGGACAAAGAAAAATACCCATGAAGCTGTAATTGCCCCAATCGCAAAATATACTGCGGTCGATTCAAACTTCGTGGAAATAGACCCAATCAGCACAACCGTATCAAGATATACATGTGGATTTAACCATGTTAAAGCCAAGCAGATTAGTACCAACTTCAATAGTTTGGTTTCATTCTTCTCACTGGGCGCTAAACTGCTCGAAGTTTTGAAGGCTTGCAGAAAATGCTGTGCTCCATAAACTGTTAAAAAAGTTGCGCCCAAATATTTAGCTCCATTGACAATTTCCGGATGACTTTCAACCAATTGGGAGAATCCGAGCACACCTAGCAAGATGAGTATCGAATCAGAAGCAGCACAAATAGCGCAGAGCCAAAAGACATACTGCTTTTTTAACCCCTGCTTGAGAATAAACGCATTTTGCGCACCAATCGCGATAATTAGGCTAAATCCAATTGCGAGCCCTTGCATATAACTGTGCAACATTTTTAACTACACTTTCAAAGCTTTAAATGAATGTTGCTATTATCCAAGCTAATTGCTAAAAATAAGTATTTATAAATAAATATCAATATAACTAAGTTTTTCTTAGTTTGTGAAATTTCTAATGCTCATAGGTGACTCATGTTACAAAGCAAACATAGCGAAGCTTTTCTTGCAGTTGCTGAAACAGGAAGCTTTGAACAAGCGGCACTGCGTTTAAACATTACGGCATCTGCGGTCACGCTCAGGCTGCAAACCTTAGAAAAGAAATTAGGTCATGTACTCATTGTGCGTGAACGGCCCTGCCGCCCAACACTCGCAGGCCAATCTTTATTGCATTATCTACAACACAGCAAATTACTAGAACATAATTTTCTGCAAAATCTAACAGGACAAACGGCGAATGCTTTCTATCAAGTCAATATTGCAACCAATGCAGACTCACTTGCGACATGGTTGCTTCCGCTACTCAAAGATCTCTTAATTGAAGAAAAAATCGTGATTCATTTTCAGGTCGATGATCAGTCACAAACACATCATTTATTAGAAGCAGGACTAGTCAATGCCTGTGTCACAACAGAATCGGAAGCCATGAAGGGCTGCATTGCAGAATATCTGGGTGAAATGCATTATCGATTTGTAGCAACCCCTGATTTTATCCAAAGATGGTTCGGTCAAGGCGTGACGCGAAATGCCTTAAGGGCTGCGCCTGCACTGATTTTTAATGAGAAAGATGACCTACATACGCAATCGATTCAGAAGAATTTCGGGCTCAATCCTTCACAATATCCGCATCATTTCATTCCCTCTTCAACTGCATTTTTTGATGCCATTACGATGGGCTTGGGCTATGGATGGTTACCCGACTATCAAAGCAAAGACTTATTAGCAGCGGGAAAATTGATAGAGCTTTCAACAGAACTCAGTATTGATTTAGCCTTGTATTGGCATCATTGGAACCAACAATCAATTCAATTACAGAAAATAACTGCTGTTATGCTACAACACGCCAAAGATCATATGTGTTGAAGCCAGCAAAATAGGGTTATTCAATCCGCCATTGGCCTTTGAGCTGTATCAATACTTGCTCACCAACACCACCAAGTGCTTTACGCATACCAAAATCACTACGTTTAATGGTTGCTAAAGATTGAACATCCAACACTTTTGGATTTTGTGGACTAGGGGCAAGTGTGGTATCGAAGATCACAGGCTTAGTGATGCCACGAATGGTGAGATCCCCTCGAATCATATACTTGGCATAAGCCACGGGTTCGATTTGTTTACTGACAAACTTCACGTGCTTAAATTCAGCGGCATCAAAATATTCACTGCCCAAGATTAATCCTTTCAAGCTTGGGTTACTAAAACTGATGCTATCCACATCTAACACTAAATGCGCTGAACCTTTATGCGGAATTTCAGGATCAAATTTTAGGTTCGATTGAACCTTATTAAAGCGGCCTTCTACAATAGACAGCCCCACAGATTTAATACCAAAAGTGACCTGACTATTAGGCGTTAGCGTCCATTCAGCAGCATGTAGGGGAAATACGCAAGATAAAGCGAAAGCTCCCATATATTTTGCAAACATTCCCTGACGCAAACTCATGTTTTTCTCCTGAATAAAACACAGCCAAAAAGCACTACAATGTTTATTTTTTTACTCCATTGTGGTGCTAGAAATTTTAGCGTTTTTTTTATAGCAGATTTGTTTTATCCTGAGTCATAAATTTGTGTTGAAGTTGTTTATAAATGTCTGTCTGTTGAAATTTTTGCAAAAAATCAATGGTACCTTGAGGAAAGGCATCTCGTTCAATTTCACCACGAAAATACGCTTCACGTACTGGTGTCGCAGAAATCGCCCCTTCTAGACTTTCCAGCTCAACCATTTCCCACTCGGGGAAGAATTTTAAATAATAAGAAGAATCATCTTTAAAATGTCCAATCAAACCGACTTTTGCATTCGTTTCAACTACATCATCTACCAAAGATTTGACTAACTTTTGCCATTTTTCATCGTTATATACATCAATCACATGCACAAACTTGATTCGCTTCTGATCTTGCTCTGAAAAATTCGACAAGATCATCTGCTCACGTTCTACAGCCAAAAATGGATTTTTGATATTACGTTCATTTTGCGCCGAACCAAGCGCCAGAAGCACATATTGACTTTGTTGCAAGGCAATTTTAATGGTTTGCAGATGTGCTAAATGGAACGGCTGAAAACGCCCAATGAAAACCAAATAATCAAATGTATATTTCATATCAAATCAAACTTTTTATGAACTGAGCAGTTGTGCCACAGGCTGAAATATGCGACATAATGTCGAGCATAAAATCAAAACGAAACTTTTACGCAAGGATAGTACGATGACACTGAGCTGTATTCAACAACCCCATGAACATTTGAATGCGAATTTGGACAATGGCGTACTGACCTTAGCCATTAACCGACCTCAGGCGAAGAATGCGCTGTATACAGAATTATATCTGTGGATTGCAAAAGCATTAGATGAAGCTGATCAAGATACTTCAGTGCGTGTAGTAGTACTCCGTGGTCAAGATGCAGACTTCAGTGCGGGCAATGACATGCAAGATTTTATGAAATCTGCTGCTCAAAAAGGACAAGCTCCAGCTTCAGAAGGCGCACCTTTTATTTTGTTAAAATCTGCTGCTCAATTTTCTAAGCCGCTGATTGCTGCGGTTCGCGGTGTTGCCATTGGGATTGGTGTTACGATTCTGCTTCATTGCGATCTTGTCTACAGCGACAATACTGCCCTATTCCAAATTCCGTTTGTGAGCCTTGGTCTATCGCCTGAAGGTGCATCGAGCAAGCTATTGGTTCAACAAGCCGGCTACCATAAAGCGGCGGAATTACTGTTAACTGCTCAGAAGTTTGATAGTGCGACAGCGCTTTCAGCAAATTTGGTCAATAGCATTGAAGAAGATGCTTATGCGACAGCTGCGAAAAAAGCAGCACAGTTATCTGCACTTCCACTAGCGTCTTTGGTTCAATCAAAAGCATTAATGAAACATAATGTAGATGAAATCGTGGCATGGATTGATCATGAAGCTGAGATTTTCATGGATCGTGTAGGCTCTCCAGAAATGATGGAAGCTGTTGCCGCCTTTATGCAAAAACGCAAATCTGACTTCTCTCAGTTCAATTAATGTTTTAATGTAACTAAAAAACCACTCATATTTGGGTGGTTTTTTTCATCTCAGCCCCAATCTATTTTCTAAATTAAAAAACTGGATGTTTCCACATGACCGCAGTATCACAAACTGAAACTAAACCTGAAAAGAAACGCTACTACGAGCCTGCGCCTGAAGGCATCGATATCGAGAATTTTAAAAAAGTTGTACAAAGCCGTCGTTCTGTACGTAAGTTTACCGACAAGGCCATTCCAAACGACGTTTTAGATGAATGCTTAGACCTCGCCTTGCTTGCACCGAATTCATCGAATTTACAACCGTGGACATTCTATGTCGTTCAGAACCCTGCAAAGAAAAAACAATTGGTGAAAGCTTGCTTAGGGCAACTAGCTGCAAAAACTGCTGCTGAATTGATTGTCTGTGTCGCGCGTACCGACCGTGTAGATGAAATGGCAAAACGGAATATTTCTGAATTTCCATTTCCTGAAGCACCCGCAGCGGTACAGAAGTATTACAAGTTTATTCCTTATAACTATAAAACTGGTTACTTCAACGCCCTAGGTAACTTTAAGAAAGTTGCTTTCAAAGTTGCACGTACACTGGATAAACAATTGCCTGTAACAGCTTTTAATGAAGCAGATGCAAAACTTTGGGCGAGCAAAACCACAGCATTGGCTTGTGAAAACTTAGTTTTGGCTTTACGTGCCTATGGTTTTGACAGTTGTATGATGGAAGGTTTTGATGAACCTTTGGTGAAGAAGATTTTAGGATTAAATGCCCAGCAATACCCAGTGATGGTGATTGGTGCAGGTGAACGGGCTAAAGATGGTGTATTCTTCCCGCAGTATCGTTTTGACCGTGAGCTGTTTATTCAGAAAATATAATTTGCTTTCAAAAGAATAGTCACAACCGCAATCGACTGCATAACTTTAAATATTAGGTAAGTCCCGTCTCCCTTCGGGAAGAGGAGCATTCTTCGTAAGAGGATGAGGGGCATAATCTGATAAATCCTCTCCCTAACCCTCTCCTTTAAAAGGAGAGGGAACTTTCATTATGAATTAAAAACTTACATCCACCATTTGAATGAACTCAAATGCTGGCTCTTCATAAGGATGACTTACTTTTAAAGCCCTTGCGACCTCACTCGCCTTCTCTTCAGGTACAATCATTTCCACTCGCCATTCAGGGATAGACTCTAGCTGCTCCAACTCACCAATAAATGGATTTGCACCTTTTACAGGTTTAAATTGCCCCTTCCCTAAAACTTGCCAAGCACAGTGTTCATAGTTTCCTATACCACCTGCTCCTGCTTCAAATACGGCCAGTTTAGTCGACTCTAAGTGAGACTCAGGTACATAATAAATCAGTTTTAACATTGGTTATTCCAGACGCTATTGTGCAGTTACATTATTTAAAGCACTGTAAATCATTTTCAATGCAACATTATTCGATGCATGCGGATAGGTTGCATATAAACCTAGTTTCGGTAATTCCACATCTGTTTGAATGACTTTGACCGAATCATTTAAAAATTTGAGTAAATATTCGGGCACAAAACTCAGGCCCATGCCCATATTAATCAAATTTAAATGCTGCATGACATTTGTTACCCACAGCATATGATCATGTTGATGCTGATCCAAAGGAATCAAGGCATTTAAGGTATCGTAAAAAACAGGAGAAGCATTTTGTTCACACATAATAATGGTGTGATTTTTTAACTCTTGAAGTTTTAAGATTCGATCTGATGGATGCAGATGCGCTGCACCGACTAGATAGATCTGCTCATTTAAAACCTGAATATTGGTAAAGTCGTCATGACTTAAGTGATATCGCGTAAAACTAATATCCAATTCAGTATTTTTTAGTTTTTGAATCTGCTCTGTACACGTCAAGCTATGTAAATGAATTTTTAAATCAGGGATATGTTGTTTTAATTGCGCCAAAATACTCGGCATAATTTTCAATTCTGCGACATTTAAAAAGCCAATATGTATTTGATTATTTTTGGCTTGCGCCACGTGGCGAGCTGCAGCTACAGCTTGTTTGGCATTTTCTAGTGCTTGCTCTGCATATTTCAGAAAAGCCTGCCCCTCATCGGTCAGCAAGACTTTTCGGGCAGAACGTTCAAATAATTGCACCCCAACCTCTTGCTCTAAGTCTTTAATTTGCTGACTGAGCGATGGTTGTGCCGTAAATAGTTTTTCCGCTGCCTTAGTGAAACTCTGTTCTTTCGCCACCGTCACAAAATAACGTAAATGTCGTAATTCCATTCGCTTCACTCCACACACTCACTACATCACCTGTGTCATGCAGTCAAAATACCAATAGATCTATAGTTTATATGAATATCCATTCTACTCGGAAAATCATTTGCCTAGACTGCGGACTATTCCAAGTTTGCGCTTCACATACACATGGAGTTTTGTATGACACAGCAATACGATACCGATGTTCTGATTATTGGCACAGGGCCTGCAGGTTCTACTTTAGGTTTGGCCTTGGCAAATTACGGCATTCAGGTTCAGCTTTTTACCCAATTTAATTGGTTAGCCAATAGTCCTCGTGCCCATATTACCAACCAACGTGCGATGGAAATGTTACGTGACTTAGGTATCGAAGAACAAGTTCTCGACATTGCCACACCTTGGGAACAGATGGGTGAAAGCCTCATTACCACGAGCCTTGTCGGTGAAGAAATTGCCCGTATGAGTGCTTGGGGAACCGGTGATGAACGTCATGGCGATTATATTAAAGGCAGTCCTTGTCCATTGGTCGATCTCATTCAGCCGAAAATGGAAGCTTTGTTGGTAAAAAATGCGGCTGAACGTGGTGCGATTTATAATTTTAATACTGAATATTTATCACATATACAAGATGAACATGGCGTAACAGCAACCTTTTTAAATCGTATTACAAATACTGAATTCAGCTTACGTGCCAAATATTTGGTCGGTATGGATGGGGCAAAATCCAGAGTCCTTGAACAGCTTGATTTACCCCTTGAAGGGGTGATGTCTCGTGCAGGTACAGTCTATGTAACCTTTAAAGCTGATCTTTCCAAATATGTGCAACACCGCCCTGCTATTTTGCAATGGATTGTTAACCCTGAAGCCAGCTTTGGTGATCTGGGTATGGGCTTACTCCGTGCCATTACACCTTGGAATGAATGGATTATGGGTTGGGGCTTTGATATTTCCAAGGGCGAACCACAAGTCACCGAAGAACAAGTTCGTGCGCGTCTAAATGCCTTTGTCGGTGCTGAAGTTGAAAATGTCGAGATTCAAAAACTATCTTATTGGTATGTGAACCAAACATGGGCAACTGAATACTCGAAAGGTCGTGTATTCTGCGGCGGTGATGCGGTACATCGTCATCCACCATCAAGTGGCTTAGGTTCAAATACCTGTATGCAAGATGCTTTTAACCTCGGTTGGAAATTGGCATATGCCATTAAAGGTTGGGCTGCTCCTACTCTACTTGATTCTTATACATTAGAGCGTGCGCCTGTTGGCAAGCAAATCGTGGCGCGTGCCAATCAATCTCGCTTTGACTATAAGCATCTCAAAGAGGTATTTGGTTTTGACCAAGGCATCACAACTCAAGCTCAAATGATGCAACGTATTTTTGCGAAAGATGAACAAGCTGCAGAAATTCGTCAAAAGCTATATCAAGCCTTAGAAATTAAAAACTTTGAATTTAATGCTCAAGGTGTAGAGTTGAATCAGCGCTATACATCCAATGCCATAATTGCTGAATCTGAGCCTGAGATCTTTGCCAAAGATCAACAGCTTTACTTGCAAGCAACCACGCGTCCAGGGGCTAAAGTTCCACATACTTGGATTATTGATGCCAAAGGCGATAAGCAATCAACTTTAGATATTACAGGGCATGGTCGTTTCACCCTACTGACAGGTCTTTCAGGAAAAGGTTGGAAATCTGCTGCTGAATCGTTGAATCTACCTTATTTAGATGTGATTCAAATTGGTTCCCGTGAATACCGTGATGTGTACGGTACGTGGAATGCTAAATCTGAAATTCATGAATCAGGCACTGTCTTAGTTCGTCCAGATGGTTATGTGGCTTGGCGATACCAAGACAGTACCAATACTGCTTTTGATTTTGAAAATACGTTGAAGGCGGTGTTAAAACAGATTCAATTGGCTGTTTAATCAAAAAAACCACCTTCGGGTGGTTTTATTAATTCAATATTTTAGGATTTTTCTTTCCAACAATGTTGTTTTTTTTCTACACCTATTTCAGCTTTATCTAACAACAATACTAAATTTTGTGTTCGATTATTTGAACTTTTTGGCACAAAACTATTTTGACTATATCCATTTTTATAAACGCAAATCGACCAACTATATTTTGCTGGAAATATATGAATAAATTGCAAACTTTTCTCTGCAGAAAATGTAGCAATTCCGTCCTGTGTTTTTTTTAATGTAGATTCAGTAAAAGACTTGCCTTGCCATGTTGTAAGATTTAAAAATACTTCTGCATCGTCCAACTTTTCATTTTGATCATTGATAACAGTTATATTAATTTTCGGATGCTTCGTTTTTAAAATAGGAAAGCACCCACTTAACAATGTTGACGGAAACATAAAGCCTAAAAGTAAAAATATTTTTATATCTTTTAATAATACAAATTGTTTAAAGCTCATTATTAATTTTTGCAGTTTTTTAATTATGCATTAGTTTACATAAAAAACCGCCTCACGGCGGTTTCAATTGTTCAAATATTACATCTGCAACGCATAACCAAAAAATAAAAACACCAACTGCAAACACACGACTGCACCAAAAAGCTTCCAACCCTTTTTACGCAGCGCAGACTTATCCACTGCCGAATATTCTACTATTTTAATCATGTCATCACCTCATCATGAGTGTTGATACTGAACTCGTTTACTTATCCATCTTTCTTTTATCTTGCTAGTCTTTAATCTTGCATAGTTATTGTGCATAAATTACACACTAGCATGTTTCCACAAATATAAAAGCAAAATCTAAACCAAGTTCAGTGGGAGAAATAAAAATTTAAAACCAACAAAAAACCACCCGCAGGTGGTTAAAAATCGAAAGCGATTATATGTGTAAAAATAAGCATTCACAATAATTAATATATCTTTTGGTAAATTTTAAACATAAAAAAAGCCACCCGAAGGCGGCTCTTTTCTATTATTCATCTATCTAAGATTAACCAATAAATTTACGTGCATTACGGAACATACGTAACCAAGCACCGTCTTGATCCCAATCTTCTGGTTTCCAAGAATGCTGAATCGCACGGAAGTTACGTTCAGGGTGCGGCATCATAATCGTTGCACGACCGTCTTTAGACGTTACACCTGAAATCGCTTCTGGCGAACCATTCGGGTTCATTGGGTAATGCTGCGTTGGGTTGCCTTGACTATCTACATAACGCAAGATCACTTGATCGCCAGCATTCAATGCTGCAATGTTTTCTGCGCTTGTAACCACACGACCTTCACCATGTGCTACAGCGATAGGAAGAATCGAACCTTCCATACCTTCTAACAATACAGAATTTGATTTTTCAACGCGTACGTTTACAGCACGAGCTTCAAACATCTCTGAAGTATTGCGGTGGAAACGAGGCCAAGCGTCTGCACCTGGAATTAATGGTGCAAGCTGAGACAACATTTGACAGCCGTTACAAATACCTAGAGAGAAAGTTTCATCACGGTTGAAGAATTTCTCAAATTGGTCACGAAGTTTAGGATTGAACAATACAGATTTAGCCCAACCGCCGCCTGCGCCCAATACGTCACCGTAAGAGAAACCGCCACACGCGACTAAACCTTCAAAGTCATCAAGACTGATACGGCCAGCAAGCAAGTCGCTCATGTGTACATCTACAGTGTTGAAGCCGACTTTATCGAATGCAGCAGCCATTTCTACATGACCGTTTACACCCTGTTCACGCAGAATCACCATGTTTGGACGGCGTTCATTGATGTACGGTGCTTCGATAGGCTCGTTCAAATCAAATGTTGGTTTTGCAATTAAACCTGCATGTGATTTGTCAGCGATTAACGCATATTCTTGATCCGCAGTTTCTACGTTGTCACGTAGACGTTGGATTTGATGTGACACTTCAGTCCATGCTTGCTGTAATTCAGCACGGTCTAAGCTCAAACCATTTACAGTTAAAGTATCTGTATCATTTACAGTACCTACCACTGCAATTGCATCTTTAAGGCTAGACGCTGCAACTTCAGCTTCTAAGGCAGCCCAATCTGCTTTGCTGATTTGAAGCACTGCACCAATTTCTTCTGCAAACAAGCTTGCAGTAGATTGATCTTCAAGTGCTACACCTAGGCGTGAAGCGAACATCATTTCTGCAACAGTCGCCAATAGGCCGCCATCACCGATGTCATGGTAAGCCTTGATTAGATCGCGGCTGTTCCAGTCTTGAACCAATGCAAAGAATGCTTTGAAGTCATCAAAACTGTCTACATCAGGTGTTACAGAACCAATTGCTTTATAAACCTGAGCAAGGATCGAACCGCCAAGGCGGAATTGACCTTTAGAAAGATCGATACGTACAAGTACAGACTCGATATTTTTAAGTTCAGGTGTCAATGTTTTGCGAACATCCGTCACAGGTGCAAATGCTGTGATCACGCCTGTCATAGGAGATGTTACAGATTTATCAACACCGTCATCATTCCAAGTTGTACGCATAGACAATGAGTCTTTACCTACAGGAATTGCGATACCTAAAGCAGGACACATTTCCATACCGATGGCTTTAACGCCTTCGAATAGCGCTTGGTCTTCACCTTGTTGACCTGCAGCAGCCATCCAGTTAGCAGACAATTTAATGTCACTGATCTGGTCGATTTTTGCAGACATGATGTTTGAAATTGATTCTGCTACAGATAAACGTGCAGAAGCAGCAGGATTCAACAACGCAACTGGTGGACGCTCACCCATTGCCATCGCTTCACCTGTATAACCAACAAGGCTAGTCGTTGTTACTGCAGCATCCGCTACAGGCACTTGCCAACGACCTACAAACTGATCACGTGCAACCATACCTGTAATCGAACGGTCACCAATGGTGATGAGGAACGATTTAGATGCAACAGTTGGATTCTTAAGAACGCGGTAAATCGCATCTTTCAAATCTGTTACTGTTTCAGCAGTGAAGTCATCGCCTTTACGCTCAATGGTTTCGTATGAACGGCTCATGCGTGGTGTACCGCCAAGCATCACTTGCATTGGCATATCCACAGCTTTGTTTTCAAATAATGGATCTTCAACAGTCAAATGACGCGCTTCAGTCGCTTCACCTAGTACGGCGAATGGACAGCGTTCACGTGCACATAGTGATTCAAAGAGTTCTAAAGATGATGGACGGATTGCCAATACATAGCGTTCTTGCGCTTCATTCGACCAGATTTCCATCGGAGACATGCCTTTTTCAAGCGATGGAATTTTACGCAGATCAAGTACCGCACCTAACTCGTGATCGTTCACAAGTTCAGGCATTGCATTTGAGATACCGCCCGCGCCTACGTCATGTACAGACACGATTGGGTTATGATCTTCCATGCGCCAGCAAGCATCAATCACTTCTTGGCAACGGCGTTCCATTTCTGGGTTTTCACGCTGTACAGATGCGAAGTCTAGGTTTTCACCCAACTTACCGCTGTCTACAGAAGACGCTGCACCGCCACCTAAGCCGATGAGCATTGCAGGACCACCCAGTACGATGAGTAAATCGCCTGGTTGAATTGCATCTTTTTCTACATGGTCAGGACGGATGTTACCATAACCACCGGCAATCATAATTGGCTTATGGAAGCCTTTTACGTCGCCATTTACATTTTGCTCAAATGTACGGAAGTAACCATTTAAAGCAGGACGACCGAATTCGTTGTTAAACGCAGCGCCACCCAATGGGCCTTCAATCATAATTTGAAGCGGAGATGCCATACGAGACGGCTTACCGTAGTTTTCTTCCCAAGGCTGTTCAAAGCCCGGAATATTCAAGTTAGATACAGTAAAACCTGTTAAGCCTGCTTTTGGCTTACCACCACGACCTGTTGCGCCTTCGTCACGGATTTCACCGCCCGAACCTGTTGCTGCACCAGCAAATGGTGCAATCGCTGTCGGATGGTTATGTGTTTCCACTTTCATAAGAATGTGAGCAGCTTGGCTCTTGTACTTATAAACATGGTGACCTGTTTCAGCATCTTGCTTTGGATAGAAGCGTTGTGTGTCAAAACCCACAATTACAGAAGCGTTATCTTTATATGCCGACAATACATCTGTAGGTGATTCTTTATAGGTGTTTTTAATCATTTGGAACAATGATAATGGTTGAACTTCACCATCAATTGTCCATTCAGAACCGAAGATTTTGTGACGGCAATGCTCTGAGTTCGCTTGAGCAAACATCATCAATTCGATGTCATGCGGGTTGCGACCCATTTTTGTGAATGCATCGGTTAAATAATCGATTTCTTCATCAGAAAGCGCAAAACCAAATTCAGAGTTAGCTTTCACCAACGCTTCTTTACCTTGACCCAAAATATCAATTGAGTTTAAAGGCTTTGGTTCAGTTTCAGAGAAAAGTGCCGCAGCATCTTCAATAGCATTGAAAACACTTTCGGTCATGCGGTCATGTAATGCTAGTTTTACTTCATCAGAAACAGCAGTTACGCCCTTCAAAGTAAACAAAACACCGCGTTCAAGGCGATGAACCGGTGTATTACAGTTGGCAAAAATGTCTGTTGCCTTAGACGACCACGGAGAGATGGTTCCAACACGTGGCGTCACTAAAATTTGGACTTCGTCACTTGCTGCTTGGTGCAATTCAAAAGATTGACCATCGTTGAGAAGCTGTAAAGCGGATTGCTGTTGTTGCTCGTTGAGCGCTTGGTCAAAAAGGTAAACCCATTGACTTTCAATTGATTGAACAGAACTAATTGACGTTAAACGTGATAATAGTTGAGTTTTCTTAAATGAAGAATGTGCAGGTGCACCGGCAACGATAAACATGCTGATTTTGGCTCCACGGGATGATCGAAAAGACCATGCCACAATGTGACTTGAGAGAGCGCATATTCTACTGTGTATTAGTTAAATCAGCTAGATGTGAAAGTGAAATTGTAGTGCTTATATCGGGAAGTTTAGGCAACAATGCTTTTATTTTTAAATAATAAAATTGAATTTAGTCGCACAGATTAACACAAAATTATCTGATTTTTTCATTTCATCCTAAGAATAATATTCAAACTAGAAAAATGTTTTATTTTTCAACAACAACTCACTTTTTAATCAAGCGTTCAAATCATATTTGAAAATTAATTTCAGGTCTAAATGTGTGAGATTTAAACCTGAAATTCATAAAGACTAAAATCAATTCACATTTGAAATTGAAACATTTTATTTATTCAAATCTGACAATAGATGTTGAATTACATTAAGGGCTAAGTTCAGTGAGTTTACATCTACACCATCAATCGTATCGCAAGCCTTGTGGTAGCACGGTGCAAATTCGAGTTCATCACCTTTCATTTGCTCATTAAATAAAATTAGTGAAGTAACGGGAACTTTCCCTAAAAATGGCAAAGTATCGCTTGCTGTTAAAGTCGTTACATCATCTTTAATCTGCATATTATTGGTTTTAAAATATTGACGCATACTTTGTTCTAATGCAGCATCCTGCGGGTGCTTAGGTAATTGACTCATGCTGTCTAAGATTGGCTGATAATCACTTTGTGCAAGTCCATTGGCTTTAAACTGTGCCGCCATTTCTGCAATTGATGAATGGTCACCATCGGCAATCATGATATTCGGATTCTTTGTTCCCACCATATCAACATTGATATAGGCTTGAATGCCTTGAAGCTGTTTCTCACTGAGTGATTTCACAAAAGCTTGTGAACCTGCAATACCAACCTCTTCCGAATCCCAAAAGGCAAGATATAGTGTGTGTTTAGGTTTTACCTTTTGCTTCGCATAGTCTTGTAATAATGCTAACAATACTGCAACGCCTGAAGCATTATCATTAATCCCCGGCCCCATTTTCACCGAATCATAGTGCGCGCCGACAATCACAGCGGTATCTTTGGATTGCCCTTCAATCTCAATCACAATATTTTGCCCAACGGTCTTTTCTCGATTTTCAAATGGCAACATTTGCGCGTGCAAGCCTGCTTTCTTGGCTTGTTCAAGAATATATTGTGCAGAAGCCAATCCACCTGCTGTACCTACTGCACGATTGCCACCATTTTGTTCCGCAATTTCTTCAAATGTTTGTAAATGATGCATCATGCTATTTTCTGATGCAGCAACATTTTGGTTTGGCTGCACTTTCGTTGTATTTTTTTCTGTATTGAAACTTGTACAACCTGACAAAAAAAATGTCACGCCCAAACTTAGTGCAGTCAAAGTAGGAAGAAATTGTTTTCTATACATTTAAATTATTCTCATTGAAAATTAAAAAATGGGATAAAAGGTAAATTTGCTCATCTATACTAACAGCCCTTTTTTAAATTTCTGTTTTGTTTTGCATTTCATTAAGGCAAATCACTCATACATCTTTTAAGACAAGTTGTGTCGCCCCACACTAGTGCTTTTCTGCTAAGTTTGGCATTATTCAATTCAAGTAATAATTGAATAATGATAAATGACTCAAATGCGTTGGCTTGAACTTCTTTCTACAGTTCGTATTGGTAGCAATAAACACAGTTCTGAACAGGCACGTAGCCCTTTTCATAAAGACTATGACCGCATCATATTTTCGCAGAGTTTTCGACAGCTTAATCGCAAGACCCAAGTTCATCCTTTAACTCAACACGATGGTATTCACACCCGACTTACGCATTCACTTGAAGTATCTTGTATCGGGCGTTCACTCGGCATGTTGGCTGCGGAAAAAATTAAAGATGAATTGCCAATGTGGATTTCGCCTGCCGATGTTGGCGCGATTATTCAAGCCGCTTGTTTAGCACATGATATTGGCAACCCGCCTTTTGGGCATGCTGGTGAATATGCCATTCGCGAATGGTTTGATGATGCATCACATACAGACTTTTTAAAAGATTTAAGCCCAGAAGAAGAAGCCGATGTTCGTCAGTTTGAAGGTAATGCACAAGGCTTACGTTTACTGACTAAAATTGACTATCACCCAAATGATGGTGGTATGCGCCTAACTTACGCAACCTTAGGGGCTTACTTAAAGTACCCATGGCTATCCAAAACCATTGCATCACAAGGAAATACGCCTGCCAGTAAGCGTGCCAAGTTTGGCTGTTACCAAGCCGAAAAAGACATCTTGCAGCAAATTGCAGAACAACTCGGCTTAATTCAACTCGGTGAATATCATTATTGCCGTCATCCTCTGACTTATTTATTAGAAGCAGCGGATGATATGTGCTATGCCCTGATTGATTTGGAAGATGGCATTATTCTCAATATGTTGAGTTATAATGAAGTTGAGCCAATTTTCCTTGACCTGATTGGTGATTATGGTATTCCTGCCGAACTTGCAATGACGGATACCACATGGCAGCAGAAAATTGCCGCTTTGCGTGGCCGTGTGATGAAGCGTTTGGTTGAAGAAGTGACGACAGCTTTTGCACGTCATCATAATGAAATTTTGTCTGGCCAACTTAAAGGCAGTTTATTGCAATATTGCAGTGAAGATATTGAAATCGGGATTAACCGTGCCAAAGAACTGGCTCGTGATAAAATCTTTGAACATCCGCATAAGGCAGGTTTGGAAATTATTGCACACCAAAGTTTGCAAAATATTTTGGATGCCTTTATTCCACTGACCACGCCCAATAAAACTTTGAGCTTTAAAGAGCAACGATTGATGTCTATCTTACATCGTTCAGGAGCACATTTTGGGCCGTTGCATTATGAAAACATCATGCAAGTATTGGATATTATCTCTAAGTTTTCAGATCATCAAGCCTATAATTTAGCGCAAGAGTTACAAGGGAATAAAGTTGGTTTCTTTTAAACCATTAAAATATCGAAGGCTAGCAATTCACTATCCTTCACGCTAATCTCACAACAAATTGAAATTGAGCAAATAGCTCAGACTAAACTGAAATAAAGTGAATAAATGACATGATCGGATGCTTAATTGGCGAAGTGCTGGCATTGGAAGCACCAACAGTATTACTCAATGTAAATGGTGTGGGCTATGAAATTGACACCCCACTTTCAACATTTTGCCAACTACAGAAAGGTCAAAAAATTACCCTGTGGACACATCTGGCTGTTCGTGAAGATGCACAACTGCTGTATGGATTTAGCAATGCTCAAGAAAAACTGATCTTTCGCACACTATTAAAAGTTAATGGCGTAGGCCCTAAAATGGCACTGGGCATTTTATCAACATTAAGTGTTGAAATGCTGATTCACACGGTTGAACATGAGGATGTAAACACTTTAGTCAAAGTTCCGGGTGTAGGTAAAAAAACCGCTGAACGCCTCATGATTGAGTTACGTGATCGCTTTAAAGCCATGGCTTCAGGTACGGCACCAACGAATTCAACTGTTGAACAAATTCAATTTACGGGCAACTCTGCCGTAGCCGAAGCTGAGGCGGCATTGCAATCATTAGGTTACAAGCCAATTGAAGCACAAAAGCTAATTAATGCCGTCAAAGCTGATTATACTGAAGCCAGCGACATTATCCGTGCTGCATTAAAGTCGATGAATAAATAATTTTTAGTTTCTAATGAGCACTGCATCCTTTGCCTTTTAGAGCTATAGACAGTATGTGAATCACGCAGGCGACAAGGATGTCGCCGTTAAACTGTGCTACAAGGACGTAGCATCAGTTTAACAAATGGGTTTTGTCACTTTTGCCCAGTCAAAAGTGAGAATCGCCTATACAATGGCATTTAAAGTTCAATCGCTTTTTGAGGCTATGATTCTTCCACAACGATATAGAGATTAGTTAAATAATTATGCAAGACCGTCTTATCAGTGGTTCAGAAAAACCCGAAGACCACTTCGACCGTGCCATTCGCCCAACATCCCTCGATGACTACATCGGGCAGCCTGTCGTCCGTGAGCAAATGGAAATCTTTATCGGTGCTGCGCGTGGCCGTGAAGAAGCGCTGGATCACACCCTGATCTTTGGCCCACCGGGCCTAGGTAAAACTACACTGGCCAATATCATTGCCCGTGAGATGGGTGGTAACCTAAAATCCACTTCTGGCCCTGTTCTTGAACGTGCAGGTGACTTAGCTGCAATGCTGACCAACCTTGAAGAAGGTGATGTATTATTTATTGATGAGATCCATCGACTTTCACCGGTCATCGAGGAAATTCTCTATCCAGCGATGGAGGATTACCAACTGGATATCATGATTGGTGAAGGCCCTGCTGCCCGTTCGATCAAACTGGATTTACCACCTTTTACCCTTGTGGCAGCGACGACTCGTGCAGGCCTACTGACCTCTCCTTTACGTGACCGTTTCGGTATCGTACAACGCTTAGAGTTTTATTCTGTCAAAGACTTAACGCATATTGTGACTCGATCTGCAAACTTGATGGATGTACCCATGACTGCCGAAGGTGCTCAAGAAGTTGCACGCCGTGCACGTGGTACGCCACGTATTGCCAACCGTTTATTACGCCGTGTTCGAGATTATGCCCAAGTCAAAGGTACAGGCGAAGTGACCCAAGAAATGGCTCAACGTGCTTTAGATATGTTGAATGTCGATAAAGATGGTTTAGACACTTTAGACCGTCGTTATCTTTCAATGTTATTAGAACGTTTTGACGGCGGCCCTGCAGGTGTTGAAGCTTTGGCTGCAGCTATGGCAGAAGACTCAGGGACGCTAGAAGATGTGATCGAGCCTTACCTCATTCAGCAAGGTTATGTCATGCGTACTGCACGTGGACGTATTGCCACCAATATGGCTTATTTACAGTTTGGTATGACACCACCAGAGCCGAAAGATAAATAGACGATTATTCACTGAACGACTTCAGGGAGTTAAATTCTCCCTGAATGTTTATTTAAATTTTTAAATAAATTCAATCCACTACAAACAGCAAACTAAAATGATAAATCTTGAGAATAGAATAATTAACAAAATTAATAGCGAATACATTCAAAACCTACCATTAGACAGTGCCATTGAACACATTCCCAGAGAACAACCTATCAGTTCATTTAGTCCAAAACAAATGAGTGATTTTGAAAGCTTATTCCACACCGAATACAATTATTTTATCACTGTCGAATGTGAAAACATTCTTAGCAAAGAAACCATAGAAGTAAGTGAAGATAATATCTTAGCTATTAAACAATCGCCTTCTGCATATCGTATAAAAAACCTGAGCTTCAACTATACTTCTGCCCTCATTTTTATTGGGACGTACTATCACGACGACGTACAAGCTTTGGTCAAGGAAAACTTTAAGCCAGCAAAAATTAATACATTTTATTTCAGCCTCTCATTCTTTGCTTTAGTCATACTCGTTTATGTGTTTTTCTGGATAGATCTAGCTAATAAACTTTTACTTATGTTAGTTATTGGCCTTGGCTTTTGCTGCTTAACGTATATGTATGAATCTTTAAAGGCATTACTCCCAAAGCAACAGAAAAAGAAAATGGAAGAAACTCACTTTCATATTGCGGGATATTTAGCAGCTCATCTACAGGATTTTGTCGATGCAAAATTTAAATTAGATGAACAAACAAATTAAAAGTAGTCTCTTTTTTAACCAATAATGACAACTACGAAAGTTAAAGATTTACGTGAGTTGAAACCTTGTGCCATTGGACTGATGACTCACGGTGCTAAACTGCCCGTCATTGAAGCACTTGACGAATCATTGAATTATCGCCATTTTTAAATGCTCTAATTCTATGCTGAAGTGCAGAACAATATTTTTCAGATTTTATAAAGACGGAACACTCTCATGGCGAATAAATTCGAATTCAACATTCGTGTATATATTGAAGATACAGATGCAGGTGGCATTGTTTACCACGCAAATCATATTCGCTTTATGGAACGTACCCGCACAGAATGGCTGCGCGCTTCAGGTGTAGACCATTATTGGCATCAAAAAGATTACAACTTTGTCGTTCATAAAATTAATGTGAAATATTCACGTCCTATATTAATGGATGACCTGATTACTGTTACAGCAAGTGTAGTTTCGTGTAAGGCTACGTCATTTGTGTTGCAACAAAATATTTATCGTGGTGATATTATGCTGGCATCAGGTGAGGTAGAATTGGCATGTATCAGTGCAGAGATGAAACCCCGTCGCCTTCCTGATGAAATACGTGAACTGATTCTGAAAGAATTGGAACAAGATTAAAAAAATTATTTGGCACATGTAGTAACTATGGCAACTCAACTAGAATCAACACTCAAAGTTTCAGACCTCATCTTACAAGCAAGTCCTGTCGTACAACTGGTAATGCTCCTGCTGCTCTTAGCTTCGTTATTCAGTTGGTATCTGATTGCCAAGTTACACATGAGTTATAAAAAAGCGCAGGCCGATGATGAACATTTCCAAAAAATCTTTTGGTCTGGCGCCGAACTCAACACTTTATACAACAATGCTCAGCTCAACTCGAAACGTGTTGGCCTTGAAGATGTCTTCTATCAAGGTTTAGGCGAGTTTTTCAAACTTAAAAAACGTAATGCCAGCGCAGAACAATCAATTGAAGGTACAGAACGTATTCTTCGCGTAGGTTTAAGCCGTGACCAAGGACATTTAGAAAATGGTTTAGGCGCGCTTGCGAGTATTGGATCGGTTGCACCCTATGTTGGTTTATTCGGTACCGTTTGGGGCATTATGAACGCTTTTATTGGTTTGGCAGATGTTGACCAAGTCACCCTTGCTACGGTTGCTCCGGGTATTGCAGAAGCATTGATTGCAACGGCCATTGGTCTTTTTGCGGCAATTCCTGCTGTACTTGCATTTAACCATTTCACAGCCAAAGGTGAAGCAGTTTATAACGATCGTGCGCTTTTTGCCGAAGAAATGGTTGCGTTATTACAACGCCAGTCTGTAGGTTCAACTCAGGACAATGACTAATGGCTATTCAACGTTCTGGACGCTTTGAGCGCATCAAAAAACCATTAAAAAGTGACATGAACGTCGTACCTTATATTGATGTCATGTTAGTTCTTTTGGTGATTTTTATGGTGACCGCACCAATGATCACGACAGGTGTTAAAGTCGACTTGCCACAAGCCAACGGTACGCCTATGCAAGCGGAAGATCGCCCTGCGATTGTTACACTTGAGGCGGATGGAACGATCAAACTCGAAGATAAAAATCATCAGAATGATGTACTCACACTTGATGAACTAAAATCTGTTTTAACTGCTTCACAAAATGAAGCGAACGAACAGAAAAAGCAAATGAGTGTCCTGATTAACGGCAGTGAATCTCGTCCTTATGGTGAAGTCATGAAACTCATGTCTGCCCTTCAAGATGCAGGTTTAACACAAGTAGGTTTACTGACTGAGCCATTAAAATAATTTATGAAAGATTTCAACAAGCCGCCTTTTAAACAAAAAGCCGTTGCGATTGGTTTCACACTAGGTGTTCATATCGTCGCTGTGGTTGGCTTACTTTATCTTGGCATGAGTAAACCACCTGAGCCCCCTAAAAAAATAACCACTGTTTTGGTAAAACCGGAAGATTTGAAACCTGTAACTCGTGAAGTCACAGAGTTTGATGAAACCGCGCATGAAAATGTAGCTGAACAAATCACGCAAACAGCAGAACCTAGCGTTGAACCAGCACCCGAGATTCCAACGGCTGCACCACCTAAACCAGCAGAACCACCTAAGGCAGATCCACAGGTTGCTGCTCAACAGGCACTCGCTGCGGCAAAAGCACAGCAGCTTGCTGAACAAAAAGCTGCGGACAATGCAAAGCGTGCTCAAGAACAAGCTAAAGCGGCTGAAGCTGCAAAACTAAAAGCACAACAAGAAGCCAAAGCGGATGCGGCTAAGGCAAAAGCAGATGCTACGGCGAAAGCCAATGCTGAAGCAGCAAAACGTAAAGCAGATGCTGATGCCAAAACCAAGGCTGAAAAAATCCGTGCCGATGCTTTAAGAAAAGCAGAAGCTGACAAAGCCAAAGCTGCAGCAACGGCAAAAGCCAATGCAGATGCAAAAGCCAAGGCCAATGCGGATGCTGCAAAACGTAAAGCAGATGCAGACGCGAAAGCTAAAGCCAATGCGGAAGCTGCAAAACGTAAAGCAGATGCTGATGCAAAAGCCAAGGCCAATGCGGATGCTGCAAAACGTAAAGCAAATGCGGATGCTGCAAAACGTAAAGCAGATGCAGACGCGAAAGCTAAAGCCAATGCGGAAGCTGCAAAACGTAAAGCTGATGCTGATGCGAAAGCTAAGGCCAATGCAGAAGCTGCAAAACGTAAAGCAGATGCCGATGCAAAAGCCAAGGCAGATGCAAAGGCTAAAGCCGATGCCGAAGCACGCGAACGTGCAGCCGAAGAAGCCAAAGCTTCATCAGCTAAAAAAGCAGCTGAAGAAGCCGCACAGAAAAAGGCTGAAGCGAAGAAGATTGCATCTACTGCAAAGAAAGATTTTGAAAATAAAATCCGTCGTGCATGGGACACACCTTCTGACTCTGCGGGTAAATCGGCAACTGCTCGGGTGACATTATCAGAAAGTGGTTCAGTCCGCTCAGTTATTGTGAACTCTAGTGACCCTGATATGAAAGCCAGTATTGAAGCCGCGGTTCGTGCTGCAGCACCGTACCCAATGCCAAGCGACCCTGATGCTAGACGTGAAGCACAAAGCTTTACCTCTACATTTAGATCTTCAAATTAAGTTTGATAAATCCCTGCATTGATTGCGGGGATTTTTTTATATTTCTTCTGAATATGGCAAACTTTGGAAAATTTATTGATTAGATGGGTTCATTCACTGATTTTTTGAATGAAACAAATTCTATTTGGTCGACACTTTTCATAAAATGACATATATATAAGTTTTACTAGCTCAGCCTAATTAAGAGCTACTTATTTCTTCTAAACATTTGATTCAAAAATTAAATTTCAACTATATAGAATTATCATTTCCAATTCAAAATGTGATGTTGTCTGCACCAATTTTAAGATAAACTTCAGTGAACTCGAATAAAATCTCTGCATTTTTCACAGTGTTATAACAGTTCAGTCATATTTTCATGCTTTTAATAATCCAAAATCATGCCATTATGTGACACAACCTAATACAGACAATAACTCACATTTTTAGAGTAGTTAGCGAATGATGGAAATGACGCGTAAACATCTTCTTTGCTTAGCAATTATGACCGCTTTGAGTCCAGTTTTAATCACTCAAACACATGCACAGCTTCATCTTGAAATCACCAAGGCGCCTGAAGAGGCACCTAAAATTGCGATCGTGCCTTTTAGTAATGACTCAAATATTTATCCAGTGGTTGAAAATGACTTGAACCGCTCAGGTAAATTTACCAGTGCCTCTAAAAACTTACCTGCAACTGCAACAATAAATTCACCTAATGCAGAAGCATGGAAAGCTGCGGGCGTACCCTATGTCGTGACAGGCACATCAAAAACAACAGCAGATGGCTCTTATGAAATTCACTACCAACTGTATGATGTTGAAAAAAAACAATACCTGTTAAATGAACTACTCACTGTACCTGCTTCACGTTACCGTCAAGCAGCGCATATGATCAGTGATGCAATCTATCAAGCTTTAACTGGCATTCCAGGTGACTTCAGCGGCCGTATTGCCTATGTATTGCGTAATGCAGCAACACCAGATCAGCGCTATACCCTACAAATTGCAGATACGGATGGTGAACAACCCCGTACCATTTTGACTTCACGTGATCCAATCTTGTCCCCTGCTTGGACACCTGATGCTAAAAAGCTAGCTTATGTTTCTTTTGAAACCAAACGCCCTGCAATTTACATTCAAGACTTAGCAAGTGGTAACCGTGAAAAAGTTGCAAGTTTCCGTGGTTTAAATGGTGCTCCAAGCTTCTCACCTGATGGTAAATCGATGTTGTTTACCGCTTCAATGCATGGCAATCCTGAAATCTATCAAATGGATTTACAGACTCGCCAATTAAAACGTATGACCAATGACACAGCGATTGATACAGAAGCACGTTATGCCCCTGACGGTAAATCATTTATTTTTACCTCTGACCGTGGTGGCTCTCCACAAATTTATACCTACAACTTAAGTGCTGAAAGTGTAAAACGTTTAACTTTCCGTGGTGCATTTAATGCCCGTGGCACTTTAAGTGCTGATGGTAAAAAATTAGCTTTGGTGCATCGTCCTAGCGGTAGTAACTATAAAGTTGCGGTTCAAGACATTGGTTCTGGTGTAACCAATATTTTAACACCAACAAGTTTAGATGAATCCCCAAGCTTCTCTCCAAACGGTCAAATGGTGGTGTATGCAACACGTGAAGCAAACCGTGGTTTGCTCTCGATCATGTCTTTAGATGGTCGTTTCCGCATGAACTTACCAAGTGAACAAGGTGAAGTTCGTGAACCAGCTTGGGCACCGAAATAAACACTGCATGATTTATTCAACAATAACTTTTTAATGAAACATCATAAATAACCGTCATGGAGACCAATATGAAAGCGATGAAACTGATTGCATTACCTGTTTTAGCTACAGCATTAGTAATGACTGGTTGTGCCAGCCGTAAACCTGCAGCAGACACACAAGCAGGACAAAACCCAAATAGCTCAACCACTGTAAACACTTCTGGTTTAAGTGAAGATGCAGCACTCAATGCACAAAACCTAGCCGGTGCATCATCTAAAGGTGTAACTGAAGCGAATAAAGCATTTTTAGCGAAGCGCGTAGTACACTTTGACTACGACAGTACAGAGCTTAGCAATGAAGACTTACAAACCCTTCAAGCTCATGCACAGTTCCTTGTTGCTAATGCAAACTCACGCGTAGCTTTAACAGGTCATACCGATGAACGTGGTACTCGTGAATACAACATGGCGCTTGGTGAGCGTCGTGCCAAAGCTGTTGAAAGCTTCCTGATTACAACAGGTGTAAGCCCTAACCAGCTTGAAGCAGTCAGCTATGGTAAAGAAATGCCAATCAATGCAGGTCATGATGAAAATGCATGGAAAGAAAACCGCCGCGTAGAAATTAACTACGAAGCTGTTCCTCCGCTACTTAAATAAGACTTGAAAAAGTCTGAGCTAAAAAAAAGCACTCATTAATGAGTGCTTTTTTGATTTAACCCGTATCATTTAATTTATATCGTTTCATTTTCATCGTTCTGTTGCAGCGTTCTTTGCTTTAACTCAATTTAGCCCTTTAACTCAGGATAAATTCGATTAGCAGCTTTAGAACTTAAGAAAATATCCAATTAAAAATGCAAATGAACGACTTTTAAAACGATATCCTTAGCTTTACCAACTAGAAAATTAGCTTAACAATCCAAATCATTACGCTTCTGCTTCTGGATGTTCAGCATTTTCTTTTTCTGTTTGCATCGACTCAATGAGATCATGTTTATTGAACTTTTTATACTCTGCTTTTGCTTCGTAACTGCTCCATGCAGCTTTAACGGTATCCGCAGAAATATCGTCTAAATTCAATCCCTCAGTTGCAGTCGGAGTCGCATCAAATTTTTGTGTGGTCATTGTTGTGCTCCCTGTCTTTCGATTTATACATTAGATTCAACATAGCATGTTATTCAGGACTTGCAATGGTAAAATCACGACAAATAGTCTAGTTTAATTTTTCTTTTCCTTCGTTCTCATCTAAAATGTTGCACAATCACATTTTTATCATTTTTGATAAATTAATATTTGGAGTTTTCCGGTTATGTCAAATCTCACCCTTTCCCAATTTCTACAACAACAAAGTGGTAATCTTACTCCTGCATTAGCACAAGTTATTGAAACAATTGGTAATACATGCAAAGACATCGACCTTCTTTTACAAAAAGGTGCTTTGGCTGGTGTATTGGGTAGCGCGCAACACGAAAACGTTCAAGGTGAAGAACAAAAGAAACTTGATGTCATTTCAAATGATTACCTCATCGATGCATTAAAAGTTCATCCACATGTCGGTGGTTTGGCATCTGAAGAATTAGATGAATTCACACCAGCTCAAGAAAATGGCGATTATCTTGTCTTGTTCGACCCATTAGATGGTTCAAGCAACATCGATATCAACATGTGTGTTGGTACAATTTTCTCAATTCTTCCTTCAAAAAATGCCGTAACGCAAGCTGAAGATTTCATGCAAGCGGGTGTTAACCAAGCGGCTGCAGGTTATGTACTGTATGGCCCATCAACAATGATGGCTCTAACTGTCGGTGCTGGCGTAGTCTTCTTTACTTTTGATCCAGAAAGCAAAGAATTCTTATTAACTAAAGATGCAATTGCAGTTGCAGCAGATACTAAAGAATATGCAATTAATGCATCGAACCAGCGTCACTGGGAAGAACCTGTAAAACGTTATATCGACGAACTTCTTGCAGGTAAAACTGGCCCGCGTGAAAAAGACTTCAATATGCGTTGGGTCGCATGTATGGTGGGTGATATTCATCGTATTCTTTGCCGTAGCGGTATCTTCATGTATCCATACGACTTCAAAGATCCGAAAAAAGCAGGCCGTCTACGTTTAATGTATGAAGCAAATCCAATGAGTATGTTGATGGAACAAGCTGGCGGTGCTTCTACAACAGGCCGTGTTCGCATTCTAGACATCCAACCAACAGAACTTCATCAACGTGTTCCTGTGATTATTGGTTCTAAAAACGAAGTTGACCTAGTTACGTCATACCATAATTAATTTCTTATAACGAAAGTCAGTATTTTTGCTGACTTTCGTGGATATCTCCCTCATGGCTCTGATTTATCTCGAATCAAAAGACAACCCGAAAATTAAGCACCTCCGTGGCTTAATCGAACAAAATGCCTACCGTAAAAAACAAGGTCAAACTGTTTTGGAAGGCACACACTTGGTGTTGTCATGGTTAGACTCAAAACGTCCAATCAAATCGATTTTCACCACTGAACAAGCAATTAACCATGCTGATTTCGACCGCATTGCGGAACAATATCAAGGTGCTGTGTTCATTCTAAGTGAATCTTTATATAAAGATATCAGTACACTTGGAACATCGATTGCTTGCTTAGCGATTGTGGATTTACCAAGTTCAAGTGAAGCGCTTAACTTCAGTGAAGACACCTTAATTTTAGACAACATTCAAGACCCAGGAAATGTAGGCACCCTACTCCGTTCTGCTGCAGCAGCAGGTATTGAACAAGTTGTTTGTACCAAAGGCTCTGCATCGCTCTGGTCACCGCGTGTATTACGCGCAGGTATGGGCGCACATTTTTCATTAAATACCTTTGAAAATATTGCCCTTGAAGATATTTTGACTAAATTCAAAATTCCAGTGTATGCAACAAGCTCACATCAGTCTGAAAACCTATATAGCAAAAATTTACGCAAACAATGTGTGTGGATTTTAGGCAATGAAGGTCAAGGTGTTTCTGAGTATGCATTACAACATGCAGAAGCCGTTGCGATTCCTCAACCGGGTGGTCAAGAATCACTAAACGTAGCCATTGCTGGCTCGATCTGTTTTTTTGAAATGGTACGTCAGCGTCAGTAAAATCGTTATTTTATTGTATTTAGCGCTTAAGCCTGAAAAAAATAGACTACACTAGAAAAAATAATAATTCTTTTTGTCAACCTAACCGTTATTTCCATCGTTATTTGTATATGAATATGGAAATAATGGTGGGTATCCGATGACAGGATTTTCCATCTCTATGGATTTAGCACCCAAAAAGTCCGAGACGCAAGACAGCAGTGTTTTAAAAAGCACGGCTGAGTCTCGCCTGAAAAACTTCATGAATGAGGTGACGGGGCGTGCTTTAGTAATGATGGAAAGTGCAACGCATAGTCAACATGGCATTGCCATGGACTTGGTGCAAGAAGCCTTTATTTCCTTACATAAAGCTTATGCTGAAAAGTCCACAGAGGAATGGTATCCCCTGTTTTACACCATTTTAAATAACAAGCTGCAAGACTGGCGTCGAAAAGAAGCACGTCGTTCGCAGCCGTTTTCCTTATTTAGAAAAGTCAGCCTAGATGACGACGATATCGAGATACAGGATGTGGTAGATGAATCTACACCAAACCCTTTCGACTTTCTGGATCAGGCTGTCACTGCAGAGGAAATACAAGATGCTATCGCAGAACTTCCAGTCCGCCAGCAACAAGCATTTATGTTGCGAGCTTGGGAAGGCTTTGATACGCATACAACTGCAGAAATTATGAATTGTTCCGAAGGCAGTGTGAAAACACATTACCACCGTGCCATTCAAGGTTTACGTACCGCTTTGGCACATTTGAATCCACATATGGGAGGATCATCCGAATGAAACAAGATGATTTCTTAAAGCAAGTAACTTCCAAACTTGATGGACTCGCACAGCACCATAAAGACAAAGCAACTGTCATGAATAACGTGCTTGAAGATATTCATCAGCGCGAAACTTCACGTTATGGTTTCTGGAAAATGTCTGGCTTTGCACTTGCAGCAGCAATTGCAGGTTTTGTCATTTTACCAAATGCGACTGTACTGGATGACAAACCACAAAATCAGGTGATTTCAACCCCTAAGCTCTCTCCTCAAATGGTGGAAGATCTTGAAATGTTGATGGTTCTGGGTGAGGACAAAGTTCCACATGGCAGCTAAAAAATTAGCAATTGCATTCTGTGCTTTTAGTTTTTTGCAAACCAGTTTTGCTGGCTTTGATCGCTTTTGGATATTTTCAAAAGATGCAGATACTCAAGTCAATGAAACTTGGGATTCGCTATCTGAAGCAGAACAACAGGCTTTAATTAAAAAGTATCAGGCACTCAAAGAGATTCCTGCAGATCAACGTGTCAGCTTGCAACAGCGCATGGATTGGTTCACCCAACTTCCAGATAGTGAAAAGCAGCGTATGCGCGAAACATGGCAAAAAATGAGTACTTTAGAACGTAAAGAACTCGCGACACGTATGCAAAAAGCTAGTCCTGATGAACGACCTGCTATTCGCGATGAGTATATCAACAAATATTTACAGCCTATCGCTGTCGCTCACTAATCTAAAACAGCAGCATGTTGCGAAAATCAAATCAATTACATTAGTTAAGCCATAAAAAAGCCTCTTATCGAGGCTTTTTTTGTCTTACTTGCTCAACCGACGCTGACGATACATACCTAAACCAATCAGTGTCAACAGCCCAAATAATCCCATCGAACCACCGCCGCTAGAAGAAGAGTTGGTGTTTTTCGCGGTATTCTTAAGGGTCAAAATTGCATTGTTTGATGCAATGGCGTCACTATCGACAACGCTATATTCAACAGGATAGTCAAACTGACTAAAGCCATTTTTTACTGAGAAGGTAATTTTTCCACCGTAGCAGGTTTCCTTTAAATAACTTGCTGGGCAACTGCCACTATACTCAGCTTCAAAGTTTAAACCTGCTGGGATTTTCGTAAAACGAATTGGAATAATTTGGCCTTCTTCATTTTTATGCCATACCGATTTACCCGCTGGCATAGATGCAACTGGACCATCACCATCATCATTAGCATTCTCTAATAAATTATTGACGGTAACAGACAAATTATTTGACGGACTAATTGTGTATTGAGCAGCTTTGGCCACTGGGGTCATATTTTTAAATGCCACACGTACTACACCAGAAGATTCCGCCTGACTCCCTGTCTTTTGTTTTAGCGTATATTTACAAAAACCGTATTCGGTAGGCGCTGTTGTTGCCCCACTAGTGCGATATATAACGATTTGTTTTATTCCCGCATCCCAATCACAATGTAGGTCATGTGGTGGATTACCCACAATACTTGCTTCGCCTGTACTAGACACCGTAATTTCACTGCCAATGCCGATTGGTGAAGTCGTTACAGTGTAGTTGTCAGCATTTAAGGCGATTTGTCGTGTTTCAGCACTTCCATTCACAGACTCTTCTTGAGGTAATGATGCTGGGAATGGATCAAAATAAACTGCACGATACTTAAGGTTATTTTTTAATGCACTTAATACCGCTTCGTACTTTGTTAAATCATCCTGATTGGCAACTTTATATTCTGCATAATTTGGATCTTCGATATCCTTTTTCAAACTATCAATTGTATTTTGATACTTATCTTGCAGAGCTGTTAAAGACTCATTGGTAATATCTGCCATATCTGCTGCGGTTAAATTCATTAACTCAACCGAACCAATATCACATGTGTTTCTTTGCGTAGGTGATAACTGTAAAGTACCATCTGTGATCCGCAAAATGCCCCGTTGATCCGCATCACTACAGCCGTCTAAGCCCAGATTGATCAAGTCAAAACCACTGCCGATTGCTTTCGGGTAATACAAAGGTAAATACAAATTATAAGCAGATTTTGTTTGTAGGGCGCTTAATAAAGTCCCCATAGCATAACTACTTACATCATGGTTTTGCAGAAAGCTTTCCGTACTATTCAGCACACTTTCGGGTAAATCACACTGTGCGGCTGCCAGTTCAAATGCATTATTACTTGCAACAAATTTTTGACTATTATCAGGTACAGCGTTATTGAGATAACGACAAGATTTACCACCAGTATTGTAGGCCAATACATTGAAATACCAAGCCTTTGTACCATTGTTATCATAATAATAGGTACTAGCCGCATTGTTCTCGACTATTGTATTACTGGTTAAAACGAAGCTAGAAAAAGCACTTAAACGTTCCGTTCCCTGAGAAATGGCGCGGATAATACTACCCGTACTTGGATTTGCTTGGTTTTTTGCAATCGTATTTGCTGTCAGTTCAACCTTGGCATTTCCACAGAAGTCCATCACACTATTGCTCGTCGATGAACCATTTTGAATAATACTGCTTTGCTGGAACACAATTTCAGGCTGGGTATCCCCCAAGTTCCCGATACAGTCCATAGCTACAACACTACCTTTAGGTGCGACGTTACCCTGAACTAAACTGCTCACCAATAATGTTTTTTTCGACATATTATGCGCAACGGAGTAGATAGCACCGCCAGCAACTTTGGCCTGAGAGTTTTCTATTGCACCATTATTTAAGGTAAATGCTCCCCCTAAATACAAGGCACCACCACGGTCTTCTGCCATCCCGCCAGTAAGGCGTACATTATTGACGATAAAGTTGGCTTCTGAGCGTGAAGTATTAAAAATACGCGATTTGCCTTGGGCATTAATCGTCGTTCTAATATCTTCATAGGCAGGAAATTTCTGCGTCAGTAAATTTTTTGAATCATAGTTAAAGCGATTTTTCCCCTCAATCACGATCTGATTGAGCGGAACTAACTCACCTTTGGTCAGAAGATATTCACCTGCTTCAAGTTGAATATAATCGGTCTGCCCATTATTTGGGTTACCGACATTACATCCACCAAAAGATTTGTTTTTACGCGCAGTTTCAATTGCTTCACGTAAAGAACATTGATTGAGATTTTCACCATTTTCATCCTCAAAGGTCGTAACTTTGATGATGTTACTTGTCGCTGCCATAGATGACATAGCCGCAAGGACCATGACCGCCAGCAATCCTTTTTTATAATTTTTCATGTGCTGTCCTTAATTCTATCCAGACTATTTTTTAAAGCGACGAAATCCAACTAAGCCAAGTAGTGCAAAAATACCTGCCCAGCCTAGAGCACCACCTGATGTTTTAACTGTTTTACTTTCCATTTCATTGTTTGGTTCTTGGAAAATACGCACTTCTGCAGCTAAATAATTTTTTGCCGAAGTATTAAAACGGGTTGAAGACGTCACCACACGCAATTCAAAAATATCTGCGCCATGCCAATTTCCATTTGGCGTGTATTCAAAATCACCATTCAAATTCAGTGTAAATTTACCTTTTGATTCGGTGCTTTGTACAACTATTGGACAACCATCTTGCCATGGCTCACCTGTTGGATTTGCCATACCCATCACTTTTGTACATTCTTCTTTTGGAATTAAATCACTGTCACCTAAAGCATCTAAGATATTAAACTTCGCCACTTCACCTGTACGTATGTCTTTACCTAAGCGAGGCATGCTCACAGGAACCACAATTTCGATAGCCCCACGATCACACCAAACATCATCCAAATTACGATTTTTTCCACGCTGATCAGAAGACTCACAATACACATGATGCTCATTGCCATCTGCTGTGGTCTTCCCCTTATTTAATATCGGGCTTGAGAAAATCGTTTCGTAATCTAATAAAATACGAGGACGTAAATAACCAATAAATGCGTTGTTTGCTTTGGTAAATGGACAGAAAAGTGCATTACGATCTTCTGTTAAGGTTTTACAGCTACCTTCATCTTCACCCGCGATTAAACTTGTCCCAGACCACACATCATTTAAATTTGCAACAGGCCCAACAGGACAACTCGCAGCCACTAAGTTGTTATAAAAAACAGATTTGTCTGTTCCTGAGTTCACAACTTTACAATCTTGAGCGGTGCCACTGAGCGCATTACCAATCACCACACTATTGGCTAAATAAGCATGCTCAGAGGTACTATTTAGTTCAATACCACCACTGTTCTTCAGTACTGTAATATTATTGAGTGCTAAACCATCACGTAAATTGACAGCAAAACCTTTGTTTTTGAAAAAGGTACTATTGGCAATGATATTTTGAGGGTTACTGAACACCAACTTGCTGATGTCTGCGAGCCCATTTTGATTGTAAACAATCGCTCGACCAGAAGTGCTTTCATTATTTTTAAATAAAGATGTATAGATTTCATAAGCCGGTGCTTCTGAGTAAATTGCACTACCATCTACCGCTTTGTTGTTTTGAAAAATCGTGGTTCGTATATACAGACGGCTTGCTACAGCTGCGCCATCTTCTGAGAATCCAACATTGTAGATTGCACCACCAAGTCGTGCATTACCATCTTCAAACTTTACATTTTCAAGTGTGAGTTTTTCATTATTAAAAAGGATGCCGCCTTTATCAGCGCACTGATCTTGCTTACATCCTTTAAATGAAATTTCTTTAAAATTGATCGCAAGTAGTTCTTTTTCGCCATCATTAATATTAAAAATTTGATCCTTACCCGTCATTTCAATGACGGCATTATTAAGACCGAGTACGACATCTTCATTGACGTTAGTGTCATACACCGTTTTCAGGTTCAATTCCGCTTTAATATCAATTTTTTTAGTGAGTTTATAAACTTCATTTTTCTTCAGAGAAATTGAGGCATAGGAGTCTTTACCCCCGCAACCATTATATCCGGCTTCTGGCATACCATTATTAATATATTCTATGGCTTCACGAAGTGAACATTCCTTGTCATCCTTTACAACATCTTCAGTGGTTGTAACGATAATTTCTGCGCTAAATGCATGACCTGCTATGAGAAGCATGCCAATGCCTATGCTCTGTTTGAGCATATCCATCTCCTTAAATATTTTTTATCTTTTTATTCTTAAGTTGCACAATCCTTGCAACATTAAAATATTTTTATGTACTTTGTCACAGCTTGAGTAATTACTCAAGAATTTTTATTGCTTACCGATATTCATCAATTAGGGCAAAAATTTGTCTTAAATTGGCATGACTCAATTTGACTTTTTCACCTTTTAACATCTGAATCAGTTGTTCTAAAGATCTAAGTAAAATGGATGCCTGATGCGGCCCATGTGCTAACAAGTAATCTACAATTTGTTGATCCATATGGATGCCACGTCGCGCCAAAACAGAGTTTACGAGTGCTTGTCGGTCTGCGTATAAACTACCATTTGGTACTTTTACACTGACAGCCTGAGTTAATCGAGACTGTAAATCTGGCAGTTCAAGTTTGAGTTCAATGGGCGCCAGCCGAGATGAAAAGACCAATTGACCACCTTCTTCGTTATTATAATTAATCAGGTGAAAAACAGCTTTTTGCCAATGTGGAACTCCGCTAATCGCTTCAATATCATCTAAAGCCACTAAGTCATAGCGATCGAGCGAAGTAATCGCTTCAGTGGGAGCATCTAGCAATTCAAGTAATGAAACTTGAATTGCTGATTTGCCAATTTCTAAATAGGAGTCACATATTGCAGACAGTAAATGGCTTTTTCCTGTGCCAGCTCCACCATAGATATAGAAACGATTCATTAAACCAGCATGTAACTGACGAACACCATCGATTACATGCCCCCAACTCGGCCCAGAAAAATCACTAATTCGGGCATCGAGTTGTGGTTCTATATCTAGCTGCAATTGACGCATATCTATATTTTGGCCTTATCAATCTTTATGTTCTGATCTTTCAATGTTACTCGAAATTTCAGGATCTTGCAGCGAATTTGCAGACTGATTTTTGAGCTCAATATCGACAGCAACTTGATTGGTTTCTACGTTTAAAGTGCCACTTGCAGCATCATTTACGACAAGTACATCATTTCGGTATAAATTACTTTTCTCGTAATTTTCGCGTGCATGACGTAATAAGACCACAATAATCGCTGCAACGGGTAGTGCAATGAGCATTCCGAGGAGTCCTGCCAATTGCGCGCCTGCAAGGACTGCAAATACCACTGCCACAGGAGACAAACCAATTTTGTCGCCTAATAAGAAAGGCTGTAAAATATAACCTTCTATTGCCTGCCCTACCATGAATACCACCAGTACTAAGGCCAAATGCACCCAATCCAAACCGAATTGGAACAGGCAAGCCACAATTGCCGAAATAATACCTACCGCAAAACCCAAATACGGAATAATACTGGCTAGACCCGCAATCATCCCAATGATGATGCCAACTTCAATACCGACTAATTGGAGTCCAACCGCATAAACAACGCCCAATAAGAACATTACCAAGAATTGGCCTTTTACAAATGCACCTAAAACTTCATGACATTCGCCCACGATTGTGAGCGTGCTTTTTTCATATTTACGTGGAATAAGTCGACGCATGTTTTCTAACATACGCTCCCAATCTAATAAGAAATAGAAAGCTATGATTGGAATTAAGACAATCGTGCCACCAATCTGTATGAAATTCAGACCCGATTGTGCCACTTTTAACAACATGGCTTGGATACTGTCTGCACTATAGTTGGTTTGAATATACTCCATGATCGCTGCTGACATTTGCTCTGTATCAATTTCCATCGGTACAAGATTAAATGTCTCTGATAACCACGGCAGGAATGTATAGTTGACCCAATGAATATTGCTTGGAATATTGTTTTTCGCATACATCAACTGTTCCCATACCAGTGGTACGAGGAACCACATTGAAAGGAATATAGCGACACCAATTCCAATAAAGACCAAACTGATAGATAACCAGCGCGGCAAGCCAATATTATGTAATTTATCGACTAAAGGGCTAAATAAATATGCAATTAGAAATGCGCCGATAAAAGGAACAACTACAGGCTTTAATAAGTATAAAACCCATATGATCAATGCTATCCCAGCAAGAATAAATATTCGGCGCAAGGTGCGATCACCCATATAAAGTCACCTTTTTTCAATGTAATCGTTATAGAAAGGAAAATATTTTAATAAAGATAACATTTTAGTGCGAAATAGCATAAGAGTTTTCCATATTCAGGTTATAATCCCCGCGCGAATGCGGAGACTTCATTATGAGCAACTCAACTTCTACCCCAAACACTGGTTTAAGCTACAAAGATGCAGGTGTCGACATTGAAGCGGGCGACGCGTTAGTCGATCGTATCAAATCTGTCGCGAAACGTACTGCACGTCCTGAAGTAATGGGCGGTCTAGGCGGCTTCGGCGCTCTTTGTAAAATTCCTAAAGGTTATGAAGAACCTGTTCTCGTATCTGGCACAGATGGTGTTGGTACAAAATTACGTTTAGCATTGAATTTGAACCGTCATGACACAATTGGTCAAGACTTGGTTGCAATGTGCGTAAACGATCTTCTTGTATGTGGTGCTGAACCACTGTTCTTCCTTGACTACTATGCAACTGGCCACCTCAACGTTGACGTTGCAGCAAATGTTGTGACTGGTATCGGTGCGGGTTGTGAACTTGCAGGCTGTGCATTGGTTGGCGGTGAAACTGCTGAAATGCCAGGTATGTATGAAGGCGAAGACTATGACCTTGCAGGTTTCTGCGTAGGTGTAGTTGAGCAAAGTAAAATTATTGATGGCTCTAAAGTTAAAGCGGGTGACGTTTTAGTTGGTGTTGCATCTTCTGGCGCACACTCAAACGGTTACTCACTTCTTCGTAAAATTTTAGATGTGAAAAACGTCGACCTTACTCAAATCGTTGATGGTCGTCCACTTGCAGATACAGCAATGGAACCAACACGTATTTATGTAAAACCAATTCTTCAGTTATTGAAAGAAGTGGATGTACACGCTATGGCGCACATCACAGGCGGCGGTTTACCGGGTAACTTACCTCGCGTACTGCCAAATGGTGCTCAAGCGGTAGTCAATGAAGCATCTTGGGAATGGCCAGAATTATTCAAACTACTTCAAAAAGAAGGTGGTGTTGAACAATTTGAAATGTACCGCACATTTAACTGTGGCGTAGGTATGGTTCTCGTGGTTGATGCAGCCGATGCTGACAAAACTGTTGAATTACTCAATAGCCTTGGCGAAAAAGCATTCACAATGGGTCACATTGCAGATAATGCTGAATCTGTTGAAGGCGCTGACGAAAAAATCCGTGTAGTTTTCGCATAAGCAACGTTCATGATTAAAATTGCTGTACTTGTTTCAGGCAGCGGATCTAACCTGCAAGCCCTGATCGATGCCAATCTATCAGGCCAAATCGTTGGGGTGATTTCCAATAGACCTGACGCTTTTGCACTGCAACGTGCAAGAAAAGCAAAGATTGCAACTGCAGTCATTGAACATAAGCAATATCCAAGTCGTGAAGCTTTTGATGATGTGATGCATCAACAACTGCTCGACTGGGATGTTGATTTGGTCATTTTGGCAGGCTTTATGCGCATTTTAAGCGCAAAATTTGTCAAAGCATGGGAAGGAAAAATGATTAACATCCACCCTTCTCTGCTGCCAAATTATAAAGGTATGCATACTCATCAACGTGTTTTAAACACCGGTGATGTCTTCCATGGCTGTACAGTTCACTATGTGACTGCAGAACTGGATGCTGGTCAAGCGCTTGCTCAAGGCGTGCTTAAAGTCAATGTGCATGATCATGCTGAAAGTCTGGCAGATCGGGTTCACGTGCTTGAGCATGTGATTTACCCTCAAGTGGCAGAATGGATTTGTAATGGCACCATTCAACACACTGAAAACGGTGTTTTATATCGTGGCGAGCCTTTGCAACAACCTGTTCAATTCTGTAAGTTCTAAACAACTGTATAATTTAACAATCAACGCATCTTAGGGTGCGTTTTGTTTTTCAGTGCCAAATAAAACTCTATTTATTACTAAAATCTAAAATCTAAAATCTAAAATCTAAAATCCATTTTTGCAGAATGTTCAACTTTATGATCAATATGTAGTTTTTAGTTAAATTAAAGCTTTTAGCATCATTAAAATAATAAGCTTATATTGCAATTAGTAAACCTTATAAATCTAGAAATATTACATCCTTCAAACAAAAGTGGAGAAAATCACATGTTAAAATCCATCACACTGGCGACTTGTGCATGTATAACACTGGGTATGATTGGTTGTGCTACGACATCAAATCCGGCTACTGATCGTAATTTAGATAAATTACAAAACAAAAATTGGGTTGCGAGTGAAATTCAAGGCGTTAAGCTTGAAGCTGACCCTAACAATTCGAACGTACCCACCATCACTTTCGACGATACTCGTGTAAGTGGTTCTGATGGTTGTAATCGATTCATGGGCGGTTACGCTGTGCAAAACACAAAAATCCAATTTTCAAACCTTGCTACAACACAAAGAGCGTGTTTGACTGCGACAAATATTCCTCAACATTTTTCGCAGGCATTGAGCCAAGTTACTCATTATGATGCCTCTAAAGATCATTTGAAATTTTTAGATGCCAACAACAAAGTTGTTTTACAATTTGAAAATGCGAAATAAATCTCAAAGTAGAAAGTAGAATGTTTCATTCATAAAAAAAGCACTCTATAGAGTGCTTTTTTTATGTGTTGTGGTTTTTAAGGTTTAATGATGACGCTTAGACGATTTGAGTAAATCTTTGATCAATTCCACAGTTTCTACAGGATGTTCTAAGGGGAACATATGACTCCCCGCAGCAACTTTAAATGGAATCGCAAATTTTTTCTCTACCATTTGTGGAAAGTGCCGAGCTAAAAATGGTCCCTGCTCTGCAATTAACTGCTGTACAGGTACTTGCGGTTGAGCATGAGGTAACCACCACAGTGAAGGATTGGTTCGAAAAATATGAACTTCATCATCACGTGAAATCGTCAATTCCACCCCACCACGCAGTTTATCGTCCATCAAGGCATGATCAATATAAGCTTGATAACAGTCTGGATCGAAATCTTTATAAAAACCTTTCGGCCTTAAAAGCTCTGCTGCTTGTTCACGGCTGTCCCAATGATCACGACGACGCTTCGACAATCCTGCTGGGGACATTTTATCGAGGACTTTAAGTTTGAGGAGTTTTGCGATGTGCAAAGCAAAAGACTCTTTACCCATGATCATAGGCGGATCAATCATTAACACTTGTTCAAACAATTCTGGACGTTGTAAAGCAGCCTGAAATGTTAAAACCGAACCTAATGAGTGACCTAATCCAATCACCTTACGACCATTGGCCTGACGTACAATACTGTCAATGACTTGCTGTGTTAAGCTCTTCCAATGGTTATCGATTGGGTAACGCTTATCTGGCCCAAGTAAAGGTACATAGATCACATCATATTCATCACTCAGTAAATCAAACAATTTTTGATAAACCCGTGATGGCACGCCATTGGCGTGCGCAAAATGAATTAACGGTTTCATTGTAATTTCGTGCTGTTTTCAGATTGAACCTGTTGTGACAATGCGCTTGCCAAACCTTGACCAAACGAACTTCCCATACGACCTAGTACAGAATCAAACGGACTATTTTCAATGGTATAGTTCACTGCTTTTTCAGTTTTCAATTCACGTTTCAGGCTATTTAAACTACCTGTACGGTCAGCAATACCTAGCTTCACAGCCTGATCACCCGTCCAAAATAAACCTGAGAAAATAGCTGGATCATTTGATTTTAATTTCTTACCGCGACCTTCCTTCACTGCATTAATGAAATGCGCATGAACATTATCAAGTACACCTTGAACATGTGCTTTTTGTGCTGCATCAACAGGTTGAGTCATGGATAAAATGGCTTTGTTCTCACCCGAAGTCATGGTGCGATCTTCTACACCGAATTTTTGCATCAAACCACTAACACCATAATTCGGCATAATCACGCCAATCGAACCCACTAAACTTGAAGGATTGACAATAATTTCATCTGCCGCAGACGCAATATAGTACGCACCTGAAGCGCCTGTATCACCAATAATGGCATACAGTTTTTTATCGGTATGGGCTTTTTTCAAGTACTGAATTTCTTGCCAAATTTCATCAGACTGAACAGGTGAACCACCTGGTGAATTAATATTTAAAACAATCGCTTTGCTTTGTTTATTTTCATAAGCTTTTTTCAAAGCTTTGATGGTATTTGCGCTGTTTACACTTTGCTTGTCCGCTGCAATGGTCCCAATGATATCAACCACAGCAATATGTGAACCCGCTGTCGCTGCTGGATCAGATGACGACATGCTGCAACTTTTTGCCATCGCAATGATAATAAATAACAAATAAGCAAAGGTTAAAAATTTAAAAAATATACCCCATCTACGTGCTCTACGTTGTTCTTCAACGGAAGAAAGCACGGCTTTTTCTAATATTTTCCATTCATTTCCAGTTGGCTGCTGAATATTGTTTGAAGAACTTTGCTGTTTTTCTTCAGGTTTTGGTGGCCATTCGGACATAAAAAAACCCATTTGATTGTTAATTTGTAGTCATTATATACACGCTAATCGCTATAACTGTCTAATCAATTCATTTTCCCCTATAATTATTTTAAATTTTCTTTCATTTCTTTCAGACTTAAATAAGATGACCGACCAAAATTCACAGGACACCACATATCACCTGTTAAAATTTATCAGCCGTCAACCTATTCAAATTTCAAGATTAATTGCAAAAGGTTTGGCTGGGTTAGTCAATGTTTTAAAAATCTCTAAAACCTACTCTACGATTCAACGCAATCTAAAAATTGCATTGCCTGAATTATCAGAGTCAGCTCGCATTCAACTCACTAAACAAGCGATTCGAAACGAACTTTGTTCTTATTTTGAATTTTTTAACATTTGGGGTGCAAGTACAGAAAAAAATATTCAACGAATTCATCACGTACATGGCGCTGAATATTTACATGAAGCGCTCGCCCTACAAAAAGGCGTTGTACTCGTAGTACCACATTTTGGTACTTGGGAAATCATGAATGCATGGGTTGCGCAGTACACTCAAATGACCATCATGTACAAGCCGGTAAAAAGCGAATCTGCCAACAATTTTGTCCGTGCTGCTCGAAGCCGTGAGCAAGCAATATTGGTTCCTACGGATGAATCAGGTGTACGTCAGATTTTCAAAGCCTTAAAACAAGGTGGGACGACTGTGATCTTGCCAGACCATACCCCCAATGCCGGCGGCGAAATGATTCCATACTTTGGTATTCCACTAAAAACCAGCAACTTAAGTGCAAAATTAATTCAAAAAACCAAAGCACGTGCGCTCTTACTGTATGCCATTCGTAACGATAATCATGGTTTTGATATGCATATCGAACCTATGGATGAGAATATCTATCAAGGCAATGCAGATGATGGCTCTATAGTTATCTTTAAAGCAGTGGAAGATTTAATTCATCGTTATCCAGAGCATTATCACTGGAGCTATAAACGCTTCAAAGCCAACCCAAAATTGAGAAATCTATACAATATTAGTGATGAAGAAGCCGCTCAACGCATTCGTGATATTCGTGAGGAATATCAAAGACAGCAAACAATAAAAAATGTGGCAGAATGACATTTTCAAGCAATACACTTGAAGCAGTTTTCTATTCAGATTCTTTAGATAGCCTGCGATATAGATCGAGCCATTTATACTTTGTCCGCTCTTCAATTAGTTCAATTTGCTGTTTATTTTGCTTGAAATGGATACTTCCACTTTGTGCAGTTTGCAAGAGTGGAATGTCTAATTGTTTGAGGCGTGTTTGGGTCATGTTTGCAGGATGTCCATAACGATTAAAGCGCCCTGCAGAAGCAATCGCCAACTTTGGCTTAAAATGGTTTAAAAACGCATAGGATGAACTGTGCCGACTACCATGGTGTCCGAGCACCAAGACATCGACTTTTAGGTCTGGATAATCACTTAATATTTGATATTCAGTCTCCCAACCCGCATCCCCCATCAATAGAAAATGTCGTGAGCCATTGACGTCTTTGACCGTGACATATAGAACACAAGAACGTTCATTGGCATTCCATTTGGCATCTGTCAGATCTTCAGGCTTTGGCGAGAGTATTTCAAAATAGACTTGCTGATCCCAATTCCACTGCTGACCACGCTGACATAAGCGCTGTGGAGCTTGGTTTATGGTTTGTACCCGCTCATTACTTGAAAGCTGCCCAATATCAAGCTGTTGCTCCAATGAGAAAAAGCCACCGCTATGGTCTTGATCTAAATGAGTCAATAACACCCGATCTAGTCGATGAACTCCATTCACACTCAAAAATGGCCGGATGATATTCTGCCCGACACTAAATTGACTTTCATCATAGTTTCCACCGAAGTCCACCATCATATGATGATCTACAGAACGGATATAGATCGCCTGCCCTTGCCCCACATCTAAAATTGAAAGCTGAAAATTTGCTGAATTTTTCCATGGGATAAACAGAGTAAAAAAGGCAATGACCGCCCAATATTTTGGCAAGATTCCTTCAGGTAAAAATAAGATTACTATGGCGAGTATCAACAGTACGATCTGAGTTGACGTCAATGCGACATCTTGCATTTGTGGTGCAAAGAGTCGATCTAAGCCATAGAGAAACACATGCAATATTTCCAAACACAGATCATTGAATAAAAAAACCAAATGCGCCAAAGGTGTAGAAATATAAGAAAGTGCCCCTCCGATGATATCTAAAGGAACCACCACAGTCCCTAACCACGGGATGGCGAATAAATTACTTAATGGGCTAATCCAAGTCACTTGCTTGAAAAAAATCACCATCAATGGAAATAAAGCGACAAAGATTTTCCATTGTGATTCCACCATCAACCACATTGAATGCTTTAACTTTTGCCAAAAACTGGCTTCCGCTTGAGCCAGTAAATGCTTCCTTAAGGTTTGATAAATCCGCAGTAAAATAAAGCATGCGCCATAAGACAACCAAAATGCCGCGGATAAAATACTAAAGGGATCCACAAGCAATAAAATTGCGGCACTAAAAACCAGCAGTTGAAAAGGCTGAATGGTTTGCCGTAACAAAAGTATGCTACTGGCGACAAGGCAGATCGTCAGCGTTCTTAGCGCCGGTATTTCAAAACCAGTAAATGCACAATATAAAAGGACACAAAAGATAAAGGGCACGACCAATACATATTGTTTGGGCCATTTGAGATAAATTTTGGGACAATATTTGCGAATACCTAACTGCATCGCCCAACAAAGCATACTGGCAAAAACAAGTACATGTGGACCAGATATCGCCAATAAATGACTCATTCCAAAGCGTTGAAATAATTCACTGGTTCCATCAGTCAGTAAACTTTTATCACCTGTAAGCAATGCTAGCAGTAAGCCATGATTCCGCAGCGGCTGTTGGTATATAAATGCTCTTAAATATAAACGCTGCTGTTCGACTTTTATTTTGAACTGATGCAACACACCTTGATGTCGTTGATACTGCTGCCCATAGCCCATCGCAATCACATGTTGAGGTGGTATTAATTCCACCAACTTCACCTTTAAACTGGCATGTATATTTTGCTGTACGCTCCACCGCTCTTGGTCAAATGCACCTTCTGTCACATAGCTTTGGGTAGGTCGTAACTCACCATACATACGATAGTATTGTCCAGGGACCAACTGAATCGTCTGTTCATTATTTTGCAAAATTGAATTGGGTAAATACGCCATAAAATATTGAATCTGCTGATTCACATTGAGCACTTCAATTTTTTGCTGAATTGCTTGGTCTTTGAGTTGGCTGATCTGTGGAATATACGCTATAAACTCGCCTTGTCTGCTCTGATGTTCAACCAATGCCAAACGCTGATCGAGTTGAGTATTGGCGAAACTAAAGCCGAGAATTGCACCTATGCAAAGATTTGCACTGAGCTGTAAGATTTTCGAAAAGATACTTTTTAGTTTTAGTGAAATGTAGAGCTGTAGCACTAGCCAAATCAGGACAATAAAAAGCAACTGAGCTGTCGAGAGTTGTGGATTCCAAAACATGAACCCCATAAAAGAAATACCTAAAATCCAGCCAATACAAAAACTTTGTAACATGAGTCGTCATTATTTTTATTATGTGCTGGCAATAATAAAGCCCACCGCGGTGAGCTTCAATCAAACAATCTTAATCCACTAATTTTTTTTTACAAAATCAATTTAGCGCTTAGTCATCTACCCATAAACCATCTTGCATATGCAAAATCGCATCAGCAGATTGAGCTAAATATTCATCATGGGTCACAATTAGCATTGCCATGTTAAATTCTTTACGTAACTCAGACAGCAACTCAAAAATCTTCACAGCGGTTTTGCGGTCTAAGTTCCCTGTTGGCTCATCAGCCATCATCAACTTAGGTCTTGCTACCAATGCACGAGCCAAAGCCACACGTTGACGTTCACCGCCTGAAAGCTCACCCGGTTTGTGCGTCATGCGGTGGGAAAGTCCAACGCGTTCCAAAAGATATTCAGCTTGCTGCTTCACTTCTTTGAAGTTACTCGACTTACGTAACATCAATGGCATTGCCACATTTTCAAACGCGGTAAATTCAGGCAACAAGTGATGGAATTGATACACAAAACCTAAATGCTCATTGCGGATATAACCACGCTCTGCTTCACCTAAAGTGTCAAAGCGTTGACCATTAATCAACACTTGACCCGATGTTGGACGATCCAAGCCACCCAATACATGCAATAACGTACTTTTACCAGAGCCACTTGAACCAACAATTGAAACAAACTCACCTGCTTTGACTTGTAATGAAAGTCCGCGAATTACATCGACTGTAGACTTACCATCAGTAAAAGATTTGGTAATGTTTTGGGCATCTAAAACTAAATTACTCATAGCGTAGAGCCTCTGCAGGTTGAACTTTAGCTGCACGTAAAGCCGGATAAATAGTCGCGATAAAGCTAAGACCCAATGATAAGGACACAATCACCACAACATCTTGCCATCTTAAATAAGACGGTAAATAGTTGATGAAGTAAGCATCAAACATATTTAAGCCCAGTGTAGTATTTAACCAACCAACTAAATTACTAATACTAGATGCAGCAATAATCCCTAAAATTGCCCCAGACACCGTACCAATCACCCCAATCACTGTACCTTGCACCATAAAGATCCGCGTGATTGTAGCCGGTGAAGCACCTAGAGTACGCAAAATGGCAATATCGGATTTTTTATCAGTGACCACCATCACCAATGAAGACACGATATTAAATGCTGCAACCAATACAATCAGGAACAGCAATAAACTTACCATTGCCTTTTCCATTTGAATCGCACTAAATAGGTTGCCGTGTGTATATGTCCAGTCAGAAGCATAGAAGTTTGCAGGTAAATCACGCACAATTTCTTGAGACACTTGTGGCGCTGCAAAAATATCATCCAACTTCATACGGATGCCTTGCGCACCATCTGGCAGTCTTAATAAAGTCGCTGCATCGTTCAGAGCCACATAGCCCATCATCGAATCAACTTCTGCACCAATACTGAAAATACCCACAATTTTAAATCGTTTAAAACGCGGAACGACCCCAGCCGGAGAAGGTGTTGCTTCAGGAAGCACCAAGGTCACACTGTCATTCAAACCTAAACCCAAGGCATCTGTCATTTGCTTGCCAAGGACAATACCAAATTCACCTTTTTTCAGGTTATCGATACTGCCTTCCACCATATGGTCTTGGATAATTGATACCTTTTTTTCATACTGCGGTTCAATCCCACTGACCATAATGCCAGACACTTGACCTTGTGCCGTCAACATTCCCTGTAATTGGGTGAATGGTGCGACCCCTTGAACATGCTCATGCTGCTCAATTTTTTTTGCAAGTTCAGGCCAATTTGTTAAAATTTGTGTTGAAGAAACAGTGGCTTGAGGTATCATTCCTAAGACACGAGTTTTCAGCTCACGATCGAAACCATTCATCACAGATAAAACTGTAATAAGGACTGCCACACCAAGCGTGAGGCCGATCATGGATACCAGAGCAATAAAAGAAATAAAGTGGTTACTGCGCCGAGCGCGAGTGTATCTCAACCCTATATACAGCGAGATTGGTTTAAACATAACCATCTAGTCCGAGGTAATATATATTATGGAAAACTTACAGCATCAAAGCGTTCAAACTGAACGCCGTGTAATGTCGCGTATCGATGCTGCTTTGCGCATCAACTATCAGATTATCTCTGATGATGTTGCACTGAATGATCCTTACGATCCTAATTTTGTATTGCCGCGCTATTTTCTACTACTTGCTGAATTAGATCAATTTGATCATGCACTCAACTTCGAATTAGAACAATTAGCTGAGAAAGATCAACAAATTGCTCGAATCTTATCCTTATTTAACCAAAAGTTAAACCTTATTACGGGTTCTTTATACGACGCAATTGTACAAAGCATGTTACCAGTGCCTGAGCATGTGAATTTTTCCGAGACCGGTCTGAGCTTTTTTAGCGAACGCGCGATTAAAGAAGGTACTTATATCCATGTGACCTTAAGCCACCCTGAAAATTTCTTCCATATTGCGGCAACTGCGCAAGTGGTTTATAGCCGTGAAGAAGAAAGCAACTTATACCGTACGGGTGCCTATTTTATCACACTGCTCCCTCAAGACCGCGTCAAACTTGCAGAGTGTATCGCACTGACCCAAAACAAAGAGTGATTTTTAATCAATGTTTTAATTTGTGGGCGAGCTCTCTGTTCGCCCGAAAATCTTTATAAAAATAAACAAACAAGCCTGATAATAGAATCACAGCACCAAGTAAAACCATCAATGATAATTTTTCATCATTCAGTAAAGCACCAAAGAGCATAGCAAGCATGGGTGTGAGTACCGTTGTTAAAGACAAAGTTGTCGCCTTGATGTTTTGTACCAGTTTGAAATAACAAAACATTGCAATCAATGAAGCCATAATCACTGCATAAAATAAGCCAATGAGTGCTTTGGTCGAAGGCATCTGTGTCGGTGCATACTGCCAAATAAACGGTAGCATTGCAGCAGAAAATAGTGCTGAGATAAGAATCGAACCCGTGGCTTGAGACATGGGCTGCAATGGCGCATTGACTTTTTTCACCCAAAAAATCGACATACAGTAGACGAATACGCTCATTAACATTAAGACGATGCCAACAGGCTGTACGTGCTGATCACTGCCGCCTAAGCAAATAATGGCTAAACCACAGACGGCAATCAACATCCCCATCCATTGCAAGCGATGCAGATAGGTATGAAAGAAGAAACGACCGATCAGACCCGTCATAATTGGCGCCAAACCAAACATCAGGGCAATAATGCCTGAGCTGAGATAGGCCGTTGCCATATAGGTAAAAATCTGAGAACCAATAAAACTAAATGCCCCCGCCAAATAACTGTGCAGGGAGGTTTTATCCATCGGAAGTTTATGTTTAAAAATAAACAATAATGCGACAGCCAAGGGTAATGCGATAAAAAAGCGTAATGTCAGTGCCCAAAACGCATTGATATCACTGACACTCCAAACGATGGCAAGTGGCGTGGTCGACCAAATGAACACCAACAACGCATAGGTCGTCGCTAGATTTGTTTTAGATGGCATGGTTTTTACTTCTGCGCCGTTTTACGTTTTTGCTTTTGAATGGTTTGATCTAAGCTACTAGAAAATTCGCGCTTATCACGTTCTGAAATCGGGGCTGGACCACCGGTTTGCACACCTGCGCCCCGTAAAGTATCCATAAAGTCGCGTAAGTGTAGACGTGCTTTGACATTTGCTGTGGTATAAATCTCACCCCGAGGATGTATCGCTATACCGCCCCGCTCAATCACTTCAGCAGCAAGTGGAATATCCTGTGTCATCACGATGTCGTGCTCTTTCATGCGCTGAATAATTTCTTTATCCGCTGCATCTGCCCCACTCATGACTTGAATCGAGTTAATTCGCACCGAAGGCGTTATCCCAACATTTTGATTGGCGACAAAAGTGACTTCTAACTGGTAACGATCAGAAGCACGAATAATTACATCACGTAAAATGCGTGGTAACGCATCTGCATCCACCCATAATTTAAATGGCAGCACTGATTTTCCATTCACTTTTAAACATGGCCCATAGTAACAAATCTACATGACAATTTGGGGATCTGCATCCGCTGAATGGATCTACATTTCTCTAATCATGAGAATCGAAAAGCTGCAAAATGACTCCAACTTGGGCTTATTTTCCAATGCTTTTACATTTAAATCCTACTGAAAACATTTTTTATGCATGATTTCATGATAAATATGACGTCGGTGACTTGAAAATTTCAAATAACCCTCGATTTATTAACTATGAAACCAACCCAATATCAATTGTGCATATGAAAAAACAAAATAGCCCTGAAATTATCACTATTGAAGATCAAACTTTTGGTAGTCATGTTGAACATTGGAATTTACTTACCAGTAACCCAGCGACAGATGTGCCGGTATGGTTAGGACAGGCACTCGATGCGCCAATCATGCCAATGGGCTTATGTGCACAAGAAAGTGATATGGATGCTTCTTCATGGCTCATTCAAGGGCCTGCCAAAGCCAGTATTCAATTGTGTCAGGTCATTGCTGTTGAAAATAATAAACCTAAAGCGGTAAAAACGGCTTTTCCAAGCTTTGATAGTCCATATAAAACCAAAGCAACTATTGAGCGAATTATTACCTGTAAATCCAATACGCAAGCTGTGCTTTGCCTCGACTTAGGCGCAAATACCAGTGTGTATGCTTTTGATAGTTTATATAGCGTCAATCACGACCAATATGAAAAAGATGCAACCTACAGTGTGCAACTCAATGCTTGGGCCTATGAACTCGAAGCTGTCGCAGAACATGAACAATTGGTCGTCGATGATCCCGCGTCGATTAAACATCATCGTGCTTTAAACGATATCTTGGCAGCAAATAATGGTATTGCCCCTGCAGACTTACACGAACAGATTAAAGCGTGGCAACCAAAGTCTGAAGATGACAAAGCACCAGTCACCGTCGATTTTTCTAAAATGGTTGCATACCTATATGGTGAAAACCTCGGACAAGAAGACGAAGCATGGTTCCAAGGGCATATTGTTGGCAAAACTGCCATGCAATTTAAAGAGCAAGACTATACGCTGTATGATGTGACCTTAATCCACGAAGAAAACCAAGAAGCGGTGATTGTTCGTGTTGCAACAAGAAATCCGGCGCATAAAGATTTCAATGTTGGGCAATATATTCGTGGCAACCTGTGGATACAAGCCAATATTTACGCAAAATCAGCCTAATTTAAATTGAAAAAACCAATTTCACATAAAAAAAAGCCGCCTCAGTGCGGTTTTTTTTATTTCTCGCTAATCATGTGTATTCGCTGAATATTTAAATGATTGAATATTTCTTATCCATAAACCAGTCAATATATTCTATTTTTAAATTCAAATTAAAATAACTTATCCACAATATTAAATTCAAAATAATGCTGCTAAATAAATCCATCTACAAAGGGTAAAATATAAAAATCTAATATAAATAAATAAGATAGGAAATTTATGAAACTAAATTTATCAATTCAGTTGCTTATTTTTAAATAAACTAAATAGTTTAGTAAGTTTACGGCAGATAGTACTTTATTTAATCAAATAATTATGTTAAAAATGCGTTTAAGAAATAGTAATTAACGATAAATAGATCGGAAAGAATATCTATGAAAGTCGTGCAAGAAGAAAACTTATCGCAAGTTGACCATCACATGGAATCTCGATATCAAATCGAGCCAATGTCCTGCTTATTTTTTATGTTAGGTATGCTGATTTGTGCATACGTTTTACATACTTTTATTTTTTAATCTATTCAATAAAAAAACCGGCATTTGCCGGTTTTTTTATGCCTTTACAATTATGCGTTGCGTTTCGCAAAGTCATCCATAAAGTTAACAAGTGCTTGAACGCCTTCAAGTGGAACAGCATTATAAATACTTGCACGCATACCACCCACTGAACGGTGACCGGCTAAATTCAGCAAGTGGTTTTCTTCAGCTTCTTTCAAGAATTGTTTTTCCAATTCTGGGTTCGCCAAAGTAAATGGTACGTTCATGATTGAACGGAATTCTTTTGCAATTGGGTTCGCATAGAAATCGCTTGAATCGATATAACCATAAAGCAATTCAGCTTTTGCCATATTCGCTTTATAAATTGCGTCTACACCACCCTGCTCAAGTAACCACTCAAAAACAAGGCCAGATAAGTACCATGCATAGGTTGATGGTGTATTCACCATTGAACCATTTTTTGCTTGAGCTGAATATTTCAAGATACTTGGAATATCTGCTTTCGCCTGATCCAATAAATCATCACGAATAATCACCAAAGTTAAACCAGCAGGACCAATATTTTTCTGAGCGCCTGCATAGATTAAACCGAACTTAGATACGTCTAATGGTGCAGATAAAATGCTTGATGAAAAATCGGCAACCAATGGTTTGTCTGTTTCAGGAATGTTGGCAAACTGAAGACCACCAATGGTTTCATTATCCGCATAATGCACATAAGCCGCATCATCAGATAAGTTCCAAGTGCTTTGATCAGTAATCGCAAGTTTACCGTCAATGCTCGTACCCGCTTCAACGACATTAATGTCGCCATAACGCTGTGCTTCTTTCAACGCTTTTTCAGACCAAATACCCGTGTGGATATAGTCTGCTTTGCTGTTTTTACCCAATAGGTTTAATGGGATCGCAGAGAATTGAAGTGATGCGCCACCTTGAAGGAATAACACTTTATAGTTGTCTGGAATATTCATCAGCTTACGAAGATCAGCTTCTGCTTTCTCTGCCACAGCAACATAGTCTTTACTACGGTGGCTCATTTCCATGATCGAAAGGCCTTTGCCTTGCCAGTCAAGCATTTCAGCTTGAGCTTTTTCTAAAACGGCAGTGGGTAATGCAGCAGGACCAGCACAGAAGTTGTACGCGCGCATGAGTTTTCCTTTCAAAGTGAAACACAATAAAATGATGGCATTTAACCATATCTGACGCGTGCTTGCAGTAGTTAAAGCTGAAAATATTCCAATGCTGTCTGACATTTGAAGTCAAAATTTCAATAAAGATCAAAATTAATTCTTATTAATTCAAATTATTAGATTTACTGATATTTTTTATACCTTGAATTGATGCTAATTTAAGGTCTTGATGTGAGAAAAATGATGTGCGCTACAAAGATAAAATTTATTTACATATGTATATGAAACAATACAACAACTTAGTGAATTTACCCAACTTCATCACAATGACTATAATGAACCCATCCTAGCTGTGAGTGTATTTTTATGCCTTTACCTCGAACAGATTATTCTATAAAAATTAAACATACATTTCGTTCAGGTTTACTGCTTGGCCTTGGTTGTTTCAGTGGCTTTTTTAGCCCCACGGTACTTGCGCAAAGTATCAGTTATAGCCAAGCAGAACAAAGTCTACTCACTAGTTCGTATAGTACTCAGGCCAACCAAGCGCTACAACAATCTGCCGAACTTCAAGCTCAGGCCATTAAAGGCCTTGGTTTACCTCGTGTGGATTTAAACGTCCGTGCCTATGCCTTTCATAATGAACTCGATATTCCTCTCGGCGCCTTAAAAAACAACTTAGAACAAACGCTGAGTAATGGCATTAATAATAAAATTGATGAAAGCTTACCGAGTGATTTGGCAGACCCATTAAAAGACAGTCTGCAACAGCCAATCCGTGATGGTGTCGGATTAATTCCAGATTCTTCCCAAGTGGTCTTAGATGATCAAGTGATCCGCCCTACCGTTTCCGTAATGATGCCGCTGTATACCGGTGGGTTAACGTCTAGCGCCAAGGAAATTGCCAATATCCAAGCCAAACGCAGCGCGATAAGCAGTGAACAACAACAAGATGTGCAACGTTTTGAATTAATCCAAGCCTACTTCAATGCTCAATTACAAAAAAAATTAGTCGAAAGCAGCCGCTTCAATTTAAATGCGATGCAACAACACTATGCCAATGCGCTCAAAATGGAACAACAGGGTTTTATTAGCAAAGGCCAGCGTATGCAATTTGAAGTGGCGAAGAATAATGCACTCAGAACTTTTCAAAATACTGAAGCGAATTTTCGCTCTAGCTTATTTAAGTTAAACAACTTAATGCAAAGCAGCCAAATTACTGATCTTTCAACGCCATTATTTATCAATCACCAAAACAATCAAAATATAACCGCCTTACTAAAAAGTTATCAGGATCAGTCTAGTTTGGTGCGTAAAATGCAATTGGACAGTCAATTGGCTGGTGCCAATGTGAAAGCCCAAAGCGCAGCAAAAAAACCCAACGTCTTTGCCTTTGGTGAATATAGTCTTGACGATAAACAAAACTGGATCGTTGGTGTTGCCGCTCGCTACAACTTATTTTCAGGTGTTGATAAAAACAAATCCGTACAAGCTGCTGAACTTCAACGCTATGCTTCTGAGTTAATGACTGAACGTACCAAACAAGAAATTGAAAGTCTGATTTATAGCTCTTTTAATGAAGTCACCAGCGCTCAGCAAAGTCACCTGTTGTTGCAGCAAAATCTTAAAGCCGCACAAGAAAATTTAAGAATCCAACAGCTTTCGTTTAAAGAAGATATGGGTACGGCCACACAAGTCATTGATGCACAAAATGCATTGAACGGGCTACAAAGTGAAATGGCGCTTAATGCTTATAAATACGTGATGTCACTTGCAACATTGCTACAAAGTCACGGGAGCATTGACCAGTTCCAAAGCTATATCAATCAATCACACACCGATTACATCCGTTAAACTTAGACTGGGGAAATGCACATGAATCAGGATTCAACTGATCAACCAAAAGACACCTCAACTGAGGATAAATCATCTGTTACATCAACAAATGATACGGTTGTACCAAAGCCTGTTATGGAAAACAGTAATACGCAAGACGAAATCGCGATGGATAAAAAGCCGACAGAATCTGTTAATTCAACGTCTCTAGAGCAAGACCACTCTTTCTCCCCATCAAAACACCAACATAAGAAATCTATACTGATAAAAATTGCCGTTGGCATTATATTGATACTACTTTTGGCATTGATTGCATTTGGTCTATGGAAAAGTTATCAGCCCAAGCAGGTTGAATTACAAGGTCGAGTGGAGGCTGAAACCATTCACATTAGTACCAAAGTACCTAGCCGTATCGAAGAAATATATGTGCATGACGGTGAAAAAGTACAAGCAGGTCAAGCACTGGTTCGTTTAACAAGCCCTGAAGTCGATGCAAAAAAACAACAGGCTTTAGCTGCACTCCAATCTGCGCAAGCACTGCAATCCACAGCTGAACGTGGCTCTCAACAAGAAAATATTGATAGTTTATATGCCAATTGGCAAAGTCTAAAAGCACAGCAACAATTGGCGCAAACCACCTACCAACGTGGTCAAAACCTCTATAAAGAAGGTGTGATTTCACGACAACGCCGTGATGAAATGCAAGCTGCCGCAGTGTCTGCTGCACAAATGACAGAAGCGTCTTATCAACAATATGCGCGTGCAAAACGTGGCAGTACACCGCAACAACAAAGCTCGGCAGATGCCCAAGTCAAGATTGCGCAAGCCGCGTTGGCTGAAGCCAATGCACTTGAGGCTGAAACCAAATTGTTTGCACCCTCCAATGGCACCATTTCAAAAACCTATGGCAAAGTTTCAGAATTAGTTGCGATGGGTGTGCCCGTTGTAAGCCTGATTCAAGATGATAGCTTATGGATTAGCTTAAATGTCCGTGAAGACCAGTATGCTCAAGTGTATCAACTCAAGACCATGCATGGATTTATACCCGCACTGAACAAATCTGCCGATTTTAAAATTGATCACATCGAAGCCGAAGGTGAATTTGCAACGATTAAAACCACGCGGCAAACGGGCGGCTATGACATTCGTAGTTTTAAAGTCCAACTGAAACCCGCTCAACCGATTGCTGACTTAAAAGTGGGTATGAGCGTTTTGTTTAAAATTGAAGAGCGTAAATAATGTTTAGGGGCATTCTGCGTGAGTTTCGCTATTTGATGCAGCATAAATGGGACTTGTCTATGGTCACACTTGCCCCTGCCCTTGTGATTTTGCTCTTTACTAATATGTTTGCTCAAGGCAAACCAGATCATTTACCCATCGCGATCATAGACCAAGATCAAAGCAGTTTAAGCCGTAACATTACTCATTTTGCGCAGCTCAACCATACGTTAAAAGTAGCCACCATTACACCTAGTATGGACGATGCTGAAAAGCTGATAAATCAAACCCACATTTGGGGCTATATTCATATTCCTGCTGGCGCAGAGCAACGACTGGTTCAAGCAAAAGATGCAGAAATCAGCATTGCCTATAACCAAAGCTATTTTAGTGTCGGCAATAGTATTTCATCAGCCATGTTACTGAGTACACTGCAAGCCATGGCCGATTTTAGTGGTCATCACTATTTACAAAATACCATCCCCTACCTCGATGCACCGACGCCCAATGTTAAAATTTCACCCTTATATAATCCGGGTTTAAATTATGAGTTCTATTTAGAGCCTTATATGATTCCTGCGATTCTGCATTTATTACTGTGTTGCTGTGTAGCATTTTCGGTTGGTCAAGAAATCAAATATGGCACTGTAAATCAATGGGTGAATCCAAGTTCTATCTTTCAAGCTTTAATCGCTAAAAATCTCAGTTATGTTTTCATTTTTACCGCTTGGACATGGGCGTGGATGTTGTGGCTAATCGCGTTTCGAGGTTGGTTTGTTCAGGGTTCATTATTGCTCATTTTGCTCGGGCAATTGTTTTTTTATACAGCCTATGCCTTTATCAGCTCTACTGTAGTTTTGGCGACACGTGATCTCACCAAGTCATTTGGTTTTATAGCGGTATATGGTGGCTCATCACTGAGTTTTGCAGGGGTGACATTGCCGCTGAATAACGCGCCGATGTTTACAAAATTCTGGGCCAATATTATTCCCTATACGCCTTATGCCAAATTACAAACAGAACAATGGGTCATTGGTAGCCCAATCTCCATTTCAATCACACCGCTTGTCACCCTGATCATATACTGTCTGTTCTATTTTGTTCTTGCCAGCTTCTTTTTACGTAAAGTACTAAAGGAGCAAGTCATATGAATGTAATCGTGTCATTTCTATCAAATTTGCTCAGACACTATATTCAAACCTTTAAAGATATTGTGAAGCACAGTTCGATTTTTACCACCTTAGTGCTTTCTGTTTTTCTTTACAGTTTTTTTTATCCCATTGCTTATCAAGCGGAACACGCAGAATCGCTCCCCATTATTGTGGTGGATGAGGAACAAAGCATACTCACCAATACGATTATTGGTGCTGTAGCCAATAGTCCCAATGTAGAAATTCGAGCTGTGACTGGTAATTTTGCGGAAGCTGAAAATATGCTCCGAAGTCAGCAAGCTGACGGGATTTTACTGTTGCCGAGTAATCTTTCAAATAGCATTCGCCGTGGTGAAACCGGTGGAATTGGTTTATATCTCAGTGCTGCAAACTTTCTAAAGACTCAAAAAATTGGCTTAGGTTTAGCCAGTTCTATGGAAAATGCCCTCGTCGAATATGCAGAAAAATTCCAGAACATATCTGATTTTAGCCCTGCTTTGTCTATCCATAAGATTCCATTATTTAATCCACTTTCAGGCTATGGCAGCTATATTTTCCCAGCGGTTGCTCCCTTAATTATTCATCAGACGATTTTATTGGGTCTGTGCATGCTTATTGCGACCTATCGACAAAACACCACATGGCGTCCAAGCTATACACAATTAGCTGGCATTTTCTTGTGTATTTTGACCATTGGAACTTTGGGGTGCTTCTATTTATTTGGTTTTACCTTTTGGCTGAATGACTATCCACGGGGTGGAAATTTGTGGGGCATGTTCATTGCTGTACCCATCTTCCTCAGTTGTATTATTGCGATGACGCTCTATCTCGCCACCTTTCTTGACCTGCCAGAACGTGCAGGACATGTCATCGTTTTTAGTTCTATTCCGCTATTTCTACTTTCGGGAACGGCATGGCCGCATGCAGCTATGCCTAAATGGATGCAAATACTCGCTCAAGCATTACCTTCGACCCAAGGCATTCAAATGTTCCTTCAACTCAATCAGATGGGTGTGCCTACAGTAATCGTCATCCCAAAACTGCTTTACCTCACAAGTATTGGACTGATTTTTTTATGTCTTGCTGTCTGGCGTTTAAAGTTTGCCAAAAGATAAAACTGTTTGTGCTGTAAGACATGTCTGGTCTCAAGCGAAATGCGTTCAAACCTATTCATCATAGACTCGAACGCTTTGCTTCTTAGCATGTCTGAAATTTTAATGCTTTCTGTCGCCAATTAACTGTATGCTGTTGGCGTCACAGTCGATGCCTCATCCACTTGAATATCAAAATCATCTGCATCTGAAGTGATCTCAGTAACCAAATCATCAGATTCTTTTTCTGCAGTGTTTTCAAGCCAGAATCCTTTCACTTTATCGTCCCCATCATGACCTGCAAAGACCACACTCATATACAGTTCTTTTTGCGGATAATCATACTTATACACAATCGTTGTGGTCTCACCTTCTCCCAGCCGAGTATTTGCCATTCGCTGAATCACTTCCGCCTCAGCGCTAGGTTGACCTGCAGGAATCAGCTTTTTCATACGTGAAAACAGCTCTGGATCTGCTAGCATCGCATCACGAACATTTTCTTCAACCAATGCCAAAAAGCTGTCTTGATGGGGTTGGTGTAGTGCTGCGAATAATTTTTCTGACTTGGTACGCTGTGAGCTTGTCTCACTTGGTAGGCTTGATTCGAATTTTGCAATCAAGAAATCGCCAATTTTTTCACAAGCCGTTATAGGTAAGATTAAAGTGATGATGACGAGTAATTTTTTCAACACCGTAAAAGCCCTCTGGTTATTATTAAAATATATAAAGTTAAAATTTAGTTCGGATAATCTGTATGATTTATAGATTTTTCACTGATTTATCTGCCTCACAAGTATAAAGCAAACTTCTATATAAAAATGAAAAATACAAGCTCACATTTAGTTTTTCGATCTTTCTAGGCAAATCAGAGATTTTGTGAAGTGTTTATTAATAACTCAATTTTATTCGTTTTATAAATTAAATTTAACAATCGAATCGCTTATACAACTAAAAATGATAATTTATCGATCAAACAGTTTGGTTTTGATCAAAATCGATGGCTGTATTCTCATATAAACTGCAAAATATTGTCGTATTTATCTCCCAAATTATTCAGAACTTTTTGTCATGGCGGACTCAGTCTGTCTGCAACATTTGTTCGTGGATGACTGTGGGCTTTTTTCTCCCAAATCTGACATAAGAGCTGATGTATGAAAAAGATTAAGGTGAGCCTTGCCTGGCAAATCGTGATTGCTCTCATTCTAGGTATACTTGTTGGTGCTTTCCTACACTATTCTCCTGAATATCGTGATGCTTTAGTTAATAACTTTTTGACGCCTTTGGGCTCAATTTTTATTAACCTCATTAAGATGATCGTTATTCCGCTTGTTGTGTCGATGCTTATTTTAGGTATTGCCAATACAAGTCACGGTAGCAACTTAGGTAAACTAGGTTTCAAAACGATTATTTATTTTGAAATCATTACCACTGTTGCTATTTTAGTCGGTTTAGTTGCAGCCAACGTATTCCAACCTGGTGCCGGCATTGATATGTCTGCATTGACGCAAGTCGATATTTCAAAGTATCAAGAAACAACACATGAAGTCAGTGAACATTCTCATGGTTTGATTCAAACAATACTTTCACTTATTCCATCTAACTTTTTTGCAGCTTTGACGAGTGGTCAAATGCTCCCAATCATTTTTTTCTCTGTGATGTTTGGTGTAGGTTTAGGTGCGCTTGATCAAGAAGTAAAACAACCTTTAATTAAAGTGTTGACCGCTGTTTCTGAAACGATGTTTAAAGTTACTCACATGATCATGATGTTTGCACCTATTGGTGTATTCGGCTTGATTGCAGCGACTGTTGCGAATTTCGGCTTCAGCTCTCTTGTACCACTGCTTAAGCTCGCAGTTTTAGTTTATGGTGCAATCTTCTTCTTTATTTTCATCGTATTAGGTGCAGTTGCCAAATTCTGTGGCTTCAGTGTTTGGGCCATTATCAAGATCTTAAAAGATGAATTGATTCTCGCATATTCAACTGCAAGTTCTGAGACTGTCCTACCCCGTATTATGGAAAAAATGGAAGCTTACGGTGCTCCGAAACCGATTACCAGTTTCGTGATTCCAATTGGCTATTCATTTAACCTCGATGGTTCGACCCTATATCAAAGTATTGCGGCTATCTTTATTGCTCAGCTTTACGGGATCGATCTGACAATCACTCAACAAGTGATTCTAGTACTGACCTTGATGATTACCTCTAAAGGGATTGCAGGTGTACCTGGCGTTTCTTTCGTGGTCTTGCTAGCAACTCTCGGCAGTGTCGGTATTCCTCTTGAAGGTCTTGCATTTATTGCAGGTATTGACCGTATTTTAGATATGGCACGTACTGTACTAAATGTGATTGGTAACGCGCTTGCGGTACTGGTGATCAGTAAATGGGAAGGCCAATTTGATACTGAAAAACAAAAAAATTATGCTGCTAATCTAAAAGATGCCGCTTAATTTTATGTCATAAAAAAGGACGCTTCGGCGTCCTTTTTTACAGCTTTGTTTTATTTTTCCAAACTTTATTTATTTTTTTCGCCAAAAACTGAAATATTAAAATCTCGAATTTTGTTACTTCCTGCGGGTTTATCAAAACTTACATCATACTGTACAAGGTTTTTATTGGTATAACCGTACTCATAAGTAACTGTATATAAAGACGGCTTTTCAGTCGATTTTTCAATGTGCTTAGCCACTATATTTTTACGTGAGTAATCTTGTTTCGGAATACCTCGTGCAAATTTACGCAGCTCTTTTTCATTCTGTTCAAACTTCGCTTTGAGTTCTGGTTCAAAGTAAGTGTACAGCTTATCAAAATTGCCTTCACGTAATTGATCATAGGCAGCTTGGGCTACTTCAGTCTGTTCAACACTTGGGTCTGGTATTGCATTTAATGCTTTTTGGCCAATTTGGTCACAGCCGCCAAGCCCAATAAGTGAAGCCATTGCAAAATATTTTAATTTCATATTGTACTCATCAATCTAAAATTATCTGTCTATAAAAAAGGACGCCGTAGCGCCCTCTTTTCTCAATCTTCAATTAGTCTTCTTCAGGCTCATTGAGATCTGATTCATTGTCATTTTGATCAATAATTGTTGAATCATCTACAAGCTGCTCAGTTTCGATTGCTTCCACTTCTTCAAAAGTTTCGTCTTCTTCAACTGCTTCGATCGCCACAACACCGACTAAGATCTCGCTTTCACCTAAACGGATCAAACGAACACCTTGAGCATTACGACCTGTTTGTGCCACTTCAGACGCACGTGTACGAACCAACGTACCACCATCTGAAATTAACATTAGCTCTTTAGACGCATCAATCGCTACCGCACCAACGAGTTCGCCGTTACGTTCAGATGTTTTAATTGCAATAACACCTTTACCGCCACGTTTCTTGGTTGGGAAGTCATCTACTGGTGTACGTTTACCATAACCATTAGCTGAAGCACAAAGTACTTCACCGGTTTCCGGAACAACCACCAATGACACAATACGACTAATAAGAGCTGAATCAGAGGTATCTTCATCATCCGACTCGACATCCGCATCCTCAGCGTCTTCAGCTTGAGCTGCTGCACCAATGGTCACGCGCATACCACGAACACCTTTGGCAGAACGGCCCATTGAACGCACGTCAGTTTCTGCAAAACGAATGGCTTTACCTTCGTTTGAGAACAACATGATTTGTTGTTCGCCGTCGGTAATTGCAACACCGATTAAGGTGTCATCACCATTGAGTTCAATCGCGCGTAGACCGTTTGAACGAACATTCGAGAATTGTTCTAGTTCAACACGTTTAATCGTACCGTATTCAGTCGCCATGAATACATAGAAGTTTTTACGAACCGCTTCAGCTTGTTGTGCGAAGTCATTGATGATCTCATCATCAAGATCAGTGGTAGAAAGCTCTAAGCCCAACTGTTTCAATTGAACACGTAATGCATCAGACAAGTCATCTGCACCGTCTTCAGTCTCAGCAAGTGCAGCTTCTAAACCAGCAAAATGACTATTAATCACTTCATTAGTTTGTAACTGTGCACTATTGGCTTTTACAAATGCTTTAAAGTCAGCCAAACGTTCTTTAAATTTCTTCGGCGCATCGACCACTGGTAAAATAGCGGTGATGGTCTCGTTTTCATCTAATGGCAATAAGTTCACCATTGGACGACCTTTCGCACCACGAGATGCTTGAGGTACTTCATATACTTTCAGACGATAAACTTTACCTACATTGGTAAAGCAAAGCACTGTTGCGTGGTTTGAAGTCACGATCAAATGTTGGATGTAATCGTCTTCTTTCATTGAAGTTGCAGACTTACCACGTCCACCACGACGCTGTGCAGCGTAGTCTGACAATGGTTGAGTTTTTGCATAGCCTGATTTAGAAACAGTTAGTACCATTTGCTCTTCAGGGATTAAATCTTCACGAGAGAAGTCGATACGTGATTCCACGATATCGGTACGACGTGCATCGCCATATTGTTGAAGGATTAAAGCCAATTCCTCTTTAATCACGTTCATCAACAAGTTGAAATCGTTCAAAATTGCAGTGTATTCAGCAATTTGACCTAGAATTTCTGTATATTCAGCTTGTAACTTGTCTTGTTCTAGACCAGTTAAGCGATGTAAACGAAGTTCTAAGATCGCACCTACTTGGGTTGGAGACAGACGATAAATATCACCTGTTAAACCAAATGGACGTGCTGGATCTTCGCCTTCAATTTCATCTGGTCGGACAGATACCGCACCCGCTTTTTCAAGCAATGCAACAACACCACCGCCTGCCCACTCGCCCGCTTGTAAACGTTCGCGTGCTTCGCTTGGGTTTGCAGATGTTTTGATGGTTTCAATGATCGCATCGATATTTGCGAGTGCAACCGTCAAACCTTCTAAGATATGTCCACGTTCACGTGCTTTACGCAATTCGAACATGGTACGGCGTGTAACCACTTCCTGACGGTGACGGATAAACGCTGCAATAATATCTTTCAAGTTCATTAACTTAGGCTGACCATTATCGAGGCAGACCATGTTAATGCTGAATGAATTTTCTAATTGGGTATTTTGGAATAGGTTATTTACAATCACTTCGGCGTTTTCACCACGCTTCAAGTCAATTGCAATACGCATCCCTTCTTTATCTGATTCATCACGAAGTTCAGAAATACCTTCAAGTTTTTTCTCTTTAACCAACTCAGCAATACGTTCAATGGTTTTTGCTTTGTTAACTTGATAAGGAATTTCAGTGAAGACAATCGTGCTACGGCCCGATTTTTGGTCTTCTTCAATGTGATATTTACCACGGATATGCAAACGGCCTTTACCAGTACGGTACGCATCGACAATGCCTGATTTACCGTAAATGATGCCGCCTGTAGGGAAATCTGGACCAGAAATGTGTTCCATTAACCCTTCAATGCTGATATGCGGATCGTTGGCATAAGCAAGACATGCATTAATGACTTCTGTCATATTATGCGGAGCCATGTTCGTTGCCATACCTACAGCAATACCAGCTACACCGTTAATCAACAAGTTAGGCACACGTGTTGGCATGACTTGTGGAATACGTTCAGAACCGTCGTAGTTGTCTTCCCACTCTACGGTATCTTTCTCAAGATCCGCTAAAAGTTCGTGGGTTAATTTACGCATACGAACTTCGGTATAACGCATTGCTGCTGCACTGTCACCATCGACAGAACCGAAGTTACCCTGACCATCAACCAATTGATAGCGTAAGCTGAAATCTTGAGCCATACGAACAATGGTTTCGTATACAGCTGAGTCACCATGTGGGTGATATTTACCGATGACGTCACCGACTACACGGGCAGACTTTTTGTAAGCTTTGTTGTAGTCATTGCCCAATTCGTGCATTGCAAAAAGCACACGACGGTGAACAGGTTTGAGACCATCTCGGACATCTGGCAACGCACGTGACACAATCACGCTCATTGCATAATCGAGATATGAGCTCTTCAGTTCATCCTCAATGGCAATCGGTCTAATTTCCGATACGCTCATGCATACTCCTTGTTATACAAGCAGAATTCTGCCCGCATTTATATATCGTAAATCTGTAAAAATTAGTTCAAAAAACACTGAACCAATATCAAAAATCAAGTCGGACAGTATAGCATAAAAACCCTGATTTTTGTGCCAATCATCTTGCACTAGAACCATGATTTTTTGTATTTATTTTAAGCATTTTGATTTTATTTACTGTGAAAAAAACCTCTACGAATAGAGGTTGTTTAATGTTCAAAATATTTCTTTTCGAAGCTTCAAATTTAGACCCATAAATGTGATAAAAATCACTCTTTATGATATTGCATGACCTCTAATTCTTGAGGCACATGATCATGCTGCAACCATGGGTATGCTGTTAGAAACAAACCAAAAATAAGCGGAAATTCATAAACTTCTTCGATGAAATCTTTATAAGCCAAATCGTACAAAAATAAAAAACTAAGACTTCGACTATGCTCAACTGCATCAGAAATAAATAAGCCCAATATCACCAAGCCTAATGGCCAAATTGGCAAAGCCAAGGTTTTTAGTTTATGTACAATTTCTTGACGCAAATAAGGCGAAAATAGCATAAAGACGACTGGTGCAATCATGAATACCGAAATTAAACGAAAATATGGTTTAGGCACATCAGGAAAATAGTCACGCCCCCAACTAATACTACGACCAAATAGCAACAACCACCATGCAACAGCCCACAACCAAAATTGTTTCTTTCCATCTTGCATTTCAAGTGGTCGAATATAGAAAAAAGTATAAATCGCAAAAAACAGCAATAAGAATGCTTGGACCGATTCAACTGCTGTAACAGTCATTCCATCAAATAAAGGAAAAGAGATACTTTGTAAAACAGGAAAAAGTAAACAGCAGATCATCAGCACCAATACACTGACTGGTAACTGAAAATCAAATTTCAAAGGGAGACTCCGCCTAAAAGGCAAGTTCAATAAAAAAGCAATGTTAACACAAAATATACAATCCTTTAAGCTTGCTTTAAGTTTAAGATTCAAACTTGAAGGATAAATTTTTATTATTTTATTTTAAATCTTTGTATTTTTATAATTTATTTATCTCCATCCTATTACCAAGCGATTGCGCCTGCTTACTTACCATTTAAGTTTCAACATACGTTTAGCTTACGCTACAGTAGTGTCTAATACCAATAATAAGAAATCACATCGTATGAATATTGAAGTACTAAATTAAGAATCCACTCCCCCCCATAAGCATGAAACATCTAACTGCAATTTATATATGTACATTTACGTATAATTAATCGATTAAACATAACCAAGAAGACCTACTAATTCTTCAAACAATAAAAACGCCCCTAAACCATAAGCTTAGGAGCGTCTTGAACTGTGTTCAGAAATTAGATTTTAGATACTAATTCTGGAACTACAGTGTTCAAGTCACCTACTAACCAGTAATCAGCTACTGAGTTAATTGGCGCTTCTTCGTCTTTGTTGATCGCAACGATCACTTTAGATTCCTTCATACCTGCCAAGTGCTGAATCGCACCTGAGATACCTACAGCGATGTACAAGTCAGGAGCAACAATTTTACCTGTTTGACCCACTTGCATATCGTTTGGTACGAAACCAGCATCAACAGCTGCACGAGATGCGCCTTGCGCAGCACCAAGCTTGTCCGCTAATGGATCAAGAACAGTGTGATAGTTTTCACCTGAACCAACACCACGACCGCCTGAAACAACAATACGCGCAGCTGTTAATTCTGGACGTTCAGA
>NZ_JAMCOU010000029.1:0-19148 GCF_023499985.1 Acinetobacter amyesii | reverse complement strand
TATGAAAATCCTGCGCTGGAAGCTATGAAAAAAGCTTCAATGCCTTGGAAAGAATACGGAGCTATGAATGCAGCGATAGCTGGCATCACACGGGCATATGAAAATCCTGCGCTGGAAGCTATTAGAAGTGCTGCGTCATCTGTCACAGTTAATAAATCATTAGGTTTACAGGCCGACTTACAAAGACTTATAGCTGCTAAGACATTAATTCCAGATTTGAATAATAAAATTTTTAATTTAAATCAAAAACTTTATGCAATTGCTGAGTTAACTGAACAGAGTTTCAGTCAGAATAATTTTGATTCTATTCAAAATTATTTGGACACTCTCGATGATTTTAATGAAAAATATAATCAAGACATAAACATCGATAGAACAACAATTCAAACACTAGATTTAGTTCTTGAACAACAAGAGACGTTAGAGCTGACATCTGACCTAAGAAATATAGGTGTTTTTGATACATCAAGTGGATCTATTTTATTAGAATATTTAGAAACACTGCCAACAGATAAAGCATCATATCTTTTAAGGCTCATAGTTTGTTTACTTGTATGGTTTGCAGAGACCGTTACAGAACCAATTATTAATGAATATGAACCTATTAAAAATAATCAAAAACGCTTAGTAAACCTTGTAAATGGCGTAGAAGGTCTAGCACGTGTCATAAAGGATTGTGAATTAAAGGATCAACCAAACGGTCTAAAACGGATAAGTCTAGAAAAAGAATCTATAGTGACAGTGTATAAAACGAATGAATATATCCCAGATGGATGGTCCAGAATTAAATTCAATAAAGATGGGCATGATATTACAGGATACATTAAAGCATCTGAGTTTCATCTACTTGATTAATCTCTATTTAACATAATGGCGATTATATGAAATTCCAAAAAATTATTGATTAAGTACTACTATGTAGTACAATAAAATTACTACATAGTAGTAGATAGTATGGAAGCTTGATGTATACAATATGTGAGACATCTTTGTTCAGTAAGTTTTATTCAGACTATTGGACAGAAAAAGAGTACAACGAGTTTAAAGTTTTTCTTGCTTCCAATCCCGAGGTTGGAGATGTAGAACCTAACTCAGGTGGAATACGTAAAGTTCGTTGGGGATCTGGTAAAACAGGAAAAAGTGGTGGAGTCCGAGTGATCTATTACAACCGTTTAGCTAACGGACAAATATGGTTACTCACCATTTATGGAAAATCTGCTGTTGATCAACTCGATAAAAAAGTACTACGTGCTTTAGTGGAGAAGCTGAATGAATCACTTAAATAATATTGAAAGCCGTGATGCGGAACGAGATATTGGCGCTGAGTTACTTATGGCTGTAGATGAAATGCTTGCCAATACTCCCGTAAAAACTTATGCGATTACTCAAACAGATGTCGCTTTAGCTCGTCAAAAATCAGAGTTAAGCCAACGTCAATTCGCCGATACTTTGGGTGTATCTGTACGTACTTTAGAAAGCTGGGAACAAGGTGTACGTAAGCCATCTAAAGCAGCACAATCCTTAATTAAGCTGTTTATCAAAGACCCTTCTTTTGTCAGAGAAGCTCTTCGATAATTTTAAAAAATATAGTAAAAATGGGAACTTAAGACTCCCATTTTTGATGTTCCTATAACGTGTATTATTTTAATTTTAGATAAGCTTTATATTTATCTAATCATATTCATATGTAAAAATTTGGTTTCACCTTCTGTTATGGTTTGATCAAAAAATCTTCTTGGATATCTAATACCTTCGTTATAACTTTTATATGCTGTGTTATAAAAACTTCTAAGAATAAAGTCTATGAAAACGATTGGTGATACTGGGGCACTAGTTGCGATACGGCAATTTTTATATTGTCCTAATGTTAAATGGCTCTTAGGATGATTAAATTCTTCAAATGCTGTTTCATCATAATCAAATCTAATTGGTACAGGAACTATCGAGGGCTCTATAATTTCAGCATACATAGGTTGTTCAAGATAAATCTCTGGTTCTTGCTGATACGCTTCCATGTTTGGATTTGGTAAATATGCCAGTCTATGTTTATAAATCTTATTTTTATTAAATAAATAATTTAATTGAATAATTGCCCCATCTAACATCAAGTAATTATAGAGATTTCGTTTATAGGATTCATCATATAAATCTTTATAACTCATAGAGGATAAAGTAAATGAGATATCTTTACATGATGAAATACATATCTCTGTTTTATTCTCAGGATGATCTTTCAAAGAATAACTATTATATTTATCAATTAAGCTATTCTTAAAAAAAAGTTCATCTATAGTCCTGATTTCATTTACTATTTCAGATGGGGTCAAAGGCATATCTATTATCCAAAAATATCTTTAAATCTTTGTAAAACGTCCGGATCTAAATCCTCTTTATGGAGTACACCTTCATCTAAATCCTTAATTAGATTTTCTAAGAATTTTCGTCTAGCCTGAATTCGTTTTTTATCTTTATCTGATAAATCTCTATTAACAATTCTTAAATGTTGTCGCTGTTCTTCTGTTGGATAAGTGAATAGAAGAGAAAAATTATTTCTTTTTACTTCATTAAACTCTTCTTCAAGTATTTTCATACCTTGACCGACACCCAATACCCTCAACCAAGCCTTTGTTCGAGTCATAGCAGTAAAAAGGATATTTCTTTTTGTTGCTAATCCAGCACCTTGCGCACAATAATCTGCATTTATCACATAGACCATTGGGGCTTCATTTCCTTTTGCTCGGAAAATCGAAGTAAATGTAACACTATCATCCTGTGCAAAGTCATCAGGAGAAATTGTTACACCTGCTAAATTCGAGTTAATACCAGCTTCATGTAGGCTATACCGAGCTACACCAAATTTATCTCTAGCACTTAAAGCATTAGGATGAATAATCATAATATCCTCAGGCTTCAATTCATTTTTTTCAATATCGTTCTTAATAGAATCAACTAAATACTGAATTTGCTCTTCTTCGGTATTAAATGTCTTAAATTTTATTAGATCATCAATTTCTGAATGGTTTTCTAAAAAATCAGGACTTGATTTAGAAGTCCTAGCTAAACGAACTTTTTCACCTTCAATTAAATTACCTTCTACAACTTCATATCCAATATCATTCCAAAGAGGAGCGTAATCGAACATCTGAACTAAAGGTAATTTGCCTTCTGGAACTTTACGGTAAATACCAAAACCTAAGGCATGAGCAGAAGTTAATATTGGTCTAGGATTTCGATAACAAGTATCAAGAATAATATCTCGTTCAGGCTCACCATCATTGCTACTTAAACTAACTAGTGGGCGTCCGTTTTCATCTTTACCCCAAATATCTTCAGGATTTGGCATTGAACTTTCTGAAAGAGTCTGTAATTCATCATAGGCATATATAAGCCGTTTATTTTTATCTAAGAGCTTGTAGCAAAGTTGCAAAAATGATGGTGCAAAATCTTGAGCTTCATCAATTAAAATCAAATCATATAAAGAAGGTAAGGAATGTTTTTGATCTAATAAAGACTTACAAGCAAAGTCGAACTCACTTTGATCAAGTGGATGCCTGTATGCTTTTGCTGATCTAAAATCATAATACTTTGAATTTGTTGCTAATGTTGCATTGTAATATATTCCTTCCATAGAAGGACTTCCCCAAGCATGTATGATTTTAATCTTTTCAAAGTCAGGGAGCTCATTAGTTTGTTCATAGACAAAACTAGTTATTAAATTTTGAAACTGATTTTTTAATGATCTTGTATTAAACGTAACTGCTATTTTCCAATCAGGATTTTTAGCATGTAAATAAGCTACTTTTCGAGCTAAAACAATGGTTTTTCCTGATCCAGCTAATCCTCTAATACGTTGAACACCATTAACTGTTTCAAGTACCGCTTTGCTTTGTTGCAAATCTAAATTAGTAATAGATTGATCTAATTTTACTAATTTAGCTCCTCTCGAATTAGGTTGCTGAGGGTTTCTTTTTTTCCCAACTTTTACTTTAGAAACAGCTTGAATAGCACTAACTATTTGTTTGTATTTTTCACTATTATCAGATTGTTCATCTTTAAGATAATTGATTAAAGAGATAGATTGAGTAATAACAAGATTATCTTCATCTAGGCTTTCTTGGTGATTCGATACAGCAGGAGCAAATGTTAAAACGCGTACATCAACATCCAACTGTCTTCTTTTGACAAGTTCTTTATACTGAATAAGCTTCGCAGATAACATTGCATAACATGTATCTTGTATATCTATTATTTCCTCAGGCAACTCAGTACCTTCAATTAGAATAAAAGCAATAATGCCATGTTGAGGTGAGGTTAAAAGCGCATCAATTTCATAAGCGCCATCAACTGTACCGATAATTGGATAACCTAAATATAAAGTTCCATCTAATTTTTCTATTTTTTGAACAGCATCTTGAAGCTGTTTAGATGTAGCAGGCTTATCTGTTGTTCCATGGATCACATCAATCATATGAGATCTCAAATTAAAAATTTGATCAATACTAACAAATAGCAAAGCATGACGAATTAAAATCTGACTATTGGACCTTTAATTGACTATTATTTAACATAAAATCTCTTATGCGAAACAAAAAAAAGTTCGTTGAAATACAATATCGATGAGCTAAAACCTACTTTTTAAATTAAAAAGACATAACTTGTCGCCTATCTTTAATTACTGCCCTTAACTTTTCCTTTTTTATAACTTATAAAATAAATGTTATAACAAAGGAAAACGAAACATGAAGCACCTATTAGGATTGGTTGTAAGTTGGTTGGTGGTGGTCATTGGTATGGCATTATCAGGCTTTCCTGATTATAGAGATCTTAGTTTTGAAAATTTTTTAGCGTTTATTTACACAACAATTGCTTATGTAATTGCTGTATTTTTAACTAAAAAATAATCTTTATAAAATAAAAAAGCCCGACATCCTGTCGGGCTTTTTCGTATGGTTTCGCTTGGCATAACTCCTGTCGTGCCGCCGATCCTTGTGCGATTATTTATTTTTATTCTGCGGAACATCCTGTTCTCTTATGACTTCATGATATTGAATACAGGGGATTGTGAGCATCCGCAAAATCCCTAAATCCATGTGCGCTCAGGCGTACAAAATTGGTGAATTTTTATCCCAAGAGTTGTCCGCAGAAATTGGGGATAATTTAAGCCAGCGATGTGTTGATAACGCAGAGAAAAATGAAAAATTGATTAAATATTGATCAAAATTATTGGCGAAATATATCAAAACTGCTTAAAAAGAAACCGACTTGTTTCCAAGTCGGTTTTTTGTTGTTTTTCAGGGGGATGAAAAATTTTTAACTATATGAAAAACAAGGATATTTTAAAAAGCATTTCGTATAACCTCTATTATGTTAAATGGAAAGATTACTCTGTTTATTTTTCAAAGTTTAGTAGTATAAATTTTCTATCAACCTTACCAACTAAGTTTATAGTTTAGGTTTTCTTAATTCAGCTCTGATGATGGCTGTAACAACTTTGTCACCTGCTCACGGTTTTGGTTGCCCCACTCACAAAGTGGAACCAGTGCTTGTACAAGTGTTTCGCCAAAAGGTGTAAGAGAGTAATCAACCATTGGCGGTACACACTTATAATCATGTCTATTAAGAACATTGATTGCGACTAAATCGCGTAACTGTTGAATCAGCACTTTTTCACTGATGCTTCCCACACTTCTTTTTATCTCAGAAAATCGTAATGGTCCATTCTGAAGATGATAGAGGATTAAAGGCTTCCATTTTCCCCCCATAATTTTTAAAGAAATATCTAAACCACATGATGTATTCATAATAATATTCCACTTACCTTTTTGTAGGTTCTACTCTTTAAGTAACCTATTGTCTATACTTCTATTTTGTCCAATAGATTTATGTGATATGGCATTGGTTGGCGGAATCCAGACTTAAAGGAATATATGATGCAGAATGATCTTGAGATAATTAGAGAATTATACAATGCAGCTGAAGGTAAAACTCTTGACCTGAATAGATTTACTTCATTCTTTTCGGATGAGGGATACGTTCTGAATGTTCCAGCTGAAATGGAATTTCGTGGGGAAAATATTGCCATGGTAGCAAGTGGTATGGCTGCAGCATTTCCTGATGTTCATCGTGAAATTTTTAGCACTTACGCTATGAATGGTACTGTTGTCGTTGAACTTGCAATTCGCGGTACTCATACTGGGGAACTCATTACACCTGAAGGAACACTTGCGCCAACAGGGAAAACTATAGATGTTCCTTGCTGTGATGTATTTCATATTGAGAATGGAAAAATAATTTCTTTCCATTGCTACAATGCTGCATCGATCATGCAGCAGCAGTTGAATTAACTTAAATAGATGATATAAATATTTGAGTGTTGAATATGTAATCAACTATGTAAAGTCTGGCCTTCAAGCTCAAAAATGAGACTGTTATAGTGTTTTAAATAGATTCGCTATTCAGAAGATCTTGATTCAGTCGGATTGTCTTATCTCGGCAAGTTATTATTTTCTAAAATGAAATCATAGAAATAAAGAAGCCCAGATATGAGATCTGGGCTTCTTTATTTCATTAAGTCAGACAAGCCTTTATTTCAAATGTTTTTGAAGTTCAGATCCTGCTTGAGATAGAGCAGTTTTTACCGTTGGCTCATTGCTGAGTGGATTGAGTAGACCATAATCATGGATCATACCGTTATAACGGGTAACGGTTACAGGTACACCAGCTTTATCCAAATGACGTCCAAATGCTTCACCTTCATCACGTAATACATCTAACTCAGCAGTTTGAATCAGTGTCGGTGGGAAGTCTTTCAGCTGCTCATTGCTGGCGCGAAGTGGAGATGCCAGAATATTGTTACGGTCAGATGCTTTAGTGGTGTAATTATTCCAGAACCATTTCATCATATTTTTGGTTAAGAAGTGATTATTGGCGTAAGTGTTATATGACTCATTATCAAAGTTTGCATCAGTCACTGGCCAAAGCATTACGTTGTAACGGATTTTTGGACCGCCGAACTGCTTCGCTTGCAGCGCTACAGAAGCAACCATGTTACCGCCTACACTGTTACCTACTAATCCTAAACGTGTACCATCCACCCCGATTTCTTTACCGTGCTCAGCCACCCATTTAGTTGCTTCATAAGCCTGGTCAATCGCGACTGGGAAGTGAGATTCAGGGGAAGGCGTGTAATCCACATAAACCGCTGCAGCGCCTGATTCACGCACCAAATCTCGGATCAAGCGTTCATGAGTAGGGAAGTCACCTAGTACCCAGCCACCACCATGGAAGAACATGAAGACAGGCAGCGTTCCTTTAGTATTTTCAGGTTTCACGATTTTCAGCTTAATGCTTTGACCTTTGATCTGAATCGTTTTATCAGAGACTTGAGCAGGAGGAAGAACAACGCCTTGCTGAGCTCCAATAAGGACCTGACGAGCTTCTGCTGGAGACATTTGTTCCATAGGCTTGCCATTACCTGAATTTAAGACATCAAGGAACGCTTTAACACCTGCAGTTGGTGCTGGAGCATTAACAGGTTGTGCTGATGCTGCCGCAGATGCGAATACGGTAGAAGTTAATAAAGCAGATACGATTTTCATGGCGCTAACTCACTATAACGTTCGAGAATTTTTTTAAACAATATGTTGGTTTCTATCCAGAAGCTGATTTATTTAGATCATCTTCCATTAATCTTGTGTACATAATACTTGCATGCAAGTTACTTTTGGTCAAGAATTATTTATAATATTTTTTAGATATTATTTGGAATAGGTTGTTAAAGTTATGAATAACAGCATCTTAGGTGGACAGCTTTGTTTCTCTTTATACTCTGTATCGAATGCATTAACCCGACAGTACCGCCCATTTCTGAAAGAATTTGATCTGACTTACCCTCAATTTGTCGTTCTTCTTGCCTTGTATGACCAAGATAATATTTCTTTAAAAGAGCTCGGTGAAAAGACGTTATTCGACTCAGGAACGTTAACGCCACTGGTACAGAAACTTGAAGCTAAAGAGTTCTTAAACCGAGTATCTGTTGCTGAAGATGAGCGGGTAAAAAAGGTCATCCTGACGGATAAGGCTAGAGGTTTGAAAGAGCAAATTCTGGAGATACCGAATCAGATGCGCTGTTCAATGCGGATGAGTGATGAGGAACTAGAGAATTTAAAACAGCTATCCAAGAACTTATTGCAAGATTTATAAGAATTAATTTTTTAGGAGAACGAATGTAGTTTACATTGGAATCTGAGCAATTGATTTTATTCTTAATAAGGATATCTTCAGCAGTATAAAAAAAGATAAAAGTGAAAAATGTTTCTTGTTGCTTTTAAAGCATACACACAGGCACAGTATTAAGTATTTTAAAAATTAACATAATACACGTTATACGGAGCTGAAAAATTGAATCTATCACATTAACTTTTTATGTATTTTTTTAAATTTAAAACCTAGGCATTGGCCTAGGTTTTTTAATTTCGTATAACAACCATTATGTTAAATGGCGCACCTAGGACGATGGAGATAATGTAAAAATAGACTTCATTTTTTTTACTTCATCCATGGGACTTTGACCAAATAGACGTTTAAATTCCCTGCTAAATTGAGATGTACTTTCATATCCAACACGTCTAGCAGCATCTTCGACAGTGGTATTTTCTTGAATCATCATTAATCTCGATTTATGCAATCGAATCATTTTTATATACTGTATAGGTGAAGTTGATGTAACAGCTTTAAAATGAACATGTAGCGATGGAATACTTAAATTTGCTTGTGACGCTAAATAGTCTAAGTCTATTTTTGTTTGGTACTGGTTATGAATGTAGTGCAAAACTTTGGAAATTTTTCCGAAACTATTATTTTGATAAAGCGTTGATCTTAATACTTGGCCTTGTTCATTAACTAAAACACGATAAAGAATTTCTCTGTAAATAGAAGGAGCTAAAATTTTTGCTTCCCTTTCTTCAGATAGAGCCTTGATAAGACGATATACTGAATTTTCTAAACATATGTCCATTGGACTAGCATATAAAGCTGAAATACTCTGACCGGACAACGTCTCAGAATAATCACTTAGGTCCACAACAAGTTCTGCCAAAATCAATGGATCAATGCGTAGAATTAAACCTAATAAAGGCTGTTCTGAGCTTGCAATGGTTTCGACACTAAATGGTAAAGGTACTGAAACCACTAAATAATTTTGAGCATCATAAGTATATTTTTCCCCAAGATAATAACCATGCTTCTCTCCCTGAAGTACTATCACAATACTCGGCTCATACAGTGTTTGCATACTCTCTAATGCCTGATCTACACGCATAAAAGTAATATTTTCCAATATGGACTGTGTATAACCTTGTGATGGTGCAAGTTTCTTAATTAATGAAATCATTTCACTTTGATTTTCATTCATATCACTATACATATCCATTAAAACTCTACTAATCAATTCAATACTTTTGAGCAAAAATGAAATAGGAATAGATCTTACTGCTTTTTCATCCTCTATCTAAGATATCTCAAAACTTTATTTAGAGGGAAATTCCATGTCAAATACAATCACAGAAAAAGTTATTTTAATCACTGGTGCAAGTAGTGGCATAGGCGAATCTACAGCTAGAATTTTAGCGAAGCAAGGGCATTTATTAGTTATAGGTGCTCGTCGCGAGGACCGCCTTAAAACACTAGTTAGAGAAATTGATCCATCAGGAACTCAGGTTAAATATCAGACTTTAAATGTCACGCAAAGACACTCAGTTCAAGACTTTGTTAATTTTGCATTAGAACAGTTTGGTCGAATTGATGTCATCATTAATAATGCTGGCATTATGCCACTATCACCAATGTCTGCATTAAAGTTAGATGAATGGGATGCAATGATTGATGTGAATATTCGTGGTGTCCTCCATGGCATTGCTGCTGTTTTGCCGATTATGCAAAAGCAATCTCATGGACAAATTATTAATATTTCTTCAATAGGGGGGCTTTCAGTTGTGCCAACAGCGGCCGTTTATTGTGCAACTAAATATGCTGTCCGTGCAATATCCGATGGTCTTCGTCAAGAGCATCAAGAAATCAGGGTGACCTGTGTTTATCCTGGTGTAGTTGAGTCTGAACTCGCTCATACGATTACGGACCCATCAGCTGCACAAGCAATGAAAGAATATCGTCAAATATGTATTCAACCAGAAGCTATTGCAAATGCCATCGCACATGTAATTAACCAGAGTAGTGATATAGATACTAGTGAGATCGTTATTCGACCAACACTTGCTCTTTAACAAAAATCTAAAAATAGGTTTTCTGAATTCTTATTGTTTTCAAAATATTTAAGGCAACAACTTTAGAAAACAGATATAAAATAAAGGGAAATATTATGTTCATATTTAGAAAATATTTATATATGCATGATCTTTTGTGGCTTAAGTTATCAACCTACTTTTGCAAATGAATCGAAAGCTCAATCTACAAGCGAGATCCAAAATGCATTTGAGTTATGGAAAAATGGTCAAGGTAGCGTATTTGACCTTTTATCAGAACATGTCAAATGGACTGTCGCTGGGTATAGTCCTGTATCAGGCACATATAAAACAAAACAAGAATTTATAGATCAAGCAGTCAAGCCTATCAATTCATTTTTTGCAAAGCCACTGAAGCCAACAGTGAATCATATTATTGCACAGGGAAATAATGTAGTTGTGCTTTGGGATGGAGTTGCTCAAGCTAAAGATGGCAGGCTATATAAAAATAATTATGCATGGCACTTCGTAATGGAAAATAAGAAAGCCATAGAAGTTACTGCATATCTTGATACTTTCGCACTAATGAAATTAATGGATTAAGTTAATGTTTTCTAAAATTAACATAATACACGTTATACGAAAGACCCAATTTATGGGCTTTTCTATCATCTACGAAACAGAAATCTTTTATTTCTGAAATTTCATAACAATAGGGTTCCTAAAACCTATTGTTATATTGGAATTTTCTTTAAAAAAAATAAGAATAAAACTTTAAATATTTGATTATTTTATATGCTTTTTTCTTATGTAAAAAATACTAGATATCCTGTAGTCAAACCCTGCCTAGAATGTAAAAAATACGTAAATACCGAAGTTCACACTTGCCGTTCTTTTAAAGGTTATTTAATGCATATTCGATGTGCTGATAACCTTTTCAGTACATTGTTCTTAATTTCGCCTTTGGCGAACGAACGGACATTGAAAAAACGATTCAAAGAAAGACTAAAGATTCATAAATGCTTAATTTGCAATAAACCTTCTTCTGGCGCAAATGGATTTAAACATTCCATCGTCTATGAAGGACATCAAATAGAGTTAAAAATCCATAGAACATGCTTTTTTAATAGATATGGTTTGGATTACAACCAAGAGACTAAAAGAGCTATATCAACTTAAAACTTCATTTTATGACTATTTTTGATGCTTGGAGAATGCTTGATCTCACTGTTTGGTGCATTTAGATTCTGTGATGGCTGGCTGTGCTTTTGCTGTTGCAACTGTTGATTGAACTTACCCACCATTTCGGCTTTATGACGACTATCAAAGCGTGCTGAAGTATCTTTTTTATATTCATTTAAATACTTGTCTGAATAACGAATATTTAGCTTTTCAAAGGGTACTTCATATTCTTCAGCCTTAATTCTTACTTTCATCACTGCCTTATCTTTGACTTTGTAGGCATCAATCACCTGAAGCTGTGTATCTTTCTCAAAGTGTTCTTTCTTTAAAAAGCCGGTCTTTAAAGTGAGTTCCTGATCTAACTGGAGCTGTTCACCTTTGGCAATGTTCATTTGACCGTTAAACCTTACGATCTCATCACCCAATAAAGCTTTTGATCTTAGGCTATTTCGTACTTCTTCAATGATTTCTTTTTCGCTGAAATGCTTGTCTGGCGTAGTAATTGCCTTAAATGTGCTATTCAAGTTATACAATTCCCGCTGATCATCAAGGCTGTTTCGATGATCACGAATATAGTTCTTTATAAGTTCATCTTTTGCCTGTACGACTGAATAATCCGTTGTAAAGCTCTTAACTTCAGTACGTCCTAAAGTACGTTTCAAGTTATCAAACGGTGTGAGTTCTTTTTCTTGATACTTCCCTTCAGAATTTCTGACCCACGTTTTTTCATCCTGATTGAATGCAGTAGCACTGTAATTTAGCTCTACATTGCCCTTGTGCCGTGTTAGTGCCACATAGGTTAAATTAGCATTCATATTCTCACTGGCAAGGATATAGGCGTTTTCAACCGTCATACCTTGTGATGAATGAATCGTATTGGCATAGCCATGTTTAAAGTGCTGATAGCTGTCTAAATCAATTTTTGATACTTTCCTGCCCTGATCTGATTCAACCATCATGCTTTTAATATTTTGCTGTTTATCTAGCTCAAAGCCAATAACCTTAGCTGTTTCACCATTGGAAACATTCAGGTGCTTATCATTCTTTTTAAATACAATCTTATCGCCTAGCGCTAGATCAATTTCGCCTTTATAGGTGCAGACCTTATGACTTTCTGCAGAAAGCTTGCCCTCTTTAATCAAGATAGATCGAGCCATAGCATTTAGCTCGTTTACATCACGATTTGAGTGAGCAAGCATTAATTTACTCTCGCCCTGGTCAGAGGACCACGATTGAATCGTTTTAACTAAAGCAAATTCATGGGATTCATATTCGTTTACTTTATCTAGGGCTTTATAGATTTCTAATGCCTGATCTACATTGTGTTTAGAAAGATACTGTGATGCTTTTTTCATTTCACTAGAGCGCTGACGCTGAATATTCTCAAGTGAAGCCGTATTTTTATGGTCTAAATTTTGCTGAATATGATTGAATGCAGAACCTGCCATAACGGCATTAAGTTGGTAGCTATCCCCGACTAATTTAATTTGTGCATGGTGATTCTCAACGATCATTAGAAGTTTCTGCATATCTCTTGAACCGACCATGCCCGCTTCATCTAAGATTAAAACAGTCTTGTTATTAACCTCTAAATTACCGCTTTCATATTTTGCCAAAAATGAAGCAATGGTACTGCTTGGAATATCACAATCTGTCGCAATTGCTTTAGCTGTAATTGCCTGTAATGCAATTCCATGAACTTGATAATCTGATTCTTTATAGGCTTCAGATACAGCACTTAAAACGTATGATTTACCAGTTCCCGCAGAACCATTTAAAAGACTGATTCGGTCTGTAGAAGTAAGGGTATAAAATGCCTTTTCTTGCTCACTGTTAAACGTCCTAGTTTCAGCAACACGCACAGCGTTTAATGGCAATTTATCAACTAAAGTTCTTGGCTTTTGTACACGGCTATCTTGGTTCGCATTGAAAATAAGTGCTGAAATAGATTGTTCTATTCCGACCAACTCATTAGAAGATAAAACAACACTATCTTTGCCATATAAAACCGCCATTTCAGAGCATGTTAAAACTGCTTCACGTGCTTTTAAATATTGTTCCTGTCCATCCGTATGCGCTTCCAAGAATCGATCAAGTTCACGAATAGTAAAAAATGATTGCGTTGAAGTAAGGACTTTTAAAACCTCACTTGGTTTTTCAATAATGGTTTCACCATTCTGTCGTCGAATCTCTTTGATATTCTCGTTAATTAGATATTTATCATGGCTAATGTAATCAGCTCGGAAATTTTGACTTTGAATTTCTGTACCAATTTTTTGATAGCTTCTATGGTCTATACGTGAATCTAAACCGATACTTTCCATATAATCATTTGCAGTATTCGCCCAACTTAAACGAACATCAGAAATAAAATTTCGGGCATTAAAATATCGGTCTTTCCCTGCTCCGCCCAATTCAGGATTTTTAGAATTGTAGCGTTTGAAATGTTGTGCTTCATCCCGATCAATACCGTCTAATTTTCTCTCACTAAACATCAAGTGGACATGCGGATTTTGTTCACCATCTCGGGCTAAAGGGTTATGAATTGCATAGGAATACGTAAAATTTTTACCTAAAGTTTTTTCTAAAAATTGGCTAACTAATTCTTCTCGCTGTACCTGTGTTAATTCTCTAGGCAATGAAATTTCTAATTCAGTATAGACACGCCCATTCATGCGTTCATTTTTATCTGCTGACTTCCAAAAGTGTTTTGCATCTTTCGCCCAAGTTGGCAAATTACCTGATTTAATCTTTTCAATATCGGCTCTTTTATACTTCCCATCACGATTGATATAGGCGTAATGGCTTGCCCCTCGGCTTCCCGAAGAACTTGCATTTTTTCCCGCCTTAACCGATAGATGATAAGTTGCCATTTTGCCTTTTTTGATAGTCTGCTTTTTTGTTTCTCAAAGAGAAACGAGGAAGCGTGCATTACTCATTGCTATTCGTTAATGATAAATCCACGCTTCATATTGTTGTGTGAAGTTTAGTAACCGATTTTTTTACTTCGGTCTGCTTGACAAAATCATAGATTTTCTCGGCATCGCTCGTAAAAAAAAGGTAATCAGAGGGGGAAATGGTTGCTCCTTTCATTGTTCGCTTCGTTAACACTCAGCTCTATTTATAGATTCTAAGGTTCTCGGTATTTTATTTTCCTTTCAGTTTAGAAATGAAAGACTGCATCACACTACTGGTTGCACTAGTGGATGCTTCAAAACCATTACCAACTAAAGAGATGGCAAGTTTTGGAACAAGGGCAAATACACCGAGTACGATGAATAAAATAATAATCATCACGAAAGCCCCGATGAATGTTGAGCCTGCTTCATTGAGTTCTTGAACAACCGGCACAATGGTCGAAATCACAAAGTCCGAAGCAATGATCATAAATAAAATAACCACTAAAGGCGTTAAAACAGCTTGTAGCCAGTTGGTTGCATATCTACGAGTTGCGGGGAACATGGCACACGCTAAGAAGATAGGCGCAACAACCAGTAAAATGGCAATAATCATTTTAGAAATAATCCAAATGAGAAAGAACACGCCACAGACAAGACAAGCTAATCCAAGTATCCCAGCATAGATCAGTACAAAGAAAAATCCTGATACTGGATTGGTGATTCCTGTATCTACATTTTGGAAAGCATCAGCAATTGAATTTAATACTACGCTCATAAATGCTTGAAAAGTGGTCACGGTATCGGTCCCTGTCATTTCACCAATCAAATTAGGTAAATCATCAAGGAATACTTCAGCAACGTATGGAAAGAAAGCATCCCATGAAAATACGATTGACCAGATCAAAAGCATAATAACGAAAGTGGCTATCACTCCCTGAATTTCTACTGCCATACCTAACATCATTTTAATAGCTTGGAATGAGATCCAAATAATGATAAAGCCTGAAAAAACTGGAATGATCGGAGCTGTAATCTGCACATAGTATTTTTGAATCTGCGTTTTTACTTTTTTATCAATATCGCCAGCGATGCGTTCGGTCACATTGTTTAGTACTTGCATCCCATTGTCAGAAACAGATTGAACAGCCCCTCCCATATTTTCTTCACTTTGATTTTGCGGAATCTGAATTTTACCCGTACCTAAATCTTGTGGATTGGTGTAGTTCTCAACGGCATAGGCAGTATTTAGTGCAAAAGCACTGCATATCAGCATCAATATCATGATGATTTTTTTCATGGCATCACCTATTGATTAACTGGAATTTTAGGGGGATTTTGTGAGGATTTAACGTGTGTACCCTCACCGTAAATGTCGAGTTTTCCATCGACATAAATCACACATTCAGTCTGCATTGAACCCTCAACACAGTAAGTATTGTCTTTGGTAAACTCTAATTTTTTCTCTATCTTTCCATTGAGCAGCGGAAGTTTTTGTCTAGGATTATTTGAACGAGTAATATAAATATATTTAGTAAAACTATAGCGATCTAAACTGTCTTTTTTACCAATCTCATAATATTCATAATACTTCTCACTATTTTCAATTTTTTTAGGAATCCAAATACCTGAAACATCAGGTTTTGAACATGCAACCATAAAAAATGGAATGGCTATAAATAGAATCGTTTTATTTAAAAATTTCATTTTTTGACCTCTCTTTTAGTCCCATATCTTTTGATGTATTCACGGATAAAGGCTCTAATCACTTGGCTTGAGTTCATGTCTTTATTTCTACAAACACTTTGAAAGTCTTTTAATTCATCAACATCAACCAAAACTGTTAATTGCTTTGTATTGGTATCCTTCTTCATCACATTCCTAAACTGAATCAATTAAAGTTTTATTCTATTTTTAAACATGAACATTTTTTGTATTAATTTTGAAAAATATCCTTTAAAATCAATTGTTTTGTGAGTACAATTCAATTTAGGTATTCATTTATAAGATGAGTTTTTTTCGAGTACAGCCATGCAGAGCATGAGCTACACAGAAAAAAAGGCATCAGAAATATCTATGCCTTCAAATGCTCTTAATTTGCGATTTAAACTATTTTTTTATTTCAATAAGAAAAAGTACATAAAATTAGAAAAAGTGGTAAATACGCTCAATTATGAAGAATTACGACCATATTCAAGTAGGACTCCAAATTTAAAGTTATTAATTAAATGTGCTCACTCACTCCCCGTACCCTCAGCCGTCGGGCAAGCCCTTTGGGCTGATGGTGGACGTTGAGTGAGTTTCGGCAATACTCACCCTAAGAGCCTGCAAAAAGTTTGCTTGCTCTTAAAGTATTGCCATACACCTTTTCGGGCTGACGGAGCCACGCATCGGTCGTATCTGCAAAGGGTAATTGTGCTTTCCCTTTTAGGCTGAGATTACGATTCACACACCGCATCGACACGTTCCCAAACCGAACAGTTCGCTTATCTCTGTGAGGGTTTCCCCAACATACAATTTAAAGCATCCCTGAACTACTCATCACGCTGTTGCTTTGTCGATTTCCCCTAGTAGCAACTCTTGCTTTATCTATATAAAACAATCGCTGTGGTGCGCTAGCGTCGCTTAATTCCTTCCACCCACACCACATGCCAGCCGTAAAACGGACGCGCAGAAGTAGGCAAAACCTGCTTTTTAAAGCTGATTTGATGAAAAAAAACACTTAACTAACGAAGACTTATCATTTAGGGGCTTGAACTAATATCATTTTCCTGTGAAAATAGAGTTCAGGTACAAGCCATTGGTGAAATCTGCACGAGTTGGTAGCTCTGCTGATCTTCGTTACTTGATGTTCCACCATCAAATAACTGCGTACCGACGAATTTAAAGCCCTCCTTGATGTATGTCAAGGAGGGCTTTTATTTTTTAAAGGAAAAAACTTCTAAAAAACATACATATATTGATTGGTACTCACAAAACAATCTATGTGGATTTCTCTATCTATAACTTGTTATAAATCATCTAATAACTAATTTTTTTGCCACCTGTTAATTTCAAAAAACACCTTCCATAGAGACCTAAAATCTTATAAAAATATCTAAGAAAAAAATTTAAAAATTTTTTTCTTAGATATTAGTAACTTCTGCTTAACTTAAATAACTTACGTAACATACGCAACATAAACCTGTTGATCCATTTCATATTTAAGGATATTCTTAAGTTAAATAAGTTACGTAAGTTACATAAAAATATGATTATCTTAGTTGGCGGTGAAAAAGGGGGATCTGGTAAAAGCTGTCTTGCTCAAAACCTAGCTGTCTACCTTCAGCAGAAAAAGCGGGACATTTTACTTTTAGATGCTGACCCTCAAGGAACTACTACTGATTGGGTTAAAGAAAGAGATGAAAACTCTGAATTAAAGAACATTCCATCAGTCCAAGCTGCTGGTAATATTCGACAAGTTTTAGACGATCTATCTCGACGTTATCAAGACATTATTATTGATGCCGGTGGTCAAGACTCCGAGGCTCTACGCTCAGCAATGACTATTGCAACACATATGCTTTTACCATTCCGACCTAAACGTCGTGACTTAAAGACACTAGTTCATGTTGAACAACTTATTAAATTAGCCAAAGCTGTTAACCCAAGCTTAATTACTAGGGCTGTTATTACTCAATGTCCGACATTACCTAGCCAAGTACAACGAATTCTTGATGCAAAAGATGCATGTGAGTCTTTTGGTTTATCACCATTAAATCAATTCACAACCAATCGCAACGTATATGACGATGCCGATGAAAATGGACTTTCTGTATTTGAAGTTGATACTGATAAAAAAGCAATCATTGAAATAGAGCAACTTGCTTTAGAGTTTTTAGGAGAACTTTAAATGGCGCTTAAAGGGTTAACAAAATCTGCTCAGGAATCTAAATCTACAGACCAAAAAATTGAGGCTTTCATTAACGGGTCTAGTAAGCGTGTAAAAAATTTAGAGTGTTCACAACAAGTATATCGTCGATTTACGTTTTCACTAACAGAAGAAGTTAGCAAAGAAATTGATGATCTATTGATAGACTCAAGAGTAGCCAAAGCAAATCGCTCTGTCATTTTAAAAGCTGCTTTACACCAATTACAGAAGCTATCGAAGGAAGACCTACAACAAGCAGTATTAAGTGAAGTTAAATAAGAGGCATAACTTACGTAAGTTAAGCAACATGTGTAAGTTATGTATATAATATGAATTAGATTATTTATGCTATCTAATGAAACGAATCTCAAATTGCTGAATAAATCGGCATATTGCGTGAATGATCCACTAAAAAGCCCAGTTCAAACAAACTGGGCTTTTTAGTGGATCTCAATGTGTTGATTTAATTCAATTTCATGAGGGCATTTCATATAGCGTGTATTATGTTAATTTTAGAAATACTAAAAGTTCCTAATATTCCATAAGGGGATCATAAATATGTCATCCAAATATGATTTAGATAAATTATTAGATCCTTATGGCATAGAAAAACTTCATAAAACTATAACTAGAATTACAGATCCCTTGAAAGGATATCTTTCAATGAATGCAGCGATAGCTAGCATCACACGGGCATATGAAGATCCTGCGCTGGAAGCTATGAAAAAAGCTTCAATGCCTTGGAAAGAATACGGAGCTATGAATGCAGCGATAGCTGGCATCACACGGGCATATGAAGATCCTGCGCTGGAAGCTATGAAAAAAGCTTCAATGCCTTGGAAAGAATACGGAGCTATGAATGCAGCGATAGCTGGCATCACANGGNCATATGAAAATCCTGCGCTGGAAGCTATGAAAAAA
>NZ_JAMCOU010000030.1:0-51426 GCF_023499985.1 Acinetobacter amyesii | reverse complement strand
CTGACAAAAATTTGCTCAAATAAACTTCGAGTAATTTCTACCATTAATCAATGAAAATAATTTCGATCAATCAATCAGTAAAAATCCACACAAGTTGTTCTTCATAATCTCTTAATGATCTTTCTAACATCTCGTCAATGCTAGAAGCTGGACTTCAATAAACTTAACAACTCAACGCTTCGCGTTTTGTTCGTTTCCGTCTATCTCGTCGGTATGGGGTGCATTCTAGAGCATTTCAGAATCATTGCAACCCCCAATTCACTATATTTTTCACGTATGTATTTTTTATAAGCGTTTTTGCTAAAAAAATTGCATTTTTACCTATTTTTTAAGCATTTTTTATAAATTTTTAGCAAATAGTCGATATTTAATTAAGTAAATTTCTTATATCTAGCAAATCTTTTTCATCACTTTTAAGTCTAATAAAAGTAGCTTTGATTATTTATTAATCATTAGTCTACTTTTCTGCCTCAAAGCACATCATTTTTCTGTCATCACACCGATTCAAGCTTCATTGACATTTTTTAGCGTGCATTTTTATATTTACCAGCATTTTTTTAACGTTCATATGCTAAATGTTGCATGACTTCCAAGATGACTTGTTGCTTTCCACTAAAATCCTCGGCAGAAAATAGCAGCTTTGCACGTCTAGGGAGTTGTTCTCTTACCAATGCGAATAGTTGGTACTGTGCTGCGATATCCAAATCATGTAATTGTTGCCGCGCCTCACAAAATAATGCTCGCTTATGCTGTGTGGTTTGGTAGTCAAATAAATATCTCAAGATTCGATCGATCTGTTCATCATGATTATCGGTGTTGTAATACGCCATATTGTTGCTCTTTTTTGATTTTTGACCATTGTTCCATAAGGCCTGTTTTTGCAAAAATCATTTTAATTACATGCTTAGTCATTTTTGCTGATAAAAATGCAGCCTATTTTATTTGAATAATCACTATTAACGATCACAGTCATAAAAAGCCACTATTTTTGGGCTTTAGACGCATAGAGCGTAGGCTGCGTTTAACGTACACTCTTTTTATTTTTTAGGTGCAGGATGCCAACACAGTTTTTCCCACGCTTACTCTTACTATTAAGCGGATTAGGATTATTGGCTTTTGGTGTCGTACTCTCTATACATTCAAATTTAGGGACATCCCCTATTTCTTCGGTGCCTTACAGCTTTAGCTATATCTTTCCACTCACCGTCGGCACATTAACAGTATTAATGCACATCATCATGATACTGCTGCAAATGCTGATCTTAAAATCACGCTTTCAGTGGATACAGTGGCTGCAATTACCTGTGGGAATTTTGTTTGGTGCATTTATTGACGGTTTAATGTGGCTCACCCAAGGCTGGAGCATAGAAAGTTACCCACTTCAACTCCTGGCTTGCTTGGCAAGTTGCCTGATTACTGCTTTAGGTGTGAGCTTAGTGGTCAAAGCCAGTCTAGTCCTCTTGGCCGCAGAAGGCCTCTATCAAGCCATTGCTGTTCGTTATCGCCTTGATTTTGGCAACTGTAAAACATATGGCGACATCCTCTTGGTCAGTATTGCGGTTATCAGCAGTTGGCTGGTCTTACATCAAGTCATCGGGGTACGTGAAGGCACCATTATTACCGCACTTTTAGTCGGGACTTTAGTCAAGCGGATCTTACCTAAATTAAGCTTCATTCAATTTGGCTCTAAGCCCTAAAACCAAGCTCCATGAACATCTATCTAAGTAAAGACATTTTAAAGCTCGATTGAATCGGGCCTTTTTTCTGGCGCGATTAAAATCTTTAATACAGAAATGAATGTGATTTTTGAAAGGAATAGCTCAATTTTACAAATAAAAAAGGGAAAGATCTCTCCCAAAATCTTTCCCTTAGAATTGAATCTTTAGTCGATCCATCGTGTAATTATTATAGTTATCTGTTTACTTCACTAAAAAAAGAGTCCCTTGGGGAAGAGACTTATAAAAAGTGGAGTTATCGTTATGTACCCTCTAGATGGTATATATATCTCTCTAGATGAATAAATCTTATACATAAAATTCAAGAAATGCAACACATTTGGCAAAATTTAAGTGTTGTTTTTATAAGGTTTTTTTTGAATTTGCTTATTTATATTATTAATATATTAATTGGTAAAAAAAAGCAGGCCGAAGCCTGCTTTTAATTCAATAACTTAACTAAAAATTCAAGAATTTATTAGTCGGTAAAAGTTACTTTTGCGATCGCTTTTTTGCTCGCTTGGATGATCAAAGTTTTGTTTTCTGACACAGCATAACCTGCATCGACCACTTCCCAATCCACTTTCACTGCACCACGACCAATTGCATCTTTTGCTTGAGCTGCATTTTTAGTCAAACCCGCTTCACGCAAAATAGATGTAATGAAAATCTCACCACCAAATGCGCCACGAGAAATAGTCACTTCTGGTGTACCTTCTGGAAGTTCACCTTCAGTAATCAAGTTGCCTGCACCTTTGTGCGCATTTGCTGCAGCTTCTGCGCCATGGAAACGCTCAACCAATTCAAGTGCAAGAATTTTCTTCACTTCTTGTGGGTTACGACCTTCAGCCACTTCTTTAAGCAACTGTTGAATTTCTTCAATCGATTTAAAGCTCAACAAGTCAAAGTAACGTTCGATCAAATCATCTGGCATTGAAAGCACTTTTTGGTACATCGCACCCGGTGCATCAAATACGGCAATATAGTTACCCAAAGATTTAGACATTTTATTTACGCCGTCTAAACCTTCAAGAATTGGCACAGTAATGCACACTTGAGATTCTTGGTCATAACGGCTTTGTAATGTACGACCCATCAGCAAGTTAAAGGTTTGGTCTGTACCACCCAGCTCTACATCCGCTTCTAGCGCAACTGAGTCATAACCTTGCACCAATGGATATAAAAATTCGTGAATCGCAATTGGTTGATGGCTGTTATAACGTTTAGTGAAGTCATCACGTTCCAACATACGTGCCACAGTTTGCTGTGAAGCTAACTGAATCAAGTCAGCAGCAGTTTTTTGACCAAACCACTCTGAGTTGAACACAACTTTAGTTTTCGCAGGGTCAAGAATCTTAAATACTTGTTCTTGATAAGTTTTCGCATTTTCTAAAACTTTTTCACGTGATAACGGTGGACGCGTAGCGCTCTTACCCGTTGGGTCACCGATCATGGCTGTATAGTCACCAATCAGGAAGTAAACTTCATGACCTAAATCTTGGAAAACTTTTAATTTATTAATCAGAACCGTATGACCTAAATGTAAATCAGGTGCAGTCGGGTCAAAACCCGCTTTAATTTTTAATGGGCGATTCTGCTTTAATTTCTTAAGAAGATCTTCTTCAGAAATAATCTCATGTGTGCCTCGTTGGATGAGGGCAAGTTGTTCTTCAGCCGGCAGGAAATTTGACATCACAAAATCCAAATAGATCAGTTATACAATTTGTGCGATATACTAACACTTTTTCAGCACATTGCAGGCTTAAGAATCATCATGACAGCGATCTACATTGGGGTAATGACCGGCACGAGCATGGATGGTGTCGATATTGTTGCTGCTTCTTTTGATCCTTTAGAGATTCATGCGACACTCACACTTCCCTTTGACCCAGACCTTCGTGATGAACTGATGGCCCTCACCTTGCCTGATGATAACGAAATTGATCGCATGGGTAAGGCAGACGTTGCATTAGCTCAAATGATCGGTCATGGCATCAATGAATTGATCGAGAAGAATGAGCTAGATCGTAGTCAAATCAAGGCGATTGGCTCGCATGGACAAACCATCCGTCATCGCCCTGAACATGGTTTTACCCTACAAATTGGCGACCCGAATATTATTACCGAACTCACTAAAATCCCTGTGATTTCAGACTTCCGCCGCCGTGATATGGCTGCAGGTGGTCAAGGCGCACCTTTAGTTCCTGCGTTTCATCAAGCGCTTTTCCAACATGACACCATTCACCGTGTGATTTTGAACTTGGGCGGAATTGCCAATGTCAGCATGTTACCTGCAGGCAAACCTGAAGCCGTGTATGGCTTTGATACAGGTCCAGCTAACATTTTAATGGATGCTTGGTGCGAACGTTATACTGGTCAGCCCTATGATGAAAATGGGAACTGGGCAGCTTATGGTCAACCTATTCGCAGTCTGCTCGACCGCTTACAAGCACATGAGTTTTTCTCTAAAGAACCGCCAAAAAGCACAGGTCGTGAAGACTTCAATCTAGAATGGTTAGATGAACAGATTCTCGATTGGCGTGGAGATCTCGAATATGACGAACTCGAAGATACGCCAGAAAACATTCAAGCAACCTTAATGAAACTCACCACACGCGCCATTAAAAAAGCCATTTACCGTTCTGATATGGATACTGGTGAAGTCTATGTCTGTGGTGGTGGTGCATACAATTCGCACCTATTAGAGCAACTGCGCTGGCGTTTACGTAAACATGAATGGACGGTGCAAAGTACCGCAGATTTAGGCTTAAGCCCAACATGGGTGGAAGCCACAGCCTTTGCTTGGTTGGCGATGCGCTTTGTCAATCAGCTTAGTGCAAATTTACCAAGTGTGACGGGTGCTGCTGGCTATCGTATCTTAGGTACAATCACTGCGGTTTAAGAGTCAAAAACATATAAAAAGGGTCTGCAATTGCAGACCTTTTTATTATTGATGAATTAACGCATCATATTTTTCGCATTTTCATTGCGAAATGCGCGTAAAATCTGTTGCCCTGCACGTCCTGTTGGACTTAAACCCAGTCGATTTTGCTCTTGTCGAATGGCTTGACGGGTTTTATCTCCAATTAATCCATCCACTTTACCAATGTCATAGCCACGGTTAAGTAAAAATTGTTGAATCTCTCGTCGTTCCGCACGTGAAGTCCCAGGATCATCGGTTGGCCATGTCGTACTAAAGCCACCCTTGCCTTGCAAGCGATCGGATAAATGCGCAATCGCTAATGCATAACTCTCTGCCGCATTATAGTTGTAGATTGCATCGAAATTTTTAAACACCAAGAACACAGGCCCACTTGCCCCAGCCGGTGCCATTAAACCTGCTTGGCTCGATCCAGAAAGGTTACCTTGAATTAACGGCGTACCATCGGCACGCTGCAAACCACGATTCATCCAGCTGTCTAATGACTTTTTATTACGGCGACTTTCTCCACTGATCGACATGCCATCCGGAATTTTGACTTCAAAGCCCCACGGCTGACCAGTTTGCCAACCACGCTTTTTCAGGAAGTTGGCTGTAGATGCCAACGCATCCGTGGTACTCGACACCAAATCACGGCGGCCATCACCATCAAAATCCACGGCCAGTTCTTCATAGGTACTCGGCATAAATTGGGTATGACCAAATGCACCTGCCCACGAACCTTTCAATTGAGATTCATTTAAATCACCACGCTGCAAAATCCGCATGGCTGCAAAAAACTCGCCACGGAAATAGCTTTGACGGCGTCCTTCACAACTTAAAGTGCCCAATGACTGTAATAAAGGATAGCTACCCGCAATATCACCAAAATTACTCTCCACACCCCAAACCGCGACCACGGTTTCAGCAGGCACACCATAAGCCGCTGCGACACGGTTTAATACATCACGATGCTGCGCCAATTTCTGCTGACCCAGTTGTACACGCTCTTCATCTACCAGACCGGACAGATAGTCCCAAATCGGAGTTGAAAACTCAGGCTGATAGTTGAGCTTTTCAATCACAGAATAATCAGGTGTTAAATTTTGTGTATAGCGATCATAAGTGGATGCACTCACACCAGCATTCATTGCTTGCGAGCGCAAATTGGCTAAACAACCTTGAAAGTTATTTTGTGGTGAAATGCTGCTTGTTGTAGGAATGCTCGACGAATTGACAGACTGACCATTAATAATCAACTCGGCATTTGCCTGAGTTATTGCCAATAAAGCAGTCCCGAAAACAAATCCTAAGTGATGCTTCATACCCTAGATCTTTTTTGAATTTAAATTGTTGCTTTAACAATAGCAGCTCAAAGCAAAAGTTAAAGGTTCAAAACGTAAATTTAAATTCATATTTTCTACTTATTTAAATTCATTTTTAAAATTTGAATTCAAAAGCAGTTATCCACAACCCAACTTTAAATTCATTAGAAACCAAACACCGGTTTAAATTTAAATTCAAAACTTTTAAATTTAAAGATAAATTAGGTGCATAAAAAATTATCCACAAATGCAAAATGGGGTAAAAATTCATTTTTATTATTAATAATCAAAATATTATAGGTTTTAAAATATACTCCCTATAGATCCAATAAGTCTGAGCAACTTTTAAATTCAAATTTTAAATTTAAACACGGCGAAATGAATTTATTTTTCAAATTTGAATTCATAAACTTTGAATTCATTTTTTCCGTATAGGATTTTTTGAATTCAAATTCATAGTTTGAATTCAAAAACACAATTTAAATTCAAAACGCTTTGGTTATTTTTGATTTTGATTCACACACATCACAGGCTATTGATACACAAAAAATAATACGAAGATTAACGCAGAATATTTATAAACGGACGAACACTTTATGATCAATAGTTTCTTATCGTTTCAGCGATAAACGGTGTGATTTTGCAAAGAGGCGCAATGATGCCCGAACTACAGCAATAAAAAAAGCGGCCATGTGCATGACCGCTTTTTTATCATTCAAACACAGGTTTAAATGGTCATATCTTCGCTAAGTGCCAGTGGATTCGGCAAAATTTTCGCCAAAGCACGACATAAAGCTGTTAATTCTGCAGTATCGTTCGGCATTAAAGTGATGTGACCGATTTTGCGACCTTCACGCTCTGTTTTGTTATACAGATGCAAATGTGCGCCATTCAGTGCCAATACATCTTCAGACTTCGGATGCTGGCCAATGATGTTCACCATGACCGTTGGACGAACAACTTCAGTCGAACCCAAAGGCAAACCTGCTACAGCACGGATGTGGTTTTCAAACTGTGAACACACTGCGCCTTCAATCGACCAATGCCCCGAGTTATGTACACGCGGCGCCATCTCATTGGCATATAAGCCTTTATCCGTCACAAACAGCTCAAGCGTCAAAACACCGACATAATTCAAATGATTGAGCAGGCGAGTAATGTAGTCTTGCGCAACTGGTTGTAAGTCTGCGCTGTTTGGCGCAGGCACAATTGAATGCGACAAAATACCGTTGTGGTGGTGGTTTTCCGCCAATGGCCATGTTTTCACATCGCCATCTTGACCACGCACCGCAATGATTGAGACTTCACGTGAGAAGGTTACAAAGCTTTCCGCGATCAATTCACCTGCAGGGCCTAGTTCAGCCCATGCTTGATCCATTTGCTCAGCGCTACGTAGCACAAATTGACCTTTACCGTCATAACCGCCACGCGATGTTTTCAGTACGATGGGTAAACCCAACTCAGCAACAGCAGCTTGTAAACCCTCGAAAGATGTCACGGCCTTATAAGGTGCAACTGGAATGGCTAATTCATCAAACAAAGCCTTTTCGGACAAACGATGCTGTGCAATCGCTAAAGCTTGGCGCGGTGGGTGCAATGCTTTGTTCTTGGTCAACACATCAACATCTGCTAACGGAGTATTTTCAAACTCTAAGCTGAAAACATCTGCGCTCTGAATGAAATCTTGCAAACCATTTTCAGCTTGAGTCGAAATCACTGGACCCAGCGCTGCAGAAGGGCACTCAGTACTCGCTTCAAAGAAGGTGCATTGAATGTTTAAAGGCAATGCCGCTTGCGCCATCATGCGACCCAACTGGCCACCACCAAAAATACCAATGGTTTTATCCATGAGAAATGCCCCTTAATTAAGCTTGACCCGGAATATTTTTACTCGCCACTTTATCGGTTTGCGCAGCACGGAAATCTGCAACATTTTTTGCGATTTCAGGACGCGTTAAACCTAAAATTTGTGCCGCCATGATCGCTGCATTGGTTGCACCCGCTGGGCCAATCGCCAAAGTACCGACAGCAATACCTGCTGGCATTTGTACAATTGAAAGTAGTGAATCTACACCATTTAAAATCGATGATTTTACCGGTACACCAAGTACAGGTAGGTCAGTCTTGGCTGCACACATACCTGGTAAATGCGCTGCACCGCCAGCACCGGCAATAATCACTTGAATACCACGATCACGTGCGGTTTCAGCATATTCGAATAATCGATCTGGAGTTCGGTGTGCAGATACAACTTCCGCTTCAAATGGGACGCCAAGCTGTTTCAGCATATTGGCAGTGTTTTCTAGCGTTGCCCAATCCGATTGAGAACCCATGATAATTCCAACGAGAGGAGTGTCTTGTGAAGCGGCCGCATTCATTGCAATGTTTCCAGAGATTAAAGTAAGAGAGAGTAAATCTCGACTAGAGCCAAGCTTTAATAAGAGCCCCATATTATAGACTGAAAATTCATCTCAATAAAATTTAACGGTTGTCTTTAAAGAGAAAACTCCATAATATTTTGATGAAAATATTTTTATTTTTTTCAATTTTATAAAAACTTTTATTAAATCAATATTTATAACAACACTTTAAACATGAAACAGATGTTTATCCTACTTACTCTAGCCCTAAGCTCTCCGAGTTTTGCCCAACTCGTTCAACTCAATACAAACCAATTTGAAAAAGACTTTAACCTCTTACAGCAACAAAAAGGCTATAACGGCCAAATTAAGAGTAATGGCTACATCCACGAAAAATTTTTAGTCACCGGAAAATCTATTATTGATGAACGTAAGCCGGTCAAGATGACAGGCTATTACAAAGCAGATGATGGCCGCGATAAAATGTATTCAATTTCAGAATATCGTGTTTATTGTGATGACCAAAGCTATGGTTTTGCTCTCATGAACTTTGAAGCAGACGGTCAAAGACTGTACTAACCAATGAGAGTGATTATGCCTTTGACTATGAAGATCCCACTCCACGAGACCGTGAGTTTAGTAAAGTCCTCAAAAATGCCTGCAAACACGCCTCACTTAAATGATCAGAGCCATGCAGCATTGGATCAGTTAAGCACTGCGAAACACGAAATAGACACATCCAAAAAGGCATAAACCTGCCCACAAATAGTCCAACTTAAAGGGTTGTTTAAAAAGGAAAATCATAAATGGAACGAAGACCAATAGCGTCACGACTTCTTGTGTGATTTTCATTTGACCCAAAGACCACCCATGTTTGGCCAACAGTCGCGTTGCTGGGATCATAAAACTGTATTCGAGTAACGCGATCGCCCATCCAAATAAAATCGCTTGCCAAAGCGGTGCATCATGTAAAAACTTCAAATGCCCATACCAGGCCAAAGTCATAAAACAGTTGGAAATAATCAATAAAAACAGGGCAAGTGACATAAGCAATCAAGATCGCAAAAATTTGCGCATATTGTACGTTTTTCATCACGATTTCGCGCCTATTTTCCGTGTTTTTATCCTCAAGAAAATTGCGTACATTTGATCAGTTACGAGCTCAATCTTTTTGCACGATCTCATACAAAAAAATCTATCTTTTCCCTAAGACCCTTGCTATGGTTGCTCTCAAATGAAATTAACCTTTTCAACCAAATCTATAATGACAACACCACAATAACAAAGTGATGTGTCGATAAAAGCAGTGGAGTTAGAACGAATGCATCTGCATATCTTGGGTATTTGTGGCACCTTTATGGGTTCATTGGCGCTCTTGGCGCGTGATTTAGGACATAAGGTGACGGGTTCAGACCAAAACGTTTACCCACCAATGTCTACCCAATTGGAAAATGCAGGCATTACCTTAATGCATGGCTATGACCGTAGCCACCTTCAACCACACCCAGATCTCGTGATTGTCGGCAATGCCATGAAACGTGGCATTGATGCAGTGGAATACATGCTGAACGAAGGCCTGCCTTATATTTCTGGCCCACAGTTCCTTGCAGACCACGTGCTACAAGGTAAACATGTCTTAGGTGTTGCAGGCACACATGGTAAAACCACAACCACAACCATGTTGGCATGGGTGCTCGATCAAGCGGGTTTAAACCCGGGTTTCTTGATTGGCGGCGTACCCTTAGGCTTTAGTGAAAGCGCACGTTTAGGCGGTGGAAAATACTTCTGTGTAGAAGCCGATGAATATGATTCGGCATTTTTCGACAAACGTTCAAAGTTTGTGCATTACCATCCTAAAACAGCGATTTTAAATAACCTTGAATTTGACCATGCCGATATCTTCGAAGACTTGGCTGCGATTCAAAAGCAATTCCATCATCTAGTGCGTACTATTCCAAGTGAAGGCCGTATCATTGCGCCCATCACTGAAACAAATATTGATGAAGTCTTGGATATGGGCTGCTGGACACCTGTGGTGCGTACATCTTTAGATGCCAATGACAAATCTGAATTGTATGCAGAACAATTGTCTGCTGACGGTTCACATTTCAAAGTGCTACAGCATGGTGTCGTGAAAGGCGAAGTCAAATGGAATATGACTGGGCAACACAGTGTAGCCAATGCTTTGGCAACCATTGCTGCGGCTGAACATGTCGGTGTTTCGATTGAAACGGCGTGTGAGGCACTTTCAAATTTTGGCGGTGTAAAACGTCGTATGGAGCTTTTGGGCACAATCCGTGGCATTGAAGTTTATGACGACTTTGCACATCACCCAACGGCGATTGATACCACATTAGAAGGTGCGCGTAAGCGTCTGGGTCAACGTAAGCTTTGGGCAGTAATCGAGCCACGTTCTAATACCATGCGCATGGGTAGCCATAAAGATGGGCTTGCACATTCTGCACGCTTAGCGGATGAAGTGATTTGGTATCAACCTGAAGGTTTGGATTGGGATTTACAACCTGTGATTGAAGCTGCTGCGAATAAAGCCGTCGTGGCGCGTTCACTGGATGACATCATTCAAACCATCGTAAGCGAGGCAGGCGAGGGCGATGCTGTGGTGATTATGTCGAATGGCGGTTTTGGTGGTTTACATCAGAAGTTGATCAGTGCATTAAAAGCCTAAACCCACTAGATAAAATAAAAAAAGCCCGCTGCGCGGGCTTTTTTTTTATTCACACTCAGCTTAAAAATAATGCTGATAGCCTCGGTTTTTATAGCCTAAATCCAGCTTAACCGACTGTTCAACATTCTCTAATCTTAACAATGTCGTTAAAAACGCCTGAATTTGTTCTAGATTGAGCAGGTCTGGTTGAAAGCTTGAATGTCCAAAGCGCTGAAACAAACTAGCAATTTCACTATGTCGGTTGACATATTTCATCGACCATTTTGAAAAATCGATTTGATCAATATTTTGATCAGGATAACGCACAATATCCCGATGGCGAGTATCTTTCGCAATATGCTGAAAAAGCTGTTCGAGAGCCGCTTGCTCACCTTGCAAGCATTGGAAGAACCGGCCTTCGGCATAGTACAGCACGCCAAAAATACGCTGTTCGGTATTGAAGCTGCGGGCTCTCACCAAAATATCACTTAAATCTTGTATTAAATCAAATTGTTGTTCTACACGTGTACTGGCATAACAGAGTTGTATCATTGTGTTTATTCTTAAAGTATTTGCACGATTTTAACGTAGAAAGTTCTACAGGATGAGTAAATATTTGTATATTTTTTAATCAAATGTGCTTTTTAACTTACAACAGAAAACCAAGATCACGTATACCGATATCACCTTCATTTTTTAAACTTATACATATTAAAACAATGAAATTATTTCCATTTGAAGATGAATAAAGAGGCCGACCATGCTTAAAAATTTACTCATTTTTTTATCGATCACTTGTGTATATTTTGCTGCCTTGATCATACTGAATAATTTTGGCGTTTCAGATTTTTTTAATGTCGTTATTTGCTCATTTATTTTAGGAATAACACTGCGCACCGTGATTCCTCACTATCTTATTTATTTACTAATGATGATGACCATTGGCAGTATTTATTTTGTACTGAATGACTTTGCATTATTAAATATCATGTGTTTAAGCTTATTTTTAGGGATATCAAGCTGCTCGATCTTATTGCAGTTTTGGCCAAATCTTTTCAAAGCACCTTCAACGCTGTTAAAATTAAAGCTCAATTAAATACAACTTAGCTTTTAAATTTTTTAAAAAATTCATAATGATAGAAACGCCCGCATCGCGGGCTTTTTTAGGCTTGAACATCGGCTAATGTCTTGTCTCGGCGAAACATCACCTCTACATAAGAACAGGTTGGAATAATTATTAAGTGTTTCTCACGAGCGAATTCCACCAAATGATCCAATAGTACACGAGCAACCCCTTGCCCACGTAAGGAATCATCTACCCACGTGTGATTTGCCACAATGGTATGTTCATCACGCCATAGATAACTCATTTCTGCAAGGCGTACACCCTCAGCATTTAACTGAAAAAATTCACCTTTTTGACCATTATCTTGATGTTGCATAGTCACTGTTTTTTCTTCCTTTTTATGAAAAAATACACCGTGTAACAAACGAGAAAGTGATTGGTACAGAACTTAAACAACCTATATTCAACTGTAGGTGATAATAAATCCGTACACCTTTCACATTAATTAAAAAACAATTAAATCACACTTGCCGGATATTTTTATTATGGACCTTTATCTTGTCGCTATCTTTGTATTACTGATTGCTGCAGCATGCTTGGTTGTATCGCTGTATAAATCACGATCTTAATTCAACTTCACAACTAGATTTCAAATAAAAACAGCCTGATTGCAATACCATCAGGCTGTTTTTTATTTATCCAAATGATTAATCCACATCACGCTGAACAATTTAGCGTAGAACATCACGAATCGATTCATCTTTATCAAATACAGATTTTGCAAAAGGGCAGAGTGGAATAATTTTCACGTTCTTTTCCCGAGCAAAATTCACTGCTGCATCGAGGAGATGTCGTCCAACACCTTGGCCTCGCAAGCTATCACTGACATCGGTATGATCAATAATAAATTTATCATCGCCTGCCCATGAGTAAGTCATCTCTGCCAAACGCTCTCCATCTTGCTCAACAAAGAAAGCTCCTTTTTTTTGATCATCATCTTGTTGTACAAACATCTTAAATTTCCTCCATTTTTTTATAAATTGGCATGTAATGCAGGTCAACTCTGTTGTTTTTGTATTAATTTAAACCGCATGTACAGGGCTTAAATCGGTTCCTGCTTGTGTATAGAGCATAGTAAAATATGCCACTTTTTTTATTTGAAGACACTCATGTCTGCCTCTCCCTCCGAAACGGCTTCTTCTGGCTCTTGGACGGCTGTGATTGCTTTGGCTTTCGCAGCATTTATTTTTAATACCACTGAATTTGTACCTGTCGCGTTGCTCAGCGATATTGGCAAAACATTTAGCTTAGCCGCGACCGATGTCGGCATCATGATTATGCTCTATGCATGGGTGGTTGCTCCGATTTCTTTGCCGATCATGTTATTGACCAAAAATATTGAACGTCGATCACTCCTGATTTGCTTATTTATGGTGTTTATTGTCAGCCATGTTCTGTCGTATTTCGCATGGAGCTTTAATACTTTATTGCTCAGTCGAATTGGCATTGCTTTCTCGCATGCACTTTTTTGGTCAATTACTGCGTCGCTGGCAGTTCGTGTTGCACCGAAAGGCAAAGAATTTCAAGCCTTGGGGCTTTTGGCCACAGGCACAGCTTTGGCGATGGTTCTCGGTATTCCGTTTGGGCGTATGGTCGGAGAAGCCTATGGTTGGCGAAATACCTTTGCTCTGATTGGCATTGGCGCCAGTATCGTTTGCCTGATTTTAGCCAAAACGCTGCCAATACTGCCGAGTTTGAACTCAGGTTCGCTGAGCAGCCTAAAACAGTTTATTCGCCGTCCAAGCTTAATAATGGTCTTTGCATTAACCATTATCGTCATTAGCGCGCAATTTACCGCATATAGCTATATCGAACCGTTTTCGCTCAACATTGCTGCATTCAGCTCCATGCAAACCACCACGTTGTTATTAATCTTTGGTGCAGCAGGCTTTCTAGGTTCTTATCTCTTTGGAAAATTTGGTGGGAAATATCCCAAAGTTGCGATTCCTTTAAGTACAGCCACACTGGCTTTATCCATGCTGCTGTTGCTTCCTGTTTCTTTGAGTTTTGCAGGTGTAAGTGCAGTGTGCTTATTGTGGGGCATGAGTATCATTGGATTTAGTCTCGCATTACAGTCAAAGACACTACATCTCGCATCCGACGCCACCGATGTCGCCATGGCTATTTATTCAGGGCTTTATAATGTCGGGATTGGCGGTGGCGCACTCTTGGGCGGCATGGTCAGTGTACATTTCGATTTAAGTTATATCGGCGTGATCGGAGGAATCATCGCCGTGATCGGCACACTTTTAGCCTTAGCGTTGGTACACCGTGGTGATTTTAACCCTCCTGTGGCACATTAAATGAATTCGTAAATTGCTGATTGCACTTTGAACTAAAAACTGTCATGCTTTGCCGCATATTTGGACAGTGTCCAAAACAAAATTTGAACAAGGGGAGTAGCCTCCTCCAAACGTAAACCTTGTTTTACGTGTCAGAATATCGTCATTACACTTTGCAAAAAGTCGGTATCTGAGCATCGCTGCTGAAAATCATTACAGTACGATGTAGGCAAGACCTTGATCATGTTGTCTCAGGCGTTTTATTTCGTCTGGCAACTGGTCGAGGTTTTTTTATGGCTGGTTGTTAGATGTGGAGAATACACATGGAAACGATTGGCTCTTTATGGCTATATCTGGCATTTTTCGGTTTAGTCACCATCATGCTACTCATCGACTTTTTAGGCTTTAAAAATAACAAAGGCCAAGAAATCAAAGTCAAAACCGCTGCCTATTGGAGTATTGCATGGGTCTCTGTGGCTACCTTATTCGGTGGTGCATTGTGGCTCTACTTACAGCAAACCGCTGGTGTCGCTGTTGCAAACACCAAAGTCATGGAATATTTCGCTGGTTATCTGCTCGAAAAATCACTTGCAATTGATAACGTTTTTGTCTGGCTCATGATCTTTGCTGCCTTTGCCATTCCACCTGCTTTGCAGCGTAAACTGTTGCTCTACGGTGTCCTCGGCGCAATTGTACTGCGTACCATCTTTATTTTTATTGGGGCATGGTTCGTTCAAGAATTCTCTTGGGTGCTGTACTTCTTCGGTGCGTTCTTGGTGTATACCGGCTTTAAATTCCTTAAAGGCCAAGACGAAGAAGATAAAGATATCGAAGATATGGCGATTTTGAAGTGGCTACGTAAACACATGCGTATTACCCCTCAGATGCATGAAGATAAATTCTTTGTTCGTCAAAATGGTGTCTTATGGGCAACGCCGCTTTTTTTAGTATTGATCTTGGTTGAAGCATCGGACGTCATTTTTGCGGTGGACTCAATCCCAGCGATCTTTGCGGTTACCTCTGACCCGTTCATTGTACTGACGGCAAACTTAATGGCGATTTTAGGTCTACGTGCTATGTTCTTCCTCTTGTCAGGTGCTGCATCGAAAATGCATTACTTACCATATGGTCTAGGCATTATCCTGGTGTTTATTGGCGCTAAGATGCTATTGCTCGATGTTTTCCACATGCCAATTTGGATTTCACTCGGCTTTATTGTGGTGACCTTAACCATCACCGCGTGGTTATCGATCCGACACAGTAAGAAGTACCATCAAACCACGTTATAAAACGCTTAGATAAATAAAAGCCTTCTTTCGAGAAGGCTTTTTTTATTCTGTAACAAAGCCATCAGCTAAGCTTCAGGCGTCATCAAGAGTTTGAGTTTCGGCCAGCGTTGAAAAAATTTTTTCGCTTCTATACGTTGCAAAAAAGTCGCTCGACTAACTAAGGTTGAATTCCAACGCAGTTTTAACTCAAATAAATCATCTAAGCCCAAAGGGGCGATTAGCTGTATTTTTTGTTGATCATCCAATTTAACAGCGATAGCAGTGGCAGTTTCTGGCCACAACGATAGGGCATGCTCAATCGACTTGAGCGCCTGTATTTGCTCGCCATTTTCCAAGCGATACCACTGGTGTACTGTCGCTTGGTTGGTAACATCCCAATGAATGTGAGGAAAATCCAACTGCATCTGCTGTTGAATCCTTTGACCCTGTGTTCCATCATCATGTTCAGCATAATAAATCACATCAACTTCTGTGCCTTCCAGTGCATAGTGTTGTTGATGTCGCTGTGACCAAATCAAATTACGAACCACGCCTGCAGCCAAATAAGCCTGTCTATCCATGGCATACAGGGCATTTAAAATCTGCATGATGCCTTGATGCTGAAGCAGGTTATGCTTTAATTGGTCTGAATAGCTCATGTTCACTAAAGCGTTCATTATCGTTTTTTAAAGGGCGCTCTTGAGATCAATATAGCAAGCGTTGCGACTCATGGTCTTTATTCATTCATCGATGCAATGTATACAGCTCAATGCTTTTGTATTATTCAAATCAAATACAATGAACAAAAAAACAGAATCACTCATAAACAACTGTTCTATTTTTTAGAACACATTTTCACAATTACTCTAACGGTATTTTGAACCAAATTGGGCTACAATCAACCGAAAAAATTCTAAACTGCAGGTATGTCATGTCTTCTGTTATCGCATCTACAGCGATCCGTGGTCGCTTTCTAGATATTCAGAATACAGTTGCCCAAGCACGTGAAATTCACGACCAAGTGCGCTATTTCGAAGATGGTTTGCTAATTACGCAAGCCGGAAAAATTCAATGGTTCGGTCCATGGTCTGAGGGCCAACACCATCTCCCAGATCAGGTTGAAGTACAACATTATCCAGATCAATTGATTGTTCCGGGTTTCATCGACACCCATATTCATTATCCACAAACGGAAATGATGGGGGCTTATGGTGAACAGCTACTGGAATGGCTTGATACTTATACCTTCCCAACCGAAATCCAATTTGAAGATCCGGCTTATGCAGAGCAAATTGCACAGTTCTTCGTAAACGAGTTACTCAAAAACGGAACCACAACAGCTCTTGTTTTTTGTACCGTTCATCCACAATCGGTCGATGCTTTATTTAAAGCTGCAGAACAGCATCAGATGCGCTTAATTGCCGGTAAGGTCATGATGGATCGACATGCCCCTGAAGCATTATGTGACACAGCTGAGAGTGGCTACAACGACTCCAAAGCACTCATCGAAAAGTGGCATGGCAAGGGCCGTAACCTGTATGCCATCACGCCTCGCTTTGCCCCAACCTCAACGCCTGAACAATTGGCACGGGCAGGGGAGCTAAAAGCAGAGTATCCTGATGTTTATGTGCATACGCATTTGAGTGAAAATAAAAATGAAATAGCGTGGGTCAAATCATTATTCCCTGAGCAAAACGGCTATTTAGACGTTTATCATCATTATGGTCTGACCGGATCACGTTCCGTGTTTGCGCACTGCGTGCATTTGGAAGATGCCGAGTGGGACTGTATGCATCAGACCAACTCTGCAATCGCGTTTTGTCCAACCTCGAACTTGTTCCTAGGCAGTGGTTTATTTCCATTAAAGAAAACATGGGAAAAACAGGTGAAAGTCGGCTTAGGCACAGACATTGGCGCAGGCACCTCATTTAACCAACTACAAACCATCAATGAAGCCTACAAAGTTCAACAACTTCAAGGCGATAAACTGTCCGCATTTGAAGCGCTGTACCATGCCACTTTAGGGGGGGCAAAAGCCTTAGATCTAGAGGACAAACTTGGAAACTTTGATTTGGGCAAAGAAGCAGATTTTGTGGTGCTCGATTTAAAAGCCACTGCGCTACAAGCCCTACGTCAACAACGTGCCAAAAATCTGGAAGATGCTTTATTTGCTCTGATGCTGATGGGTGATGATCGTAATATCCATGCCACCTATGTGTTTGGACAATGTGCGTATGTCAAAGCATAAAACGGCTCGACCAAGACGAAAAACAGCGTTGAAAATTGGACTGATTGCCGTCGCGTGTCTGTGCTTACTCAAGCGTGACAGCACTTCCAAGAAAAACTGATTACATTTTCAACGGCAAAAAAGATGCATCTGCGAGCCAGATGTATTAAAATTGGCTCATCTTTAGAGGTGTTGCAAGTCAACACCTTTTTTATTTTTTGATTTGCTTTTTTAGGTATCTACCCATGTCTGTTCAAATGAGCGTACTGATTTCCACTGAAGAAATTCAAGCTAAAGTGAAAGAGCTTGGCGCAAAAATTGATGCACACTATGCTAACAGCGACAAAGAGTTGGTGTTAATCGGTCTTTTACGCGGTTCTGTTATTTTTATGGCTGACCTTTGCCGCGCAATTTCAAAACCGCATGAACTCGACTTCATGACCGTTTCAAGTTATGGCGCTGGGACCGTATCTACTCGTGATGTTAAAATCTTAAAAGATTTAGACGGCGACATTAAAGATAAAGATGTCTTGGTGGTTGAAGATATTATTGACTCAGGCAATACCTTAAGCAAAGTCTTAGAAATTTTACAGACGCGTAATCCAAACTCAATCGAGCTTTGTACTTTGGTTAGCAAGCCTTCACGTCGTGAGATTGAACTCGAAGTGAAATTTTTAGGTTTTGAAGTCGAAGATAAATTTATCGTGGGTTATGGTCTGGACTATGATCAAAAATATCGTCATATTCCATTTATTGGCGAAATTGGTCTCTAAGTAAGATCAGATACTTAAGAGTGGCCGAAGGCCACTTTTTTTTTTATTTTTTGGTTTGTTTTGAACAAAAAAACAACAGTTTTTTGCATGTTTAGGCTATAGCTCAGCTTAGTTTTGATTAAAGATAAAGATTGAACATGTCGTAAAAAACAAATACATGATAACAAAAGGAGAGTTACTATGTGGTCACTCATTGTTGCGATTGTTGTTGGTTTTATTGCTGGTTTAATTGCACGTGCGATCCATCCTGGAGATGACAAAGCCGGTTTCATCATGACCACCATTCTCGGGATTGCAGGTTCTTTACTTGCGACCTATGGCGGACGTTTATTAGGTCTGTATGGAGAAAATTCTGCTGCAGGATTTATCGCTTCCGTCATTGGTGCAATCATCGTGTTGTTTATCTATAACCTTGTAACGAAAAAAACCCGCGTCTAATTTTTATAGCACCATTAAAATACCCGCCTATAGACGGGTATTTTTTTTATATTTTATTCATGCCGTACAGCTGAAATTATTTGATCTCTTTTAACATCGATTCTAATTCAGCAGCAGGGTAAGCACCGGTTAAGATCGAACCGTTGGCAAAAACGATTCCCGGTGTACCACCTAGTTTTAAGCTTTTAGCTAATATTAAATTTCGATCAATCGGGTTTGCACAACTTTTCGCTGACTTCGGTTGAATTCCCTTATTGATTAAATTATCCCAGGCCATAGCAGGGTTTGACTCACAAAAAATCTGCTTCGATGGCGCGAACGACTGCGGTTTTATCGCTGTGACAAAAGTATAAATGGTCACATCATTGAGTTTTGCCAGTTCTACTTCAAGCTTCTTACAATATGGGCAATTTGGGTCAGAAAAGATCGCGATTTGGCGCTTCCCATTCCCCCTGACTGTTTTAATCGCATCTTGTAATGGAAGTTTATTCCACTCAGTTTTTTGCTGACTGAGGATCAATTGTTTGGTCAGATTTTTTTGATCTTTTAAACGAATCATAGAACCTGCGATCACATAATCCGCATTTTCACTCAAATACAAAACTTGATCTTCAACAAAGCCACTATATATGCCCGGCATTTCGGTACTTTGAATATTTTCAATTTTTAAACTAGGGTGCTTTTCTGCCAAGAGCTTTTGAACCTGTGCTACATCCGCCAAAGCAAAAGTCGAAAGGGTGGTACTCAACGCCAACGCACATATTTTTTTCAACATAGACCGAACAACTTCAACATTTAATTGATTCAGCATTCTAAGCCTTAACAGGTGAAAGTCTTGGGCTTTTTTCAGTTCATTACGCAATAGCTACATGCCGTTTCACGTGGAACATATTAAGCTGCATCAGGTGAATTAATTTCAACAGACACATGTACAATTTCTTCATGAATCGACAGCGCTTGACGCACTTCATCGGCGCTCAATGCCTGACTGGTTTCTAAAGCAACAATACATGAAAACTGACCTTTACCCACTTTCCACACATGTAAATCGGTCACATCGACGTCGACAGGCAATTGCATTAAAACCTCTCGAATCTCATCAACGACAGGGTGATCCATTTCCGCATCCAGTAATGTTTGTCCTGTTTCTTTCATCAAGCCAATAGCCCACTTACCGACCAGCACTGCACCAACAATCCCCAATAGCGCATCTAAAAATCCCCAGCCCATCCATTTTCCAGCAAATAAAGCCACAATGGCCAACACTGAAGTCACCGCATCAGCAACTACATGCATGAAGGCTGCTTTCTGATTGAGGTCGTGATGATGATCATGCTGCTCCTCATGGCTATGATGGTGATGGTGATGGTGATGGTGATGGTGATGGTGATGGTGATGGTGATGGTCATCATGCAATAACCAAGCACAGATCAAGTTCACCATTAGACCTAAAATCGCAATAGGGATTGCTTCGTTATAATGAATTTGGACCGGGTTGAATAAGCGTTCCACCGAATGAAAGGCCATAAATGCAGCAACGACCATCAATAATATCGCGCTGCTATAGCCCGCTAAAATTTCAATTTTCCAAGTCCCAAAGCTAAAACGAGCGTCTTGGGCATAGTGGCGTGCCGCACGATAGGCAAAATAGGCCAAGCCTAATGCCAACATATGTGAACTCATATGCCAACCATCAGCCAATAATGCCATCGAATTAAAAATCCATCCGCCAATGACTTCTAACAACATCATGACTGCCGTTAAAATAGTGGCAATTAAGATCCGTTTTTGTGCGAGTGGATTACCTTCATCAAATTGATGATGATGAATTCGGATGGATGGAGAAGTTTTCATTAGGTTCTATGCTTAAATATACTCCCCCATAGTATATTTATTTTCGGGAGAAAGTGTTGAGTCATTTACATCAGGACAAAAAGATTTTAAATCGGGTTAAACGCCTACAAGGTCAGGTCAATGCGGTTGAACTGGCTTTACAGCAACCCGAAGCAGGGTGTATCGAGGTTTTACAACAGGTTGCGGCCATCAAAGGTGCTGTAAATGGATTAATGAATGAATTAATCGAAGCACATTTACGCCATCATGTATTACCTCAAGATGCTGAAATCAATGAAGCAGAACTGGAAGAATTTGTAAAACTGCTTAAACGCTATGGATAAAGTTACAACTGTGATTTGACCATGGAAAAAAATCGGCATTAAACTGAGCCCATATTTCCGTCTTTCTCATACAGCACAATATTGACCCTATTGACTGTACCTCTGCGACTTTAAAATGACCACATCTCCCTCTTGGCGACCGTTTATCATGGTGAGCCTTGCACTCTGTATGGGCACTATTGGTACAGCGCTAGCTAGTCCTCTGTATCCCATTTATCAACAACTTTGGGGACTGCTGCCGAGTCATATCACCTATATCTTTGTTGCCTACATGTTTGGTTGCCTAGCGACCTTGCTGTTTTTAGGTCGTACCAGTAATAGTTTTGGTTTTTTAAGAACCCTGCAAATCGGTATGGCGTGCATCATCTTAGGTTTAAGCTTGTCGGTGTTTGCCAGTAATGCGCTGTGGTTATCTATCGGGCGCTTTATTATCGGGATTGCCTCGGGTTTAATCAGCACCTCAGCCATGCTTGGTTTGGTCTATACCATTCCTGAACCGCATAAAAATAATGCTCCACAGTTGAGTTCAATCATTACCGTGATTGGTTTTGGTCTTGGCCCATTTATTGGTGGAGTGATTGCCCAATTTTCGGAACAGCCTTTAGTCACCCCTTATATCCCTGTGATCTTTGGGGGGGTGGCGTGTTTAATAGGGTTATTTTTTATTCGCACACCGAATTTTGAGCCACAGCCTTTTTCAGTGGCACCACATTTGGAATTGCCTGAAAAGCGTGATCATTCACGATTTTATATCGCTGGACTGACTGCCTTTTGTGCCTTTGGTTCTTTTAGCTTATTTGCATCACTCGCACCCTCTTTCGTCAAAGATGCGATCCCATGGCATGGCCCTTTGGTCAGTGGTAGTGCCATTGCAAGTATCTTGCTGGTTTCCGCTGTCGTGCAATTTATGGCGAAATCGATTCCTTCTGCAAAATGTGTCAATGCCGGCTTAATAGTGTTAATACTGAGCTATGCGCTCCTTGCGCTATGTATGACCCAACACTGGAGTGCATTGTTTTTTATTAGCGATATTTTAGTCGGTGTAGGGCATGGTCTAGGGCTTTTAGGCGCATTTGGCTTAGTTCATCAAATGACCAACAATCAAAACCGTGCTGCGGTGATCTCGACCTATTTGTTTATCGGATATTTAGGAACCATTATTCCAATTATTGCAGCCGGCTATTTATCTGATCATTTCGGCTTGATCGTCGGTGTTTTAGGTTTTTGTATGGGTGTAGGTTTATTGTGTATCGGCTTATTGCTTTGGCACCGTAGTCTGAACACCAATTAACCACTAAACTTATTCAAGAAGCATCTTGTATTGGGTGCTTCTTAAACCCAAAAACAATTAAGAAACCCTATAAAAATCAATCAAATTAAATTAAGATCTTGTCTGATGTGATTCAAAAATTTAAAAAATGCTAAAAATTCAATGTCAAATTAACACTGTAGAAAATCAAATCATTGCTAGCAGCGAATACGGTAATATTCACTATATTTTACCGTTTGAATCCTTACCGCAATTAGAAACCTATGATTTTATTGTTTGGGGCTTTTTACCCATTGCCATGCGCCTTGGCATCCCGCTGCATGTAGAAGGACCTATTTCAATACAAACCCTCCACTCCGCACGGGAGGTTTCAACTGTCTGGGCCGCTTGGTTACCTGATTTATATCAACCAGTCATGCTCAGTGCTGCATCGATTATCCAAACACCACCTGGAAACCAAACCACTCAAAATTTAAGCTTTTTTAGCGGTGGGATTGACTCCACTTATAGTACATACAAAGCTTTTCTTGAAAATGGGCAAGATTCTGATTGTCTCACTGTGCATGGAATGGATTATAAATTTGATGACCATGAAAAATTTCAGGCCTTAATGGATCAGACCCATGACTTTAGAAGCCAAGTTTTTAAGCAAAGTCGCGTGGTAAAAACCGATGCTTACGCGCTATACAGTAAATATGGCTGTAACCCTAAAGGTTCACATGTCACACATATCTTTTCGCTGTTTTCCTGCGCTTCGATTTTTGAACATTACCAGCAATATCGAATTTCAGCCGATTACCGTTTAGATCAACAATTATTCGTTCATCCCTATGGCTCAAATACGGCATCCAACCGATTGATGAAGAACCGATCTGGGGTCTTAATCACCCTCGACGATGATGTCACGCGATCACAAAAAACCGCATTTTTAAGCCAATCTGACTTAGATTTACAAACCCTGTCGATTTGTGTGGACTATAGGGCTCGACCAAAAAATTGTGGTCAATGCAGTAAATGTATGCGCACCAAAGCCATGTTTTATGCCACTAGCCCCGAAATTCCCGATATCTTTTTAGATCGTCGCTTTGAAAAACAATGGTATCAATCCATTCCATTAAGTTCAAAAATCAATCGTGCTTTTTTAATTGATATTTTGTCAGCGGTCGAAAAATCCTCGCAACAGCAACAATTTCCAGATTATGCAACACTCAAAGTCAAAGTTGAAGCCGCATCAAAAAGAGCAGCAAACAATCCTTTTTATGGGATGAAAACGAAAGATGTGCTGAGAACAATCTTTAAAATCATTTTTGGCTCAAACCCACGCTAAACGATGTAAAAAAAGCACGATGATTTCCAATATCGTGCTTTGGGTGGATCTATCCATAGGTGAAACGAGCAGCTCAATCGTTTTATTACTTTCCGATACAGAACGATCCAAAAATCTTCCCAAGCAAATCATCCGCACTGAAATCGCCGGTAATTTCACCTAAGGCATTTTGAGCCAAACGTAGAGATTCAGCCACCAACTCACCCGCATGATAAACCACCAACTGCTCACGTGCTTCTGCAAGATAGCGCTGCGTGCGCTTCATTGCGTCTAAATGGCGTGTTCGAGCAATAAAGGTATCTTCCTCTGGTTGAAAGCCTGCATGCGCTGTAATCGCATCAATAAGCGCTTGAACGCCAGTTTCTTGTTTAGCCGAGACGCGAATATGTCGAAAACCGTTTAAATCGGTAATTTCCGCGGTAGATCCCGTCAAATCACATTTATTACCAATCAACATCAAACGCTTCGGTTCAATATGATCAGCAAAGTACGCTTGAGCCAATTGTAGTGGATCTTCGCCCTGACTTAAGTCATAGACCAAAAGTAACAAGTCAGCTTGCTCAATTTCTTTAATTGCGCGACGAATCCCTTCTTTTTCGACGATATCACCGGTTTCACGTAAACCTGCAGTATCGGTCAAGGTAATTGGCAAACCATTGAGGCTGATTTTTTCATGTAAAACATCACGTGTCGTACCCGCAATATCCGTCACAATCGCACGTTCAACACCCGCCAAAGCATTGAGTAGCGATGACTTACCTGCATTGGGTTTACCGGCAATCACCACTTGTAAACCTTCACGTAGTAACTGACCTTGACGGGCAGATTGCTGCACAGCATGGACCGAGCTTGCCACTTCATCCAATAAACCCAAAATCTTACCATCCGCCAAAAAGTCGATTTCTTCTTCAGGAAAATCAATCGCTGCTTCCACATGCAAACGCAAATGGATAAGTTTTTCTAACACCGTATTGACCTTGCTCGAAAAAGCACCTTGTAATGAACGTACCGCAGAACGCGCAGCAGCTTGTGAGGTGGCATCAATCAGGTCGGCAATCGCCTCGGCTTGCACCAAGTCCATTTTGCCATTTTCAAAGGCGCGCATTGAAAATTCGCCCGCTTTTGCAGCAATAGCACCCAATTCAAGTAAGCGTGCCAATAATGCATTTTGAATAACGGGGCCGCCATGACCTTGAAGCTCCACCACATCCTCACCCGTAAAAGAGTGCGGATTTGGAAAGCAAATCACCAAACCTTCATCCATGATTTCATTCGATGCATCATAAAACTTACGGAAACCAGCAAAACGTGCTTGTGGTAAGGATTGCTGCGTTAATGCTTCAGCAATGGCATAAGATTGGGGACCAGACAGGCGAATCACGCCGACACCACCACGACCCGGCGGTGTGGCAATTGCTGCGATGGTGGTTCGGTTTAACATAAAATTCACCTAAAAATTTTCAAACGACAGATAAAGAAAAATCCGCCTAAGATTACCATCTTAAGCGGATTTATTCAGCCCATCAGCAATGCTTAGTTTGCTGAGTCAGCCGCTTCACGTTTTAAACGTTCTTTTTCAACAGATTTGTTAATCAAACCTTGTTGAAGAATAGTAATACTGTTGTTACAGATCCAGTAAAGCACAAGGCCCGCAGGGAAGAACAACATAAATACCGTAAAGATCACTGGCATGATTTTGAAGACTTTCGCCTGCATTGGATCAGCCGGTTGTGGGTTCAAACTTTGCTGAATAAACATGGTTAAGCCCATTAATAGCGGCAAAATAAACCACGGATCCATCGCAGATAAATCTTGAATCCAACCTAACCACGGCGCATGACGTAGTTCAACGGACTCCATTAACACCCAATACAAAGCAAGGAAGATCGGCATTTGGAGCAATAACGGCAAGCAACCTGATAGTGGGTTTACTTGTTCACGTTTATACAATGCCATCATTTCTTGCGAGAAGCGCATACGGTCTTCACCGAACTCTTCTTTCATGCGTTGCATTTCAGGTGCAATCACACGCATTTTCGCCATAGAGCGGTAGCTCTTCGACGACAATGGCCACAAGATCAGTTTCACCAGAATGGTCAATAGAATAATTGACCAACCCCAGTTACCCACTAAACCGTGGAAAAACTCAAGACCGACGAACAATAATTTCGCAATTGGCCATAACCAACCATAGTCTACTGTTTGGTTTAAACCAACTGCCAATTCTTTTAATTCAGATTGGATTTTTGGACCTGAATAGAACGTTGCATCTACTTCTGCCACAGTTCCTGCAGGAACATTGATTGCAGGCGATGTGAACTGAATGATGTTCATATCATCAGTAGATTTACGTGACTCAAGTTTCGCAGCATACGGTTGACCATTGGCTTGCGTTAATTTGATCTGTCCAGGAATCCACGCACTCACGAAGTAATGCTGAACCATTGCAACCCAACCGCCAGTTGCTTCAACATTCAATTTTTCTTCATTGAAGTTGGCAAATTTAAGTTTGTTGTAATGTTCTTCAGGCGAACCCCATGCACCACCAAGGAATGTACCTAAAGTGAAAATACCTTGATCAGATTTACCCGGATCTTCAGAGTTGTCGCGTTTAAGCTGACCAAACATCTGACCTTGCCAGTTCTGAGCACTGCGGTTCACGATTTTATGATTCACGACAACAGGGTATTCACCTTCAGTGAAGTTAAAGGTTTTAATAACCTCTACTCCATCTGCTGTTTTATAAACCATTGGTACTGACAAAACTTTTGCTGTTTGGCCATCTTTACCCTTCACAGCTTTTGCGTCATTTAACGTATATGAAGATTTTTCAATCTCATAGGTTGGACGTCCTTTCGGATTACTATCAGGGCCATTAAGACCAATTAAGCCAGACTGAGCAACATAAGTACGTTTTGCATCGCTTTCAAGCATTACAAATGGTTCGTCGCTGTCTTTATTTTTGTCATGATTGAGTAATTCAATACGAACAATATCGCCACCCTTTGGATTAATCCAAAGATGGTAAAGGTCAGTTTGTACTGAAATTAACTGTTGACTAACAGGTGCAGTGGCATCTGTTGTTTGTTGTGTAGCAGCATTATTTGCTTGCGGCACATCAGTAGCAGCCGTAGCTGTCTGGCCATTTGGCAAATCGGCAGATACTTCATGCGTTACCACCGCAGCATTTTGCTGAGGTTTTTGTTCCGCATGTCCATAATCTTTCTGCCAAGCCAAAATGAGCAAATATGCGACAACAAACATGGCCCCTAGAATTGCAATCCTGGCCCATTGTTGCATAGGTATTACCCCAAGTGGTTAGAGTGATTTTGGTTCAATAAACGTTCACGAAAGGGTACAGCAACGTGACGCGTTTGAGAATCTATTTGCTGAAATGAAATAAAACGAATTGCTTTTGATGGAACAGGATCATAGCCTGAACCGCCCCAAGGATGACAACGGCAAATACGCTGAACAGCTAGACACACTCCACGTACAGCACCATGTTGATGGACTGCTTCCAAAGAATATTGAGAACATGTTGGAATATAACGACAGCGTGGTCCCAATAAAGGACTAATCGCAATCTGATAGAAACGAATGAGCCAATGCAGTAAACGAACCATTGGTCATCTCTACGCTTGTGGGGAGGTAGCTATTTTTTTATGCTTATTTGCAAGGCGCTGCAATTTTTGCCAAGCAAATTGTAATTGCTGATGCAACTCTGCATTCGGTACCGCCTCTATGCCCATTTTTGGCATAACGACAATATCTAATACATTAGACTGCTGTTGATGCAGGCGAAAACTTTCGCGTGCAAGTCGTTTTACTCGATTTCTTTCATGTGCGCGGCGCACTTTTTTCTTAGCAACAACAATACCCAAACGGCTATTCGGCTGTTCGGAGATTTTTGCTAGAAATAAGAAATGGGGTTGATGCACTTTAAAAAGCGCACCATCGAACACACTTTTATAATCGGCAGCACAGTGTATTCGCACATCTGTGCTAAAGCCGTAAAGTGTTGTCATAACACCCAAGTCTTGACAGTCTTAACTGAAATTAAACAGTTAAGCTGTGACGACCTTTTGCACGACGACGTGCTAATACTTGACGGCCAGCTTTAGTAGCCATGCGAGCACGGAAACCATGAACGCGTTTACGTTTCAACTCAGAAGGTTGGAAAGTACGTTTCATATCGAAACTCCAAAAATGATCTTTCAGTAAAGGTTCGCGATTTTAGTGCTCATTGCTTGAGCTGTCAATGAAAAACACGCTTTCTTTCAAAATCTAGGCTGTGATATATCAAGATAATATAAGGATTAGAAATCAGTCAGAAAGTTTTAAATTAAAATATTCACAAACTAAATCATTGTATATGTTAATTATTTAAGTTATCTTCAAGTTTACTCACAGATTTATCCACAATCTCAAATTTGTGAATTGGTTTTTATGAATTTAAATTTGAATTTAAACCAACCATCAAGTTATCCCCAGAATGGGTCGATCTTATAAATAAATTCAAATTTTAAAATTTAAATTTATTACTATTAGTGTTGATATTTTCTGTGGAAAAAGCATTTTTAATTTTAAAAAACAAATAATTATATTGTGGATAATGATGTTTTTATAATTTTGATAGTTTGTGGATAACTTTGTGTTATAATTTATCCACAGCTTGCGGATAAACTTATCCACACGCGATTTAAATTTAAATTTAAACTCAATTTGCGTTTTTTTGATCGATTTCGACTGATTTGTTCATGACAGATGTGGATAAGATGGTTAGAATGGCTGCCCGCTTAGGCGGGGTTGAATTATTTTTTTACGTACAATGGACTGAAATAGGGGTTTCACATGCTTTGGACAGACTGCTTAACTCGCTTGCGACAAGAGCTTTCAGGAAATGTCTATACAATGTGGATACGCCCACTAGTGGCAGAAGATGCAGGTGATAGTCTAAAACTCTATGCACCGAATCCGTATTGGACACGCTACATTCAAGAGCATCATTTAGAACTGATTTCAATTTTAGCGGAACAGTTGTCTGAAGGTCGGGTACGTAAAGTCGAGATTTTGGTTGATTCACGGCCTGGTGCAATTTTATCTGCAGCTGAGCAACCAGCAACAACCACCGCAGCATTAGAGTCAACGCCACAAGTGTCGGCACCGACTCGTCCTAAAAAAGAAAAAGAAGAGACGTCATCAAAGAATAACCGTAAGCGTCAGCTTAACCCATTATTTACCTTTTCCTTGTTTGTTGAAGGCCGTTCCAATCAGATGGCGGCAGAAACCTGTCGTAAAGTCTTGACGCAGCCCGGTGCTTCACAGCATAACCCCTTATTTTTGTATGGACCGACTGGTTTAGGTAAAACCCATTTGATGCAAGCCGTAGGTAATGCATTATTACAAGCGAAGCCGAATGCACGTGTGATGTACATGACGGCTGAAAGTTTTGTACAAGACTTTGTGAGCTCTCTACAGAAAGGTAAGGTCGAAGAATTTAAGAAAAATTGTCGTTCATTAGATTTGTTATTGGTGGATGATATTCATTTGTTGGCGGGTAAAGAGGCCAGCTTGGTTGAGTTTTTCTATACCTTCAACGCGTTATTAGATGAATCTAAGCAAATCATTTTAACCTCAGATCGTTATCCAAAAGAACTGACTGAACTTGATCCACGTTTGGTTTCACGTTTTTCGTGGGGCTTATCGGTGGGTGTGGAACCACCCGATATTGAAACCCGTATTGAAATTTTATTGAAAAAAGCGGAAAGCAATGGCGTGGAACTTCCACGTAATTGTGCGTTGTTTATTGCTCAACAAGTGGTTGCCAATGTCCGTGAACTAGAAGGTGCGCTGAATAAAGTCGTAGCTATTTCTCGTTTTAAAGGCACTCCAATCGATCTAGATGTGGTGCGTGAATCGTTAAAAGATGTGTTAGCAATTCGTGCGCGCACTATCAGTACTGAAAATATTCAGCGTGTGGTGAGTGAATATTTCCGTATTCCGCTGAAAGAATTGGTTGGCCCAAAACGTACACGTATTTATGCACGTCCACGTCAGTTGGCTATGGGGCTAGCACGTGAGCTGACAGGGGATAGTTTCCCTGAAATTGGTATGGCTTTTGGTAATCGTGATCACAGTACGGTGATGCATGCGTGTGAAAAAGTACAAAGCCTGCGAGAAGAAGATCCAATCTTCAATGAGGACTATAAAAACTTGCAACGTCTGCTGCAAAGTTAAGTCTTTTCGTTCAAATTCTGTTCTTGCAATGCGGTATATTCTGCCGCATAGTACACTGCTAAAAAATTAATTTATTTTGTCTGTCTTCAGTTTTTAGAGGAATGTATTGTGCGTTTAAAAATCGCGAAAGAAAGCTTACTGAATGTTCTGTCACATGTCGTAGGAGCGGTTGAGCGTCGCCATACCTTAAATATCTTATCCAATGTCAAAGTACAGGTTACTGAGCAAGCATTGACCATTACAGGTTCTGACCTAGAAGTAGAATTGGTTGCGAGTACACCGCTGGCAGACGGTGCTTGTTTACAAGCAGGGGTGACGACAGTTCCTGCGCGTAAACTGATGGATATCTGTAAATCATTACCGTCAGCGGCATTGATTGATTTGCAAATTACTGAAGACCAACGTTGTATTTTAAAATCTGGAAACAGTCGTTTTGTATTGGGTACTTTGCCTGCAGAAGACTATCCATTATTAACCACTGAAAATACTCAAGGCACTCAAGTTGGTGTGACTCAACGTGAGTTAAAGCGTTTATTCGAGAAAACATCTTTTGCCATGGCGGTTCAAGATGTGCGTTTTTATTTGACGGGTACTTTGCTTGAAATTGATGAAAATCAATTGCGTGCAGTAACGACCGATGGTCACCGTTTGGCGATGTGTGAAACAGCGGCAAGCTCGAATGCGACACAAGCAATGCAAGCGATTGTTCCACGTAAAGCCGTAGGTGAATTGCAGCGTCTATTGAGTGTTGAAGACGAGCAATTATCGTTGTTAATTGGTCGTGAATTATTAAATGTAACAATTACCATTGCCAGCCGTGATAAAGAGCAGGGTGATATTACCGTACGTTTCACCACAAAATTGATCGATGGTAAATTCCCAGACTACCGCCGTGTGATTCCACGTGGTGGCGATAAAAACGTGCGCATTGCACATGATGTTTTCAAGCAATCGCTACAACGTGTTGCAATTTTGAGTAATGAAAAATTGCGCGGCGTATTCTTGAATTTTGATGCGGACACTTTACAACTTCGTGCCAATAACCCTGAGCAAGATGAAGCAATCGAAGATCTTGCGATTCAATATGCAGATGCACCGATGGAAATGTCGTTTAATGCACAGTACTTATTGGAAGTTCTGAATGTATTGGATGGTGATGATGTTGCAATGACCATGACAGAAGCGAACCAGTCGGTATTGGTACAAGATCCACAACAACAAGATCAAACCTATGTTGTGATGCCAATGCGTGTTTAATTCGGACTGACGTCTCAATTACTATGCATATCACGCGTTTACATGTAGAACGTGTTCGAAATTTAAAGACGGTTGCACTCTCTGGGTTGCAGCCGTTTAATGTCTTTTATGGGCAAAATGGTTCAGGTAAAACGTCTGTATTAGAAGCAGTACATTTGCTGGCAACTGGACGTTCTTTTCGAACCCATATTCCGAAAAACTATATTCAAAATAATAGCCCTGACGCTGTTGTCTTTGCGCAGTCTGCAACAGACCGCATTGGTATGCAAAAAATGCAATCGGGCGAGCAAGTGATTAAAGTCAATGGCGACCTAGTGGGGACACAAGGTCAGTTGGCTAAGATTTTACCGCTACAACTCATCGATCCACAAAGTACGGATATCATTGATCATGGTGCGAAGCCACGACGTCAACTTTTAGATTGGTTGATGTTCCACGTGGAACCGGAGTTTTACCATGCATGGCAATATTATGCACGGGCATTAAAACAGCGGAATAGTTTGCTGAAATCACGACGTCATTTGAGTCTGTCTGACTTAGAACCGTGGAACAAAATGCTCAGTGACTATGGTGAGATATTACATAGTCTACGCAGCAATGTGGTGGAACAGTGGACTCGATATTTTCAACAAGATCTAGAAGCCTTATTGCCTGATTTAACAGTGACATTGGAATATAGTGCAGGCTTTCATGCTGAAACAGGACTGCTGAATGATCTGACCAATCAGCATTTTAAAGACTGCGAGCGTGGCTTTACTGAGTATGGTCCGCACCGTGCAGATTTAAGGTTAAAAACTGCTATGGGTGATGCAGATGTTGTGCTCTCTCGTGGGCAAAAAAAGTTATTGATCATGGCGTTAAAACTGTCACAGATTGCAATGCTACATGCTTGTAATAAGGAAACTGTGGTATTATTAGATGATCTGACAGCAGAATTAGATTTAACCGCACAACAGCGTTTAATTGAGCGTTTAAGCCATCTTGGTAGTCAAGTTTTTATTACCACTTTAGACCATGATTCAGTGCAAAAACACTTACATGATTTATCTATTTCTTATCAATTATTCAAAGTTGAAAATGGTACGGTGCAGGCTGTTGTGCAATGAAATACCACCTTTGGATAGACCTATTTTTCACTAGGGAGAAACCATGAGTTCAGAAGATCAAGCTGCTTCTCAAACAGAACAAACCATAGAAAAAGCTTATGATTCCTCTAGCATCAAAGTATTACGTGGTCTAGACGCTGTACGTAAGCGTCCGGGCATGTATATTGGTGATACTGACGATGGTACTGGCCTACACCACATGGTGTTTGAAGTTGTCGATAACTCAATTGATGAAGCATTGGCAGGTCATTGTGACGAAATTCAAGTCACCATTCATGAAGATGAATCTGTAAGCGTATCGGATAACGGCCGTGGTATTCCTACCGACATTCACCCAGAAGAAGGTGTTTCTGCAGCAGAAGTGATTTTAACGATTCTACATGCTGGCGGTAAATTTGACGATAACAGTTATAAGGTTTCAGGTGGTCTTCACGGTGTTGGCGTTTCAGTTGTAAACGCTTTATCAGAAAAGCTCCTATTAAATATTCGTCGTGCGGGTAAGAGCTATGAGCAGGAATATCGCCATGGCGATCCTGTCTATAAATTACGTGAAACTGGTGTGACTGAAACTTCAGGTACAACAGTCCGTTTCTACCCTAGTGCAGAAACCTTTAGCCAGACTATTTTTAATGTCGATATTTTGGCACGTCGTTTACGTGAATTATCTTTCCTGAATGCAGGTGTACGAATTGTGCTACGTGACGAACGTATCAATCTAGAGCACGTTTATGACTATGAAGGTGGTTTGTCTGAGTTTGTAAAATATATCAACCAAGGCAAAACCCATCTGAATGATATCTTCCACTTCACTACTCAAGCCGATAATGGCATTGGTGTAGAAGTTGCATTGCAGTGGAATGATTCTTATCAGGAAAATGTTCGTTGCTTTACCAATAACATTCCACAAAAAGATGGTGGTACGCATTTAGCGGGTTTCCGTGCTGCATTAACTCGTGGCTTAAACAGCTACATGGAAAGCGAAAACTTACTCAAAAAAGAGAAAGTGGCGGTTTCTGGTGATGATGCGCGTGAAGGCTTAACTGCAATTGTTTCGGTGAAAGTGCCTGATCCAAAATTCTCTTCGCAAACCAAAGAAAAATTGGTGTCGAGCGAAGTGAAAACTGCGGTTGAGCAAGCAATGAATAAATCGTTCTCTGAATATCTTTTAGAGAACCCCCAAGCCGCTAAATCTATTGCAGGCAAAATTATTGATGCAGCCCGTGCGCGTGATGCAGCGCGTAAAGCACGTGAAATGACTCGTCGTAAGAGTGCGCTTGATATTGCAGGCCTGCCAGGTAAATTGGCCGATTGTCAGGAAAAAGATCCTGCGTTGTCTGAACTTTACTTAGTCGAAGGTGACTCTGCGGGTGGTTCTGCAAAACAGGGCCGTAACCGTAAGATGCAAGCGATTTTGCCGCTGAAAGGTAAAATCCTCAACGTGGAACGTGCACGTTTTGACAAGATGATTTCTTCTCAAGAAGTGGGAACACTGATTACCGCTTTAGGTTGTGGTATTGGCCGTGAGGAATATAACCCAGATAAACTGCGTTATCACAAAATCATCATCATGACCGATGCCGACGTCGATGGTTCGCACATTCGTACGCTACTATTGACTTTCTTCTTCCGTCAAATGCCAGAACTTGTGGAACGTGGATATATTTATATTGCACAGCCACCGTTGTATAAGCTGAAAAAAGGCAAGCAAGAACAGTACATTAAAGATAATGATGCACTTGAGACATACCTGATTTCAAATGCAATTGATGAGCTTGAATTACACATCAGTGCAGAAGCGCCAGCCATTCGTGGTGAGGCTTTAGCGGGTGTGATTGCGGATTATCAAACCTCTCAAAAGAGCTTGCATCGTCTGACTGTACGTTATCCTGCAAGTGTGTTGGATGGTTTATTGGCAGTAGAAGGCTTTAAGTTAGATCAAGCAAATAACCAAGACTATGTACAGACTTGGGGTGAGCAACTACGTGCCAATATTGAGAAAACTCAACCTAGCCTACGTCCTGAATTAAGCTTAGAAACTTTTGAGCATGAAGATACTGAAGGCAATAAGTCAGCGACCTATTTCCCGCGTATTACCATCTATGTTCATAATTTACCACACCAATACTTGTTAGATTCAGGTCTATTGGGTTCAGGTGAATATGCGCGTTTACTCAAAAATTCGAAGAGTTGGTTCACCTTATTGGAAGAAGGTGCTTACCTACAAAAAGGCGAGCGCAAAATTCCAGTGAGCAGCTTCCATCAGGTTTGGCAAAACATCTTACAAGACTCACGCCGTGGCATGATGATTCAGCGCTATAAAGGTTTGGGTGAGATGAATGCTGAACAGCTTTGGGAAACTACAATGGATCCTGAGAACCGTAACATGCTGCAAGTAACGGTACAGGATGCGATTGAAGCTGATCGTATGTTCTCTTGCTTGATGGGTGATGATGTGGAACCACGTCGTGCCTTCATTGAAGAAAATGCGTTAAATGCGGATATTGATGCCTAAATTCTGATTACAGAATCATTCAAAAAAGCACTCTTGGGAGTGCTTTTTTTTATGCTATCTTAAATAAAATTGAATATTAAATCGCCAATTTGTGTTTTATAAAATTGACTTATTCTGATGCTAAGCTCAAATCAAATTGAACTTAGCAGCTAAAAATAAGAGGTCTATATATGATGGACAATCAACTTGAACACATTCGTGACATCTGGGTAAATGCATTTTTTACCGGAAATTATACCGTTTTAGCCGAATACGAAGATGAGCACTTTAAGGTGGTTTATGAGCAAGACGGGCGTGTCGAAAGTAATTATGTCCGCTATGAACGTATTGCACATGCAGTGAAGAATGGGGTTTGGAAACCACAAAAACCAGACGTAGAATTTGAAGAATATGAGTTTAATCGTGACCAAACTGAGTGCAAAATTTTAATTGGTTTAGCCGAAACACAGCAGCAAATACAGGAAATCTGGCATTTTGATCAGACCTGGAAAATACAAGAATTACGTTTTTTAAAGGCAAAAAAAGCCCATCCTTCTGCCTTATCTTAAACAATAAAAAGTTTAAATTGATGTCGTGAATGGAGATAAAATGCATCCATCTTGCAAATGTGGATAAGTTTTGTGAATTTTCACATTTAATAGTGTTTAACATCAAAGTCATTTATAATTGTGGACAACATTATTTAAAAATATTTATCCACAAAAAGGTGGTTTGATATTTTGAATTTAAAAAATAAAAATGAATTTAAAACTAAGATTTGAATTTAAAAATGGCTTTTGTGGATAACTGTGGTAATGAGTTTGATGTGAAGTATATTTTTTTGAATTCATTTACAAAATTAGGGTAAAAGCGATCGCTGAATTTTTAGATTCTTTCCGAATAGAAATGCCTTAACGATGCAATAATCAGTTGGATATGAACATTCGATTTTTTAAATATTTTTTAGATTTATAGTGTGATTATGATTGTGAAGTTTAAATAAAAAATCGCCGTGGAACATTTAAATTTCACGGCGATTGATTTTTTGAGCTTAAGTTAGGTTTTCTTAATAATGCAAATCTAGGGTTTTGCTTTTTAAATTAAGCCTGAAAACTACTTTCCATTTCTTCTAATTCCATCATTAATTCAAGCATTTGCTCTTCGACAGATTCAAGTTTGGCTTTTAATTCTGTTTGCTCATTCATAAGTTTGAGTAAGTCATCTTTACGATTGGCTTCATATAAAGCACTGTCTGCTAATAATTCCTCGATTTCGTTTAAGCGTGGCTGAATTTTGCTGATTTGCGCTTCATTTTTTTCAATGTTTTTACGAATCGGGCGGGTCAATTCACGCTGACGTGCAGCTTCTTTACGCTGCGCTTCTTTATCGACTTTAGAAATCGTCTGTTTAGTTTCAACTTGAGATTTGATGGGAGAAGGGGCTTGTTGGCTATTTTTCATCATGTCAATCCGTGCTTGACGCAGCCAATCGGCATAAGCCACGAGGTCACCATCAAATTCGCGACATTTACCATGATGTACCAACAATAATTCGTCACAAACGCTGGCAATCAATTGACGTTCATGCGAAACCAAAACCACAGCGCCTTCAAAGTCTTGTAATGCCATAGTCAGGGCATGACGCATATCAAGGTCTAAATGGTTGGTCGGTTCATCTAGAATTAAAACATTGGGACGTTGCCAAACAATCAAAGCCAAAGCTAATCGTGCTCGTTCACCGCCTGAAAAGCCTTCACTTGGTGTATCCATGCGTTCGCCACTAAAACCAAAGCTGCCTAAAAATGAACGTAATGCAGCTTCACTGATTTTTTTGTCAGCAATTCGAGATAGTTGCAACATCGGGCTGGCATTGCCATCTAGAGCATCCATTTGATGCTGAGCAAAATAGCCAATATTCAACAGTTCAGAGGCTTTGCGCGTCCCTTGTAATAAAGGAAGGTCACCAACTAACGATTTAATTAAGGTTGATTTACCCGCACCATTCATCCCGAGTAAACCAATTCGGCTGGTTGGGGTAATTTGCAGGTTTACATTGGTCACGATCAGTTTGTCGCCATAGCCAATATCTGCGTGTTCCATTTGCAGCAGTGGTGAACTCATTTTGGTCGGTTCACGGAAACTAAAGGTAAATGGTGTATCGACATGCGCCGCAGAAAGTTCCTGCATGCGTTCTAATTGTTTAATACGGCTTTGAGCCTGCTTAGCTTTAGTCGCTTTGGCTTTAAAACGGTCAATAAATTTTTGGAGATGCGCACGGGTTTCAAGCTGCTTTTCATAGGCTTGTTGTTGTTGTGCCAAGCGCTCAGAGCGGGTGCGTTCAAAGGTCGAATAGTTGCCGGTGTAAAGTGTCAGCTCTTGATTTTCGATATGTAAAATATGATCAGTCACCGCATCTAAGAAATCACGGTCATGTGAAATCAAGATTAGTGTACCTTCGTAAGCTTTTAACCAATCTTCTAACCACAAAATCGCATCTAAGTCTAAGTGGTTGGTTGGTTCATCGAGTAATAAGAGGTCGGAACGGCTCATCAGGGTACGCGCAAGGTTTAAACGCATACGCCAACCACCTGAAAAGCTTGAAACATTGAGCTGGGACTGATGTTCAAAGAAACCCAGGCCGGCCATCAGTTGTGAGGCTTTGGATGGAGCTGTATAGCCATGGATTTCATCAAATCGGCCATATAAGTGTGCCAACGCTTCATTGTCTAATTGTTCTGGATGTTCAAGTTTATGTTGTATATCCCAATATTCCTCATCGCCTGATAGAACGAAATCAATCGCTTTCATATCAAGTGCTTTGATTTCTTGTGCCATATGCGCGACGGTCCATACCGCAGGACGAGTTAATGAACCACCATCAGACTCCATTCCACCTAAAAGCGCAGAAAAAAGAGTCGATTTACCCGCACCATTTACACCGGTTAAGCCGATTTTCCAGCCTGGATGCAATTGCATAGATGCTTTTTGAAATAAAACACGCCCACCGCGACGAATGGAAAGTTGGTCTAACTGAATCATGGAACTAACTAAACAAGAAGAATGTGTGGCTATTCTAATGGATGGCTTTGCAAAAGAAAAAACAAAGCATCGCAACCATCTGAAAAAATGTGACAGATTCCACGTATTTAGGTATATTGAACGGGCTTTAGTATTAAAAAAATATTTCAAGTTGTTGTTTTAAATGGATTAATAAAACATATTGGGAATATAAGAAATGAGAAAAGGAATTTTAATTTTATCGCTTCTTTCAGGTGTGATGTCTGCACAAAGCTATGCCAATCAGAAGGTTTGTGTGTTCGATTTACTTGGAAAAGCAGGGGAATCTTATAAGCTGATGGAAGAGTGGTCTCTGGCTAGTAAGGCATGGGGAGCACAAGTTCAACTGATTTCATATCAAGATGAATCCAAAGTCGATAAAGATTTTAAAGAAGGGAAATGTGACGCATTTTATATGACCTCGATGCGGGCACGTGCGTATAACAAATTTGCCGGTTCGATTGATGCCATTGGCGGTGTACCGAATAATACTATCGCACAAAAAGCCATTACCTATGTCTTAGATAAACGGAACAGTAAACGACTGATTAGCAATCTAGGCAAAGATAGTTATGAAGTGGCAGGGATCGGGCAAATTGGTTCAGCCTACATTTTTGTCCGTGATCGCAATATCAATAATTTAGAAAAAGCTGAAGGTAAAAAATTTGCCATTTTGCATTATGATTATGCGCAAAAAGTGATGGTCGACCGTGTTGGCGCTGTGCCAGTGATGTCAGAAATTTCTAATTTTATTCGCAAGTTTAATCAGGCCGAAGTTGAAATTGTGGCTGCGCCAGCTTATGCCTTTAAGCCACTCGAAATTTCAAAAGGCTTAGGCACTACCGGGGCGATGGTGAATTTTCCTGTGGTGAATGTCACGGCAGACCTGATTATTCGTAATAATAAATTCCCAGAAGGTTTTGCTGAACTTTCTCGGCAATGGTTTGTTAAGCAATTACCAAAAAGTTTTGCCATGGTGAAACGTATGGAAGCTGAAATTCCTGCCAAATATAAGATGAATCTCAGCAAAGATGATCAGTTGAAGTATCAGAAAATATTGCGTGAAGGACGGATGGATTTAACCAAACAAGGGATCTATGACTCCACCATGATGACGGTACTAAAAAAAGCCCGTTGTACGATTGAGCGAACCAATTTTGAGTGTTCAGTGGCGGGTGAATAAGCTTTTTTCTGTATTTCTTTGTAAATTTTGATGCAATCGCTGTAAATGTAAAAAGCCATTTTTGCAAATATAAGATGATGATTATATTTATAATTTCACTTTGAATAAAAAGTGATATGCATCACAGAAAAACAGAATATGCCAAAATGACATAAATAAATGGAGTAAATGCTCTATTTTTTTTAATTTAACTTGCTTAATATCGGGCTTGTGTAAGGACACCTCTGAACCATAAAAAGATTTGAAAGGAAAATAGAATGAAAAAAACGCTCCTATCATTGGCTACGTTTGCTGCAATTGGCTTTGCTGGTTCAGCTCAGGCAGCAAAAGTAGATATCTGTGTATTTGACTTACTGGGTAAGTCAGGCGAGTCATATCAAATGGCTCAAGAATGGGCGCTTGCAGCAAAAAGCTGGGGTGCTGAAATTAACTTAATTCCGCGTCAAGACGAAGCAGTAGCCGACAATGACTTTAAAGCAGGTAAATGTGACGGCGTATTTATGACGGCGATGCGTGCCCGTCAGTACAATAAATTTGCAGGCTCTATTGATGCGCTGGGTGGCGCACCGAGCAATGCGATTGCGCAACGTGCGATTACCTTTGCATTAGACCAACGTAATGCTGCAAAAATGGTTAGTAACCTAGGTGGTAAAAAATACGAAGTGGCGGGTATTGCCCCACTGGGTTCAGCATTCATCTTTGTCAAAGACAAGAAAATTGACTCAATTGAAAAAGCAGCAGGTAAAAAGTTTGCAGTATTAGGCTATGACGAAGCACAAAAAATTATGGTGCAACGTGTCGGCGCTCAAGCTGTGATTTCAGATGTATCTAACTTTGTGGCGAAGTTTAATAATGGTCAGGTGGATATGGTGGGTGCGCCTGCATATGCCTACAAACCATTAGAGATCTATAAAGGTTTAGGTACCAATGGTGCGATGTTTAACTTCCCAGTTCTACAAGTGACTGCGGACTTTATTATTCGTCCTGATCAGTTCCCTGCAGGCTTTGGTCAAAAATCACGTGATTGGTTTGTGAAACACTTACCGAAGAGTATCGCGATGATTAACCGTCTAGAAGCGGGTATTCCTGCGAAATATAAACTTAACCTAAGTGCAGAAGATAAAACCAAATATCAAAAATTACTGCGTGAAGGTCGTATGGATATGACGAAGCGTGGCATTTATGATGCAGGCATGATGTCTGTTTTGAAAAAGGCACGTTGTTCTGTCGATAAAGCCAATTTTGAATGTTCACTTGGCGGCGAATAAGCTGATATTTAAAGAAAAAAGTCTGGATTTATCCAGGCTTTTTTTTGCAAATTTACAGGTCATTCTCGCCATTGAGTGAGCAAAATATTCAGGTAATCTAAATTCAAATCGAGGGCTGTGAGTCAATTGAATCGAACTCAGCATGACCCAAAATTCAAAAAATGGTTAAAAAACAAAAACAGTAAAAAACAAGGAAAGTCAGTATGAAACAATGGACAAAGGCATTGAGCGTTGCTGCTGCATTAATAGCGGTAAATGGCGTAGCTCAAGCGAAGCAAGTGGTATGCGTATTTGATTTGGTCGGTAAAAATGGTGATGTTTTTACCCTGATGAAAGATTATCAATTGGCGGCAAAAAACTGGGGCGCAGACATTGAGCTCCGCGTCGGTCAAAATGAAGCAGTGATTGCAGAAGATTTTAAAGCCGGTAAATGTGATGGGATCAGTGTTACTGGTATGCGTGGTCGCCAATTCAATAATTTTACTGGTTCTTTAGATGCCATTGGTGCGATTCCAGATTTGAAATTGGCCGTAAAAGTTATGCAAGGTCTTGCAAGTCCAACATTTGCGAAGAGCATGGTTAATAGTAAATATGAAGTGGCAGGTGTGATACCTGTTGGTGATGCCTACCTGTTGGTGAATGATCGTAGTATCAATACTGTCGCTAAAGCCGCAGGTAAAAAAATTGCGGTGCTTGACTACGATGAAGCACAGAAAATTATGGTGCAGCAGGTCGGGGCTCAAGCGGTCAGTGCCGATGTAACCAATTTTGGCGCTAAATTTAACAATGGTCAGGTGGATATTATTGGTGCTCCTGCAGCTGTGTTCAAACCATTAGAATTACATAAAGGTTTAGGCAGCAAAGGCGCAATTGTCAATTATCCAATTTTACAAGTGACGGGAAATATTATTATTCGCCCAGATAAATTCCCAGCGGGGTATGGGCAAAAATCACGTGATTGGGTCAAAACACAATTACCTCGTGCATTCACGATATTAGGCAAAATGAAGTCAGAAATTCCAGCCAAATATTGGATGGATGTTCCAACAGCAGACAAAGCTGGTTATCAAAAAATGATGCGTGAAGCGCGTATCGATTTGACTAAACGTGGTATCTACGACAAGCGAATGATGAAACTATTATGGCAATTCCGCTGTAAACAAGATCCGAAAAACTTCGAATGCGCATTACAGGAAGAAAACTATAAATAAGTTTTAAATGAATCTTGAGAAAAATACTCTGATTTAACTTTAAACTGTGAAGACTGACCATATATTGAGTATGTTATACTTGAAATATGGTCTTTTCTTTTTAAAAGACACCCCAATGACTCAGAGGAATCCATCATGAATGCTCAAGCACTTGTGCTGACTGACAATGCTGCCAATAAAGTACGCCAATTGCGTGAGAGTGAAGGTAATCAAGACCTTATGTTACGTGTATATGTGACTGGTGGTGGTTGTTCAGGTTTCTCATATGGGTTTAATTTTGCTGAAAGCCAAAACGAAGATGATGCTGAATTTATCAATGGTGATGTGAAGATGTTGGTTGATTCACTGAGCTATCAATATTTAGTTGGTTCAACAGTCGACTATATTGAAGGTCTTGAAGGTTCTCGATTTGTGGTTCAAAACCCGAATGCGACAACCACGTGTGGATGTGGATCTTCATTCTCGATCTAATCGCGATGATGAATTGAGCCATAAAAAGCCCTCATTTAGAGGGCTTTTTTAATGTTTAAAATCGATATTAGGCTTCAAATTTTAGTGCTTCTAATAGATCTAAAATTACGGTAGTCACGTCTTGAGTCAATTGATAATTATTAAAAATTTCATATGCCGTAATGGTGACATCGGTATCACTCGGAAGCAGGCGTTGTTCTTCTTCGATGAGGTCACGGATCGGCAATAGGGTTTGTTTGACCTGTAAATGCAAGACATCTTTAAACTCAAGATTTTCGTCTTCGAGCTCAATTAATTGCTCATTAAAAAAGGGTAAAAGTACCGCATGGAGATAAGGTTGAATGTCTGTAATATCAAAAATCTCAATATCACGGGTTTGTTCAATCGTGCTGATGTGGTCATTCACTTCAATTAAGATATGGTAGTAACTCACATTGCTCTCCACGTAAGATGTCATTGATATAAGGGAATTATTGCAAATCAACAATAACATGAAATGCTAATTATTGTTGGTGAATCCTATAATATCCTTATAGATTGTATGGTTTTTTTTGCTCAGGGTGTTCTAACGATAATATAGTAAGCCTTGGTCTGCTGGCATCAGTTTAAAGTTTTCTAATTGTTGCGCGCCTAAGATTGGGTACATTAATGCAGCAGGGTCATTATGGTGAGATAAGCCGAGAGCATGTCCGAGTTCGTGGGCAAGGGTAAGGCGTAAATCATCTTCGGCATCAAATTGATAAATCTGAATCTGATCCCCCATAAAAACGCCTTTATGAAACTCTCGAGCAGGAAAGCGCTGACTGGCTTGTATCACGCCTGCATTATATTGATCGATTTGCTGGTTATAGCTTAAGACTTGTTGGTTAAATTGATCATTTTGCTGATTAAATCGATCTATTTCTTGGTCTAATTGCATCGCTTGTGCTTTAACTTGCTCAAGTTCTCTTTCAACGCGTTGCATATTGGGGTCTTGTGCATGCTCTATTCGGCTCCAATTCATACGTTCTTGCGACAGCTGTGCGATTTCCGCACGGATCATGGCTTGTTTTGATCGGAGCTGTTGCTCATTCATCTCCAGACCTTTTCTCGAATTTGCTAAGTTCTCGGCATATAAATCATTACGGGCTTTATCTGCGGCTAAGGTCTTTTGGACTTGCTTATAGGCATTGTATTGTTCTTGGCGATCATCATAAATTAGATGGATCGCCAGTTGTGCATTTGGGTCATAGATAAATAACGGTTTGAGTGTCCCTTTATGCCATATCTCTGCGGCTTCTTGGCTAAGTTGAATGACTTGTTGCTGGCTTAATCCAAAACGCGGATCAACATCAGCAACCCGATAACGCAGTCGGGTATCGAGAGGGTGTAAAAGTCGATCTGAAATTGAATTAAATTTCAGTTGAGGATGCTGCTTGGTTTGATAGATCCACCAAGTACTCAAAACGATGACAACAATAATTAAAATCAAACGCATAGCGTCGCAAAACTTGATTATTTTGCATTAATTTAACTGAAATTTAGCGCTATGCAAATCTAAGTATAGACAGATTGGCAGTCGAGAAGAATGTGGCTGTTTGAACGTTTGCGTGTTATTTGAATATTGCCTGATGCAGATAAAATCATCCACAAAAAAACCGCGCTTTCGCGCGGTCTTTTTGAGCTTTGAAAGACTCAGTTAAAGCGACAAATTATTTTTTGTCATCTTTCACTTCAGTGAACTCAGCATCTACAACGCCGTCATCTGCTTTTTGAGCTTGACCTTCAGCGCCTTGGAAAGCGTTAGGATCAAAACCTTCAGCACCGCCTTGACCTTGTGCAGCTTCATAAGCACGTTGAGTGATCGGCATAATGATGTTTTGAAGTGCTTCAGTTTTCGCTTTGATTGCATCTACATCGTTTTCTTTAGTCGCTGCTTCGAGCTCAGCTACAGCAGCATCGATTGCAGATTTCTCATCAGCAGTTACCTGTTCACCAAGATCTTTTACTGCTTTTTGAGCAGAAGAAACAAGTGCATCAGCTTCGTTACGTGCTTTCGCTAATTCTTCAAATTTACGATCTTCTTCAGCATTCGCTTCAGCATCTTTGATCATCGCTTCAATTTCAGCATCGCTCAAACCAGAGTTAGCTTTAATTTGAATTGATTGCTCTTTACCTGTGCTCTTATCTTTTGCAGATACTTTCAAGATACCATCAGCGTTGATGTCAAATGATACTTCAATTTGTGGTACACCACGTGGAGCAGGTGGAATATCGCCCAATTGGAAGTTACCCAACAATTTGTTTTGTTGAGCCATTTTACGTTCACCTTGGTAAACTGAAATGTCTACAGCTGGTTGGTTGTCTGCAGCAGTTGAGAACACTTGAGATTTCTTCGCAGGAATCGTCGTGTTTTTCTCAATGATCGCTGTTAACACGCCACCCATTGTTTCAATACCAAGTGTAAGCGGAGTTACGTCAAGAAGAAGTACGTCAGTTTTATCACCTGAAAGTACTGCACCTTGAATCGCAGCACCCATCGCTACAGCTTCATCTGGGTTCACGTCTTTACGTGGCTCACGGCCGAAGAACTCTTGTACTTTTTGTTGTACAAGTGGCATACGAGACTGACCACCCACCAAGATTACGTCAGAGATGTCAGAGGTTGAAAGACCTGCATCTTTAAGTGCAATCTTACATGGTTCAATTGTACGAGCAACCAATTCAGCAACTAAACCTTCAAGTTTAGAGCGAGTCACGTTGATCACTAAGTGTTTAGGACCAGTCGCATCTGCTGTGATGTATGGAAGGTTGATTTCTGTTGCATTCGAAGAAGAAAGCTCGATTTTTGCTTTTTCAGCAGCTTCTTTTAAACGTTGAAGTGCAAGCGGATCTTGTTTCAAGTTTACGCTTTGTTCTTTCTTGAACTCTTCAACCAAGTATTCAATTAATGCATTATCGAAGTCTTCACCACCAAGGAATGTATCACCGTTTGTAGACAACACTTCGATTTGTTGGTCGCCATCAAGGTCAGCGATTTCAATGATTGATACGTCGAAAGTACCACCACCTAAGTCGTAAACCGCAACTTTACGGTCGCCTTCTTTTTTGTCCATACCGAACGCAAGTGCAGCAGCTGTTGGTTCGTTGATGATACGTTTAACATCTAAACCAGCAATTTTACCTGCATCTTTAGTCGCTTGACGTTGAGCATCGTTAAAGTACGCAGGAACAGTAATTACCGCTTCAGTTACTGTTTCACCAAGGTAGTCTTCAGCTGTTTTTTTCATCTTTTTCAAGATTTCAGCAGAGATTTGTTGTGGTGCAAGTTTCTTGTCGTTTACATCAACCCAAGCATCGCCATTGTCAGCTTTGATGATTTTGTAAGGTACAAGGCCGATATCTTTTTGCACAGCTTGGTCTTGGTACTTACGACCGATCAAACGTTTGATTGCAAATAATGTGTTTTTAGGGTTAGTCACTGCTTGACGCTTAGCAGATTGACCGACAAGGATCTCGCCGTCTTTATACGCAATAATAGATGGGGTTGTACGAGCGCCTTCAGCGTTATCGATTACTTTTACTTTGTCGCCTTCAAGTACTGCTACGCAAGAGTTTGTAGTACCTAAGTCAATACCAATGATTTTCGCCATTTGGATGTTTCCTCTAAAATTCTTTTACGATGTTTTCGCTTGTTATCCGATATGAGAGCCAATCAAAAATTTTCAAGTAATATTGGTTAAAATTTTTAATTCGTCTCAGAAAATTTGTCTTTATGCACCAACCATAACCATAGCAGGGCGTAATAGGCGACCGTTTAAACTATAGCCTTTTTGCAATACTGTTCCGATTTCATTCGATTTGGCATTTGGATCGATGCCCACAGCCTGATGAAGATCTGCATTGAAACCATTTGCAGTATCCACAGCAACCACACCAAATTTTTCTAAAGTGCTGAGCAATGATTTCAGTGTAAGTTCTACACCTTCAGATAAACCTGATTTTTCATCACCTGCCGCAGCAATCGCGCGTTCAAGGTTATCAACTGACTCAAGCAATTGTTTTGCAAATTTTTCCAGCACAGTATCTTTATGCTTTTCAGATTCGCGTTGAATGCGCTCTACACTTTTTTGCGCTTCATATACGGCATTTGCAGTACGTGCTTTTTCAAGTTTTAAGCTTTCTTCTAAATTGGTGATTTGTGCTTGTAAATCTTCAACTGAAACTTCAGCTTGCTCGTTTTCAGCTTGAGTTTGCTGTTCTGCTTGCTCTTGTTGAAGATCTTGAGCGTCTTGGTTTTGCTCAGTCGCCATTGATTTACTCCGTTTAAATGGGTTCTTAAACATGTTCAGTCCTTATAGCTGTGCGTTCAAACGACATCGATGCGTAACTGCCATGCGTTTTGAATTCATGATTAATAAAAGAAATCGGGGCAGGGTATAAAAATTCAAGCGAAGTCAGCGATTAAATGCAATTTTTTATTCAAATAAATGGTTTTTCAGCCAAATATCGACTGCAAAATTAAATTCTATGAAAATATAAATTATTGATTTGAATGTATAATCATATTTTGATCGGATTTATAGATTTTCATCATAAATTTTAACGGTTTCTCTTTGTGCCTGAAAATTTGCATAATTTATCTATCGGAAGTGACCATATCCACTGGAGAGAGGGATATGGTGACTACCTCTAGATTTTAGAAACACTTTTCCATGCTGATTTCCCAAGAATCAGCATTTTTTTTGCCTCAAAAAATAGTGGTTAATATTTATACATAAAAACTCTTAGTATCAGTTTTATTAAATATTTCACAAAAAATGATCAGCACAGTATTCTTTGTTTCAGATTCTATCGCTGTAGTTTCTTAATTTATTTCAAATGTGTTTTTCATGGCCTGCTTCTCTCATAAGCAGGCTTTTTTTTGCATGAAATTTATAAAAACAGCCACTTAAGTAACTGAGTTGCAAGTTTTGTTGAACTTTGTTGTATTCAAAAGCTGTGATCACGCTTTATTCAAAATCATTTATATTTATTTTTTTAATAAAAAACAAAGCACTTGAGTTAAAAAAATGATGTAAAGCCTTAAAATGAAAGAAAACCGCCTAATTAATAAAACATTTCATAAGCTGTACCGTGCCTCGTACAAAGTACAACTCAGAAGGTGGGAACTTCACAGAATTTTTTTCCATTATGACTCGGGCAAAGTTGAGCTTTGCTTTTAATGATTCAATGAAGGAAATAATGAAGATGAAAAAAATTGGTTTATTCGCTGTCGCAGTTTTAGGTTTTGGTTTAGCTGCGGTGGGTTGTACTTCTCAAGAAACTGTAGAATCTCCGGAAACCGCACAAGTAACGTCTGCAACTGAAGCATCTGTAACAACAGAGCAATCGGGTGCTGTGGTTCAAGCAGATCCATCAGCTCAAGGTGCTGAAGTTCAATCTGCGCCTGCACCACAACCTACAGTTCAGCAATAAGATTGTTTAATGCTCTCTGACCTGTAACAACAGGCAGTCAAGAATAGACAGAAGATAGGATGCCTCTTCTGTCTATTTTTTTTCTATTGCTTTTTTTTACCTTTTCTATTTTTAGTGAACGAAAAAAAGCCCATCCTGTAGATGAGCTTTTTACTTCTAACCGATCTGAAAAAAACATCAATTAACGGCGATTTTCCCATGCGCGACGACGTTCTTCAGCCGCTTTACGTTGTTGATCTGATGCCTTTCTTAAATCTTGAATATTTTTTTTGCGCTCTTGCTCAATTTGTTTTCTACGATCTTGACTGGCTTTACGGCGCTGTTCTTCTAAGCGCTGACGCTCTTTGCTGACTTTTTGACGATCTTGTTCAGCACGTTTACGACGTTCAGCTTCAGAGTATTTACGCTGTTGTTCTAGACGTTGACGTTCGAGTTCGTTTTTACGACGATCCCACTCTTGTTGATTTTTACGATTCTGTTCCCAGTTACGCTGGTCAAGTTGCTGCTTTCTACGTTCGAGCTCTAAACGATTACGTTGTTGTTGCTGACGTTCCCATGTACGGCGGTCTTGTTCATAACGACTGTCGTAACGGCGATCATAACGATTATCATAGCGTCGATCATTATGATCATAACGGCGGTCATAACGTTGATCATAACGTCCATCGTAGTAACCATCTTCAGGGAATGCTACGCAGCCTACAGCCAAAAAAGCAGTCGCAAAAGACAGAAGGATGATCTTTTTAGCCATGGTGAGTATCCTTTATCGAGAATGGGTTAGCATAATCAACCCATAAAACTTGGGTAAATTGTCAATGACAACTCTATAAAAGAAGATTAGCTTAACTAGGTCTGTACTATGTATGTCGATGTTGAGACTTATATGTGAATATGGTCACATTTGACCTAGATCATGTAGAAAGTATGAAGAGCATAATTCGAAGGATAGAGCATGTTTGCATTGAATGAATCACTTAAAAATATGAAAGATAAAGGCCAAGGTACGGCTGCTCGGTTACTTGATCGTCTTCCTAACTTTGCCAAAGAAAGCCTCGCAAAACGTCTCGATTATCCGTTTATTTTTCCAGAATTAGATCCGCTGGTGAAATGCATGATGGCGGCTCAACTCAAGCAAGGTAAGTCAGGCTTTGTGACCGAAGACTATGTGAAGTCTCGTAAATTATTTGATTTACAGATGGAGTCGATCAAGACCAAGCCGACCTTTGTGAAACAAGTGCAAGATATACGTCTACCTTTACAAAGTGCAACGCTGTTTGCGCGTCATTATCATCCTGCTCCAAATAAAAAATTACCGATGATCGTGTTTTATCATGGTGGTGGTTTTGTGGTGGGTGGTTTAGACACGCATGATGAAGTTTGTCGTTTATTGGCTGTGCATGCCAAAACACAAGTTTTAAGTATTGATTATCCTTTAACACCAGAAGCCAGCCCAGCTCAATTAATGCAAAGTTGTGAAGATGCCTTGGCTTGGACTTATCAAAATAGTCGTCAGTTTAAAATTCTAAAAAATCGAATTGCGGTGGCAGGGGATAGTGCAGGCGGCAATATTGCTACCGCAGTTGCGCAGCGCAGTGCTCAGAAAGTTTTTGCCCCGCAAGCTCAGCTATTAATTTATCCTGTGGTGGATTTCAAAAGTCGCCACCCATCTTTCTATGCTTATAAAGATGGTTTGGTTCTGACTGAAAAAGATATTGATGTCGTAACTGCTTTATATGTGGAACAACATGCAGTGGCCTTAGATGATCCATTAATTTCACCAACCTATGGAAAATTGGCAGGTATCGCACCCGCGTATATCGTGACGGCAGGGCATGACGTTTTACATGACGAAGGTGAAATTTATTCGCATAAACTCCGTCAGCAAGGGGTGAAAGTGTTTTATCAAGAATATACCGATCAAACCCATGGCTTTATTAACTTAACCCCGGTTTCGCACCGAGCTAAAAAATACGTGATTGAGATCAGTACGAAGTTCCGTAAATTTTGGGATAAACGTAGTTAATCATTCCTTTATATAAAGTAAACCCAGTGTTTCACGTGAAACACTGGGTTTTTATTTATTGGGTTATTTATCTTGGATTTTTGCAGCAGGAAAAACGAGGCTAAATTCGGGGACATAAAAGCTTTGCAATAATCGTGCTTCAGAAAAATTTGGAAAAATGTCCTGTGTGTTGTGCCATTCTACCTGTTTCAGTTTAGATAGCCGTCCGCGAAACTTCGGTGAAAATTGATAGCGCTTACCTTCCCACGCTTGTCTGATTTGCAACATCGCTGCAGGGATATGATGACTATTAATATAGAAAGAACGCTGTAAACGTGATTTTTTTAAACGGATCTGCATCTTTTGTTGTTCAACTTCTATAGTACAGACCACTTCATTGTCATGTTGTTGCCATTCAAACTTTGCCAACTCTTTAGGAATACCCCAGAGTTTTTGGCCATGAATGACAGAGATATCTGTCGAAACATAAATCTTAGGTATCGAACTTAACCTTTTCTTACTCCATAAAGGGTGATCTAAAATCAGCAATTCGTCATAAGGACCCACAGGCGAATCATGGTATCGGACCAATAACACCTGAACCACACGACCCAAAGCTGATGTCGCTAAACGGAACATTTGCGCTTGTTGGATAAAATTCGGAGAGAGCCAATAATTTAAAATAAAAGCATCGCCACGCAGTTGCCAAGGTGGTAAATGTGTTAATGGAGTGTCCGACGGTATTATTTGCGTCATCATTGTTCTCGTTTTAATAATGGCAGAATAATTACTTTTTAATCATCAAAGACTAATATACAGTCAATAACAAGTACGAGATCAATCAGAAGAGTTAGCAAATGTTAAAACAGATTTTATTTACTGTAGCACTTGGCTGTGTGAGCTTAAGCAGTTTTGCTGCCAATACTATTGTCGAAATGAAAACCTCTCAAGGCAATATTGAAATTGAACTATTCAATGACAAGGCACCTATCTCAGCAAAAAACTTTGAAAGCTATGCAAAAGAAAAATTTTATAACGGTACAATCTTTCATCGCGTGATTCCTGGATTTATGGTTCAGGGTGGGGGCATGGATGTCAAAATGCAGGAGAAACCAACAAAAGCGGCGATTAAGAATGAATCAAGTAATGGCTTGAATAATAAGCGCGGCACATTGGCAATGGCACGGATGAATCATCCTGATTCAGCAAGTAGTCAGTTCTTTATTAATGTTGCAGACAATGACTTTCTCAATAAAAGTGCAATGAATGCGGGATATGCTGTTTTTGGTAAGGTCACTAAAGGTATGGATATCGTCGATAAAATCGTAAAAGTTCCAACTGCGAACTATGGAATGCACCAGAATGTCCCTGTAAACCCAGTAGTTATACAGAGTGTGGTGATTAAAGCAGCACCTGTAAAAAACTAAGCGCACAAAATAGGAAAAATATTTTACATGATATTTGTAATAAATATCATGTATTTATGTAAGTAAAGTGTGTTTTTTGAACCATAATGGTGCATAAAAATAAAACACTCGTGTTCTTTGTGAGTGAAAAGCACTTGCACGTGTAAGAAATTGCTCTATAATGAGCACCATACCGACGAGATAGACGGAAACGAACGAAACGCAAAGCGTTGAGTTGTTAAGTTTATCGAAGTCCAGCTTCTAGCATTGACGAGATGTTAGAAAGATCATTAAGAGATTATGAAGAACAACTTGTGTGGATTTTTACTGATTGATTGATCGAAATTATTTTCATTGATTGATGGTAGAAATTACTCGAAGTTTATTTGAGCAAATTTTTGTCAG